>JADGDY010000089.1 GCA_016744655.1 Bacteroidales bacterium | reverse complement strand
TGATATGCTATCTAGTGAATTTAATAACTGTTTTTTATCTTTTTCTAATTCAAAAGAATGGATATCGGAAAACTGTGAGAAACTAGAATTAGATACAAATACACAAAGGAGAAACCACAATGTTGATTTTCCAAAAAATCTATTATATATGCTTAATATGAAACGTTTCATGAAGAATTGCAACTTAAGCTTATTGTGTATTGATAACAATACACAAATTCCGTGGTGATTTTTTAATTTATCTCAAAGATAGTCATATTTATATGGTATGCAAATAGCAATATTTGTATCTTTGGGACTTTAAATTTAGAACCAAACATAAAATTTAGAGATATGTCAGACCAAATTTTAGATCATATGGAACCGGGTGTTATTTTCGGTGATGATGTCAAGAAATTATTCGAATTAGCAAAAAAAAATCAATTTGCTTTACCAGCTGTAAATGTAGTTGGAACAAGCTCAGTAAACGGAGTATTAGAGGCTGCTAAAAAAGCAAACTCACCAGTCATCATCCAATTGAGCAATGGTGGTGCAAGTTTTTATGCTGGAAAAGCTTTATCAAATGATGAGCAACAGGCTTCTATATCTGGAGCAGTAGCTGCAGCATACCATGTTCACGAAATGGCTGAACATTATGGTGTCCCAGTTATTCTACATACTGACCATGCCGCCAAAAAGTTATTACCTTGGATTGATGGCCTATTAGATGCAGGTGAAGATTTTTTCGAAATGAATGGGAAACCATTATTCAGTTCTCATATGTTAGATTTATCTGAGGAGCCCATTGAAGAGAATATTTCTATCTGTAAGGAGTATTTATCTCGAATGAGTAAAATGGGTATGACCTTAGAAATCGAATTAGGTATTACAGGTGGGGAAGAAGATGGAGTTGACAATACCGATGTTGATACTTCTAAATTATACACTCAACCTGAGGAAGTTTCTTATGCATATGAGGAACTTTTAAAAGTGAGCCCTAACTTTACTGTTGCTGCATCTTTTGGTAACGTACATGGTGTTTATAAACCTGGTAATGTTAAGCTAACACCTAAGATTCTTTTAAATTCTCAGAATTATATTGAGGATAAATTTAACACAGCTAAGCAACCCGTTGATTTTGTATTCCACGGAGGTTCAGGTTCAAGTCAAGAAGAAATTAGAGAAGCTATTTCTTACGGTGTGATCAAAATGAATATTGATACCGATACACAATGGGCATTTTGGGATGGTTTGAGAGAATACGAAGCAAAATTCCACGATTATCTTCAAGCTCAAATTGGCAACCCTGATGGTGATGATATTCCAAATAAGAAGTATTATGATCCTCGAAAAGTTTTAAGAGCGGCCGAAGATGCTTTTGTAACTAGACTTCTTAGAGCATTTGATGATTTAAATGCTATGAATAGAAATTAATCTATATTAAACATAAAAAAGGAGCAAAAATGCTCCTTTTTCTTTTTCTATTAACTTTAAAATTCAATCCCTTTAAATCAGTAGAAATTAGGAAAATCAAGATTGTTTGTTTTTTTTTATTGACAAATTGAAAAAATATACTTAAATTTGATAGATAAATGTAGGAAAAGATATTCGATATGACAGATAATAATAAGAATTACGATTGGAAAGGAAAAACAGTTTTAATTGTTGAGGATGTAAATCACAACTATAAATTTATTGTTCACGCAATAAAAGGAACTCAAGTAAGTATCCTTTGGGCTAAGAATGGTAAAGAAGCTTATGAAGCTTGTAAAACTGATACCAAAATCGATTTGGTACTAATGGATATCAACATGCCTATTATGAATGGATACAAATCAATCCGATTAATCAAGAATTTAGGTAAGAACATTCCTATCATTACTCAAACAGCTTATGCTTTTGCAGGTGAAAAAGAAAAAAGTTTTGCAGCCGGAAGTGACGACTATATTTTAAAACCTATTAGAACTTCAGAATTGTTAGAAGTAATGTCAAAACACTTAAAATAGTCAAACCTATATAAAACAAAGACAAAGGCTCTATCAAATATTTGATAGAGCCTTTGTCTTTGTTTTATTTAAGATAATATTATCTACTCAATGTCTTAATCAGTTCTTTTGGTTGAATATTTAACACTGGAATGTGTGACTTTGTTATCAACTGCTCTGCAAAAGTTCCTTTCCAAAGGTTAGAAGTTAAAGACAATTGTACTGTCATACTTGAAATTAAATCTGCTTTAATGTCTTCTGAATAATCAATAGTTGTTTGAACAATATCATCAGTTTCAACGGACTTAACAATAAAATTAACTTGCTGTCTTTCTAGGTATTCGGCAGCTTGACGAGTATATGAAATAATATTCTCTTTCACCATTTTTACTTTACTATGATACATAGCTAACATATGAATTTCTGCATCATATAACTTTGCAAGCCTCACAGTAAAAGGTACTTTTTGTCGGCTTTCTAAAGTAGCATCTATAGGTACAAGAATTGTTTTTATTTCGGTGTTTATATGAGCACCATCTTTGATAGTTACAACAGGTATTGCACTATTCTCTACAATTTCGAAAGCCATAGAGCTACTAAATAATTTAAGACCTGTATTACCATGAGTTCCAACAACAATCATCTCGGCACGGCTTTCAACAGCTTGTTTATCTAATTCTTCTGGGATTTTACCTTCTCTAATCCTATAGCTAAAGCGGTTTTTATCTAAAATGTCTGAGTATTTATCAATAAGATTAATAAACCTTGATTCAACCTCCTCATAAATTTTACTTTTATGACGTTGAAATATATCTTTTGATCTATCGGGCTTATTTACAAAAACCAACATCACATAACAATTTACTTTAATTGCCATGTTCACTGCAAATTTCATAGCAGAGTATGATTGGTTCTGAAAATCTATTCCTACAACAATTGATTTCATAAATAGGTTATTTGATGATAGCGTAAATATACAATTTTTTTTAATTAATACAAAGATGGATTATAGATCTTATCCTTAACTTCAAAAGCGGCTGGGTAATCTCCAATTATCTCCTTTAAGAAACCTTTAGCTTCTATTATACTTCTAAAATCTCCTACGCGAATTCTATAGTAAGGTTCGTCAAAAGACAAATAATATCGTACCTCTGGGTATTCTTCTTGAAATTTTTCAGCAGTTCCCATAGCCAAATCCTTACTGTAGTTACCACTTTCAAAAAAAATCTGCACTCTATATCCTGGAACTAAGCTATCAAGGCTATTGATTCGCTTATGCAAGACTATTAAACTATCTAATTTACTATCTTGATGCATGAATTGATCCTGTGCTAATAAAGCAAATGGACCAATAAACAGCAAAAGAATTAATAACTTAATTTTATTCATTTATTAAACTACATTTTATCTGGTTTTACACTCAAAACAGGAATTGGAGATTGATTAATAATTTGTTGAGCCTTTCTTCCCATAATAATATCAGAAGTTACTTTATTTTCATCGGTCATAATAACTATTAAATCAGCTTTATCTCCTTCTGCATATTTAACGAGTGAAGAGGATATATTATTTGATGTGCAATGAATAAATTTATGTACAACATCGTTTTTTATTAAATAATCCTCTGTTACTCTTACATATTTGTCTGTTCGTCTTCTAATAGAACCCAAATCGCTATCATAAACACCCAAGACTCTAATTTCGGCATTAAAATTTTTCGCAATTGCAACAGCCATAGGCACTTTCCTAGTAGTATCCAAGGAATCATCAATAGGTAAAATTATCTTATTGATACTTCCTCCAAGCTTATAATCAGCTCTTACACTAATTACAGGGCAAGGACAATAACTTAATATTTTATAGGCATTACTTCCAACCCAAAACTCTTCTATGCCCCCTATTCCATGAGTTCCTATGATGACAATATCAATTTGATTTTGACTAGCAAAACCAGCTATCTCTTGATATACTTTTCCTCTTTTTTGTTTAAAACCCAGTCTCAAATCGGGGTGTTTTATTATGGTTTTTTCTACCAAATCCTGAAGTTCAATTTTTGCATCATAACGTACTTCATTTTTTTCGCCAGGTAACACCTTATCTGAAGTGTTGGGTTCAACCCATAGTAGTGTGATTTCAGCTTTTGTACTAACAGCCACATCCACAGCATAGTCAAGGGCATTCATTGCTCCTTGAGAAAAATCCATTCCTACAGCAATTTTTTTCAAATCATTTCTTTTTATGGTGAGGCTAAATTAATAATTTTTTATTCATGCCTTAAGATATTTATAAGAATATTAAAAACACCTCATTTACCTGAATATCTAAATGATACGATACCATTATCATAGAATTTCATTTTTTCACAACTCAGCATTGAAAGTATATTTCACTAGCAACTAATCAGTAATACCCGCAAAAACGAACTTTTATAATGCATTTATAATTAATCTATAAGCTAGCCAAATAAGTATTGATATTTTTTACGTAATTTGCAACAAAAATATTTGTGGACATTTTTCAATCAATAAGACCATATAAAGACTCAGAAGTTAATAGTGTTTTAGAGAAATACGTGAACAACTCTGTTTTTCATAAGCTTGTAAATCACGTTTATCCTAGCTGGGAAGACGATACATTACCAAAGAAATTAAGTAAAATAAATACCGTAAAGGCATTTAAAGAACAATTTATTTATCCAGCCACCAAAGCTGGTATAGATAGGAGTATGGATAATTTTACCATTAGCGGGTATGAAAATATTAAGAGAAACGAAAATTATTTATTTATTTCTAGCCATAGAGATATTGTATTAGATAGTTCTTTGCTTTTTTATGTACTTTATCAAAATGAATTTAAAACCGGTGAAACGGCTATAGGTTCCAACCTTCTTAGCTCCGATTTAGTAACGGACATTGTAAAACTTAACCAAAACTTTATAGTTAATCGAAATCTTCCTACAAGAGAAATGATTAATAACTCTAAGTTATTATCAAAATACATTGGCCATGTTCTACTTGAAAAGGAACAATCCATTTGGATTAGTCACAGAGAAGGAAGAACTAAAGATGGGAATGACAAAACTAATCCTGGTGTATTAAAGATGATTGCCATGGATAGTGAAGAAGCAAAAATTGAATATTTGTTAAGCCTGAAGATTGTTCCAGTTAGTATCTCATATGAATTTGATAGCTGTGACCTTTTAAAAGCTGGTGAATTATCTGAGATAGAACTAACCGGGAAATACGAAAAAGATGGTACAGAAGATATGAAAAGTATCATCACCGGAATTACCCAACAAAAAGGCCGTGTACATTTAGCTTTTGGCAAACATTTAAAAAAGGAAGACTTAGATTTAAGCTCTGACAAAATCCAAAATCACTTTAAAGAATTAGCAGATCAAATAGATCTTCAAATTCATAAAAATTTCAAGCTATTTCCTGGAAACTTCATTGCCTATGATATGGTAAACCAATGCACTAAATTTAGTGACAAATATAACGCATGGGAAGAAGGGAAATTCATGGAGCACATCAACGGAATCTTAAATACTAGGAAAGACAAAGATGGCTTTGACGTTTTTAAACGAATTTTACTCAATATATATGCAAACCCTGTAGTCAACCAAGTTGAAAAAAATATTTTATGAGAAAATTAATCGAATGCGTTCCCAATTTTAGTGAGGGACGTAATATGGACATCATCAAACAAATCACAGATGCGATAGAAAGTGTTGATGGTATTAAGCTTTTAGATGTAGACCCTGGTGCAGCCACTAACCGTACTGTAGTTACTATTGTTGGCGAACCAGAGCCTGTAATGGATGCTGCAATCCTAGGAATGAAAAAAGCTAAAGAATTAATCGATATGTCAAAACATCAAGGCGCACATCCCCGTTTTGGAGCTACCGATGTATGTCCTTTAGTACCTGTTGCTAATATTACCATGGAAGAAACTGTGGAATATGCTCGTCAACTTGCAAAAAGAGCTGGTGAAGAATTAGAATACCCTATCTATTGTTACGAATTTGCGGCTCTTAGTCCTGAAAGAAAAAACTTAGCTCACGTTCGCTCTGGTGAATACGAAGCTTTAGAAAAGAAATTAAAAGAAGAACAATGGAAACCTGATTTTGGACCAGCTACTTTCTGTCCTAAATCTGGTGCTACAGCTATTAGTGCAAGAAACTTTTTAGTGGCTTTTAATGTGAATTTAAATACTACTTCAACTCGTAGAGCAAATGCAATTGCATTCGACGTTAGAGAAAGAGGTCGCGTGAAAAGAACAGGACACCCTATTACTGGAAAACCTGCTTTAGACGAAAATGGAGCTAAAATAATGGTACCTGGCTCTTTAAAATCAGTTAAAGCTATTGGTTGGTTTATCGAAGAGTATGGTATTGCTCAAATTTCCATGAATTTAACAGATATCTCTATCACTTCCGTTCATGAAGCTTATGATGAAGTTTTCAAAAAAGCGCTAGACAGAGGAATTAGAGTTTCTGGATCTGAATTAGTTGGAGTTATTCCTTTGGATGCAATGCTTGAAGCCGGAAGATATTTCTTAACGAAGCAAAATCGTTCTTTAGGTGTAAGCCACGAAGAATTAATTAAGGTTGCCGTTAAATCAATGGGACTTGATGATTTAAAACCTTTCGATCCTAGAAAGAACATTATTGAATACCTCATTGAGGATGGTAATGATAAAAAGCTTATCGACATGGATTTAGCTGCTTTTGCAGACGAAACGGCTAGTGAATCTCCAGCGCCTGGTGGAGGTAGTATTTCAGCTTATGTTGGTGCTTTAGGTATTTCTTTAGGAACTATGGTTGCTAATCTTTCTGCTCATAAACCTGGTGTAAACTGGGAAGATCAGTGGGAGAAGTTTTCTGAGCAAGCTGAGGCAGGTCAAAAACTTAAAGATCAATTGGTACATTTAGTTGATGAAGATACTAATGCTTTCAATAAAATAATGGATGCCATTAGACTTCCAAAAGGAAGTGATGCTGAAAAAGCTGCTAGATTACAAGCCATAGAAGATGCTTCAAAATATGCAATAGAAGTTCCTTTCATGGTAATGGAGAAATCTTTAGCTAGCATGGATGTCATTAAAGCAATGGCTGAATATGGAAATCCTAATTCTGTTTCTGATGCTGGAGTTGGTGCTCTTTGTGCTCGTACAGCTGTAATGGGAGCTTATTTAAATGTAAAAATTAATTGTGCTGATTTAGAAGACAAAACTTTCGTTGATGACATCCTCAAAAGAGGTGCTGACATTGAAAGAAAAGCCAATGAATTGGAGCAAGAGATTTTAAAAATCACAAACGAAAAGATTAGCAAATAGTTCATCTTTTTATTAGATAAAAAAATCCGGAATCACTATGTGGTTCCGGATTTTCTTTTTATAGAATTTCTCTATATCCATTTTATTAATGGGAAAGAGTTAGGATGAACAATTAAATCTGATTTTGGATATATTCTGAAAACATAGTCATGTACTCCTGCTCTATAAATAGGAATACTACATTCGTAAATATGTAAATCTTTTGATGAGCTAACAGTAAGTTCTTGCTTATGAACTATTGAAGTCACCTCATTATCATATTTCTTAGCAAATAATATCTCTACTCCTATTTCCTCGGAAGATAAACCATTTAAATCTAACTCTATTTTTGCTTCAAAAGTATCATTAGTATTTAAGCTATTTTCCTGATTCGTTTGAGGAAGTGTTTCAGAAACCACTTTAATATTATTCCATTGAGATAATATATCACGCTTCCATTCTGTAACTTTACTTGCATATTCATAATCATTAGCTCTTACTTTTCCCGCTCTTACAAATAATGAGTTATAGAACTTTCTATAGTAATCATCTAACATTCTCTTCATGGTAAAGTTTGGAGCAATTTGTGCGAAAGTGTTTTTAATATGCTTTACCCAAGATTCTGAAACGCCAGATTCATCGACATCATAATATGAATTAGTAATATCATTTTCTAAGGTATTATAAATAACCTCAGCATCTAGCATATCTTGTAAACCTTGATTCTCATACGTTCTTTGCTCATCAATAGCCCAGCCAGCACCAGGCTTATAACCTTCTGCCCACCAACCATCTAACACGCTAAAGTTCATAACACCATTCATTATGGCTTTTTCACCACTAGTACCAGAAGCTTCTAATGGACGTGTTGGTGTGTTTAACCAAACATCAACACCACTAATCAGGTGTTTGGCTAAGTGAATGTCATAATTCTCAATAAACATAACTTTACCAACAAAATCTGGCATCCTAGATATCTCAACAATTCGTTTGATCAAATCTTGTCCAGCCTTATCATGAGGATGAGCCTTACCTGCAAAAATAAACTGAACAGGCCTATCAACTTTAGCCAACAACCTCTTCAATCTGTCGATGTTTGAAAATAGAAGATGTGCTCTTTTATAGGTAGCAAAACGTCGTGCAAAACCAATGGTTAATGCTTTTTCATCCATGCTATGCAACACGTTAAAGATGTGAGCTGGATCTTCTTGACGAGAAGTCATTTCGCTAGTTAACCTCTTCTTTAAATAATCGAATAATCTCTTCTTCTGAATATTATGCAAATCCCAAATCTTTTGATCTGGCACATCAAATATCTTTTTCCAAACATCAAAGTCATCTTGTTTGCTCAAGAAATCTTTTCCAAAAGTCTCATAATGGAAATCTTGCCATTCTTTAGCAGCCCAAGTAGGATAATGAACTCCATTAGTTACATAATTAATATGCAATTCGTCTGGATAGTACCCTGGATAAAGTCCTTTGAACATATCTTGAGATACCTTTCCATGAATTTGACTCACACCATTCATTTCTTGCGATAGTTTGGCGGCCAAAACACTCATAGAGAACTTTTGATTTCCTTGATTTTCTACCCAACGGCCTAGGTTCATGAATCGCTCCCAACTGATATGCAAACGATGAGGATAGTGAGGAATATATCTTCTCATTGTTTCTTCATCGAAGCTATCGTGACCCGCTGGAACAGGGGTATGTGTAGTAAATAAAGTAGTTGAGCGAACCACTTCAACAGCATCATCAAAGTTGAGTTTATAAACATTCATTAAATTATTCAATCGCTCGATACTATTAAAAGCAGCATGTCCTTCGTTGGCATGGAAAATTGAAGGTTTAACGCCAATTGTATTCAGAAGCCTGATACCTCCAACTCCTAATAGTAATTCTTGTTTCAATCGGTTTTCCCAATCTCCGCCATATAATTTATGCGTTACTTCTCTATCTTGATGTTGATTTTCTTCAATATCTGTATCCATTAAATATAATGGAATCCTACCCACGTCAACACGCCATATTTTTGCAGTCATATTTCTTCCAGGTAAAGAAATAGAAACTTTATGCCAATCACCATTAGCATCTCGTACAGGACGAATTGGAAGATGCGAAAATTTCTGTGGATAATACTTGTCTATTTGATCACCAAAACCTGAAATTTGCTGTTTGAAATAACCATAACGATAGAGCAAACCAATACCCACCATACTCACATTACTATCACTGGCTTGTTTTAAATAGTCACCAGCCAAAATTCCAAGACCTCCACTAAAAATCTTCAAGGTATCATCAATACCAAATTCCATACTGAAATAAGCCGTAAGATCCTCCTTATTGGGGACAGGCTCTGCCATATAGGTTTCAAACTTTCCAATTACAGAATTATATGCCTCCATAAATCGAATGTCCATAACCAGTTTCTGTAGACGATCAGAAGAAATCTCTTCCAATAAGGAAATAGGGTTTTGTTCCAGTTGATTCCATAGTTCAGGGTCAATAGAGCAGAATAGTTCACGAGCATCAATATTCCAAGTCCACCACATGTTTTTGGCAAGAACATCTAATCCCTTTATTTCTTTTGGCAAAACAGGTTTAATCAACACCTTTTTCCAATCAGGTTGTTGCTGAATAGTCAAATTATTAGTTTTCTTTAAAATTGGTTTAATAACAGGACTCAACTCATCGGAGCTTGATGCTACTTTTGAGAATGCCAATTCGTAAGCTTCATAATAATATTTTACTAGATTTGACCATTGTGCTGTTTTGCTAATCTTCTTGGCTTCTTTTGAGGTTTTCTCTTTCTCAGCATCAGTAGCATTTAACATATTCAGAATCAAATCAACCAATTGGGCCTCTACTTCGTCACTATTCTCATCGTTTCTTTCTAAGACTGTAATACCAGAAACAATAGATTTGGATTCTTTCTGAACCCATTTACCAAAACCAGCTAAGTTAGTAGTAACACTAGGCACTGCAAAAGCTAAGCTTTCTAATGGTGTATAACCCCAAGGCTCGTAATAAGAAGGAAATATACTCAAATCACACCCTGATAGAAGCTGATAATAATCCATATTAAACACACCATCATCACCTCTTAAATAGGCAGGGACAAAAACAACCGTTAAGCCACTCCCTCCAAGATTATTTAAACCATGCTGATTGCAGAATTCGATTACAGAGTCTTGATCATAATCAATTAAATTATGAGTTAATCTGGCATCGGTAATTTCAGTTGTTTTTCCTGCTAATCTTTTCACCAAATTTACATCTGGACCAAAATGAGCGGTTGGAATAGTAATGAAAGCCAAAACATTCTTGCCTTGCTCAATTTTTGGCTTTAAAGATTTAAGAGTTTCTAAATATATATCTAATCCCTTATTCCTATATTCATATCTACCACTGGTAATTGTGATAAAGGTATCATCATTTAAATCTTTTCCACTAAGAGCTGAAGCTACAGAAATCATTTTCTTTCTAGCTTTTTCTCTTATGGTTTGATATGATTTTCCTTTGGGAACTATTGCATCATCAAATCCATTTGGAGTAATAATATCTGGTTTTTTGCCAATAAACACCTCACATTCGCGAGCAGTAACTTCACTAACAGTAGTAAAAGCATGTGCGTTTTCTGCGGCTTTCTTTTCCAAAGAATATTTTGATCGGAGATTAAACTCTGTTGATACTACTTCTGGATTATAGGCTTCCATATCATCGTAAAGGTTTAGTCCATTACCAGCAATTGAACGGCCTAAAACAGTAGCATGAGTAGTAAAAGCTCTTGCAATTTGAGGTGCGTTTGATTCTAAGTATAAAACTCCAGAACCAGTCATCCACTCATGGAAATGAGCAGCAACTTTAGATCCCATGTTTAAAAAATAGTTGGTATAAGATTCAATAACTTTTCCGGCTGCATAACCAAAAAGTGCGGGTTCAACATAATCCCACTTACCACTCAAGCTATCAAGCTGATATTTTTCCCATAACTCACCTAAAATCTCATTCTTCTGTGGAAATAAGGCGGTAAAATCTATCAGGATAGCGATAGGAGAACCTTCAATCTTCCACCTTCCAATACGAATGACAACACCTTCGTTGGCCATTTGATTTTTCCAATCGGCCATTAGGTTTTTATCTTCAATAAATTCTGTATTACCTTGAGTGTCTTTATTCAACTCTGGGCCAATAAACATGTATTTATCGCCATAATCTGGTTGAATACTCTTCAATTTTGTAGCGATAACAGTATGGATTCCTCCAACCTTATTACACACCTCCCACGACACTTCAAAAATATAATCTGGTCTAGCTTTTGTTTGCATTTAATATCATTTTAAAAAAGTGAAGGCTTGTCATTGGTTGAATATGAAAAATCAAAACAAACAGTAACAAACCCTTAAATTTTAACATTCACCATTAAATCAGAGACTTACAGAAACCTCTGAATTAACTTTTTAGTTTTATCTAATTGTTCTTTAGAGAATGACTTTACCTCCTCTAAATCGGCTAAAGCTTTTTCTTTTCTTTTGCCTAAATACTTTTCTATTTTCTCGTTTACTTCTGTACTCACATTTGCTTTTACTTTGGCCAAATCTTCCACATCAATCTGTGCGATTAGCTTTTTCATTTGAGCAGCTGTCATTTTTTGTAATTCAGAGAAATCAATATTTAATTTACCCTCCTCAAATTGCACTGGTGTTTCAGTGTTCTCAGTCATATCGTTTACACGAATCTGAAAATCGGAAAGCACATTCATATAATTAATAAACGCTTCGTATGGAGATGGGTATGGATTAAAATACTCATGAACATCACCATCTGCAAACCATTTGGTGCACATATAGTAGAAATGATCGGAGGCTTGAAGTTTTAACCAATCGGCTTGCATTTTCTCATCGTTAATACCTTTCATTTTTTCGGTCAAGGCATATAATTTATCAAAAGCTTCATCTTGCATCTCATTACCTAACCAAGCAGTAACATCTCTCTCTTCATCGGCCCATGAAATTGGATATGGAACATGTAATTCTGAAACAGGTTTTGCTTCTTTTGCTATTTCAGCAGGAGTTTTAAACTCAAACTCACCATCCTCAATAATCTTAGTAGGTAAAATTCTCATAAATTCGAAAATACCACTTTCAGCCCATTGGTGTTCTCCAAATGTTTCATAATCCATAAAAAGATTTACCACTTGTTCGTCTTTCTCTACTTGTTTCAACCATTGAAGGTATTTATCAGTGGTTAATGGCCATTCCGACCAAGATTGAGAAGAAAAACGGAAAGCAACATCATCGCTTAAACGGAAATTTTTCAATAATAACTTCAGATTTTTATGTTCTGGATGATTGTATAAATAATTTGGGCTTTTCCATCCAAGTACATGTTTAGCTCCTTCAGTAAGCATGGTATCAAAGCCCAGCTCTGCTACTTTGCTTCCTACATCATCAGAATATATGAGCTCTGTATTTCTAAAAGTTACTGGCTCTACACCAAATAATTCCTTAATCTTGCTTTTGTGCATTTCAACCTGACGCTTAAACTCACCATCGTCTTTTAAAGATACCAACGAATGAGCATAGGTTTCGGCAAGAAACTCTACCTGACCAGTTGCAGCTAATTTCTTAAAACTCTCTAATACTTCGGGAGTATATTGCTCAAATTGATCTAAAGCCAAACCGGTAATTGAAAAACTAACTTTAAAGTCTTTTCCATGTTTGGTAATTAAATCTAATAATAGATTATTCATAGGCAGATAACTCTTCTGAGCTACTCTTTCAACTATAGATTTATTTAGGTATTCGTCATCATAATAATGGTCGTTTCCCATATTAAAAAAACGATAATCTTTTATGCGATAAGGCTGATGTACCTGAAAATAAAAACAAATGGAGCGCATATATATATTTTTTAAGATTTCTAATTTGATATTACCTCTTGGTATAATTCTTTAATTTTTTCTGCAGCATGTTCCCACTTCAGATTTTCCACTTCTTCTTTACCCTCTACTTTAAACATATTTGATAAAGATTCGTAGTGCAACAATCCATAGATAGCGTCTGCCATTCCGTCCACATCCCAAAAATCGACCTTAAGGGCATGCTTAAGAACCTCTGCAACTCCAGATTGCTTACTAATAACAACTGGAACATTGCTTCTCATGGCTTCCAAAGGAACTAAACCAAACGGCTCTGAAACTGAAGGCATCACAAACACATCACTGAGTAAGAACATTTTATCCACATCTTCTCCTTTAAGGAAACCAGTAAAATGGAAGCGATCAGCAATTTTCAATTCTGCAACACGGCGAATCAGCTGATTCATCATATCACCATTACCTGCCATCACAAAGCGAACATTTTTATCTTTTTCTAAGATTTTTTTTGCAGCTTCTACGAAGTATTCTGGTCCCTTTTGAAAGGTCAAACGACCTAAGAAAGTAACCACTTTTTCTTTTACAGAACGCTTAACTTCTAAATCGGCTTGCTCAACAGGTTCAATCGCATTATGAACAGTTTTCACCTTACTGGGATCGATACCATATTTACTTATTACAGTATTGCGAGTTAAGTTACTCACAGGAATTACCAAATCGGCTTGATCCATTCCCATTTTCTCTAAATCGAAAACATTGGAATTCACACGTCCTTCGCCACTTCTATCATATTCAGTAGCATGCATATGTACAACCAATGGCTTTCCTGTTAATTCTTTGGCTGCAACACCTGCAGAATAGGTTAACCAATCGTGAGCATGTATCACATCGAAATCAAATTGTTTGGCAATACTCGCACCCACTAAGGCATATCGAGCAACCTCTTCCATAAGATTAGCGCCATACTTGCCAGAGAAATCATACTTTTCACCTAAAACCAAATGTTCCTTTTCTTTTAATAGTTTTCCTTCTTCTTGGTGGAGGTTTTCAAACTCAATTGGATCCACATACGGCATAATGCTACTTCCTACTTCTAGGTATGTCATTCTATGATAAAACTCTTGTATTTCTTTGCTCTTATAATTAACAGGTATATCGCTCGCATTTACAATTCTAGCAGCTCGTTGATCCTCATCGCCATAAGCTTTAGGAACCACGAAGATGATATCTACATCATGTTTTACTAAACCTTTAGTAAGACCATAGGATGCCGTACCCAATCCGCCAGTGATATGAGGAGGAAACTCCCAACCAAACATCAATACTTTCATTCGTTGCGTTTTTTTTAATTAATCTTTTTCTGTCTTCTCTATCAACCAAATGACTCTTCTCATCTCGGCAACACTCCAGGCTTGTGAAATTGCTCCTTTACCATGGTGTGGTGGGTCTCCGTTATATAATTCGGAAATAGTACCTAAACCATGAAGCTTCATTTCTTCTTCAAAACCTTTCACTAAGTTCTTAATCTCAGCCAATCCAGATTTTCCATGAATTTTCAAATAAGCCTCAGCATAAGCGCCTAAAAGCCATGGCCAAGCTGTTCCTTGATGATAAGCAGAATCTCTTGCCTCAATATTACCCTCATATACAGACTTATAATGTCCATTTTTTGGTGACAACGTTCTGATTCCTCTTGGGGTTAACAAATCTTGCTTAACTATATCTAGTATTTTTTTCTTCTGTTCATTGTTCAGTGGAGAATAGGGCAATGAAGCAGCAAATAACATATTTGGTCTTACATCCCAGCTACAATGATCCTTTGCAACATAATCGCAAATCAAAGCTCTTTCGGGATGAGTAAATTTCTCTAAGAATGCAGAATCTATAGTCCTTTGAACAGGATTCCATCCAATTACAAATTGAACATCTTTATTCTTTGTTGCCAAATTCATTACAAAGGCTACAGCATTATACCAAAGTGCGTTAACTTCAACGGCATAGCCTGGGCGTTGTGTAATAGGTTTATCGTAAAGAACAGCATCCATCCAGGTTAAAGGAGTGTTTTCTTTTTCAGCATAAACCAATCCCTTCTCGTCAACATAGAGACCTAATTCCTCAATACCATTACGATAACGATTTAGGATGTCCTTCATAAGATTACCATACTTCTTCCATACCCACTCTTCATCACCTGTAAATTCAATATATTGTTGTAGTGAGCGGAAAAACCATAGTGAAGTATCTGATGATAAGAAATCTTTATCCTCACCTGTTCCTTTATTAGGGAACAAATCGTCTTTCATTTCTTTCACTAAAGTATCAAGAGCTGATTTATAGGTGGCAACATCCCCTTGAATTAAAGTAATTCCAGCCAAGCTAATTAAAGTATCTCTACCCCAACGACCAAACCATGGTAAAGCTGATGCCAATTCAGTACTTCTACCTTTTTTTATGATAAACTGCTGAGCAGCATTCGCTAAGTTATTCTCAAAACTATCTCTTGGAGTTCTTTTAGAAACCTCATTATTAAAGCTTCTTAGGAAAGTACTTGGACTTCCTTCTTCAACAGATGCTTGAAAAATAACAGACTCTCCTTTTTTAATGGTAAATTCGAAATGACCTGATACAAGTAGATCTTCATGAGCTTCATATCCACGACTGGCTTCTTTCATATATTCAACATCCTTATGCCAAACAGGTTCATGTTTGTAATCAACCTCTTTACTAAATTGCATATATAAAGGAGTAAATCCAGGATAAAGATTCATCATCACACCATTTTTTGCAGGACTACAGTCGGTATTAGCATGTGAATTCTCTTTTGTTAATTCATGAATACTTCTAAAAGCTAAAAAAGGACGAACCTTTAATGTAGTAAGTGAATGCGCATCTTCCAGAGTATATCTAATGAAGATACGTGCCAATGATTCACTAAAGATTCTTTCCACGGATAACACTACTCCTCCAACTCTATATGTAAGTTTAGGAATAGGATCCGATTGAAAACTCCTAATATATTTATGGCCTTTTGGTGAATACTCACCTCCTTTATACTTATGGATTCCTAAATTGAATTCAGCGTCGCGTTGCATCACTGTTACATCAGCATTTGCCAATAGTACATGATTAACACCGCCAAAATTCTCTTGAGGAGCCACAAGCAGGCCATGATACTTTCTGGTATTACAACCTATTATGGTAGAACTCGCATAAGAACCTCCTCTGTTGGTTCTCATTAATTCTAGCTTTAAGGCATACTCTAAATTGGTCAAATGACCTTTATCTATCTCTATATAACTCATAGGTATTTAATGAAGTTATTATTTGGTTCTATTAACATTAAAATGCACACTCATTATCAATACGTATCAGACGGAATAACCCTCCGTAAATAACGCAGCAAAGATATTCCAATTTCTATCAATGGACAAGTAAAATTAAGAGGACTTAACAATTCTTTAATTCGCAAACGATTGCAAATTTAAAAAGCTGATAATATGCAGATTAAGCAATGAATAAATATTAGCATTAAGATAAAATAATCCATATTTTGGACTTATATTAATCTAAAAATAATAATTGGAATAAATTGAGGATTCAAAAAGAGTATTTCTATTTCAGATTCGTCAGATTAAAGGTATGGGTTATCATGAATTTCGACATTAAAGGCATTTTTCACATTCCAAAACAAACCTCGAACATAAGCCCAAAACATCTTAATATTTCCTTTGAGTAAAAAAGCAAAGGCATTTTTTCCAATAGCAACAAATATCTGGTATAACATACTAATAATGAAATCTTGCCCGTTAATGTTTCTCCTCATGTAAACCAAGCGATTTCGGGTAAGGTAATAAACCTTTAATACACTCATTTTACCGGTGGTCACCGATTCTTTGTGAAAGATTTTTGAATTATGTACATAAGCAATTTTGTAACCATGGTTTCTAATCCTATTACACCAATCAGCTTCCTCATAGTACAAGAAGAATTCATAACTCATCATTCCCACATGCTTAATTACCTCCATGGGAACCATCATAGCAGCTCCATGAGCATATGCCGTTTCATAGTCTTGGTCATATTGTCCATGATCTTTCTCTCCTTTTCCTATAGTCTTATTTCTAACAGTTCTGTTATCAATGGGAGTAAATCCAGCATACTGAATGGTATTCATAGTATGATAATACATGATTTTGGGGCTAATTGCTCCGTATTCAGGATTATCCATAAATTTAAGAACTAAAGGCTCTAAAAAATCTTCAGGTACTATGGTGTCATTATTAAGCATTAGAACATAATCACCTCTTGCTCTCATGATGCCTAAATTATTTCCTCCAGCAAAACCATAGTTGATGACACTTTCAACTAAAATAACAGAAGGGTATTTTTCTTTAATGATTTGCGGGTTATCATCGGGTGAAGCATTATCAACTACAATAATTTCAATATTAGAATAGCTAATTTTGGAAATAGATTCCAGCAATTCTAATGTGGTTTCAGAGTGGTTATAATTCACAGTAATGATAGAAACCAATGGATAATAATCTAATTTTGTCTTTGTCATGTGTTAATCCTTGCACAAATTTAATTTTTTTTATTATCTTTATATAAGAAATTAATTATTAAAACAACCGCCATGTCTGAAACCTATATTTATGGATCTTTTAAATCCAATAATGACATCACGAATGAACTCAATACTCAAATTGAAAGTGGAGAAATAAAAAACCTTGTTTTTTCAAATTTCGATTTCATTAATACATCTAATGCATCCCTTGTTTTCAATGGTGTTATTTACAATAAAAAAGAACTACTCGACTTTATTGGCCTTCAAAAAGGATCGGATACTGAAATTCTCTTAGAATTGTTTCGAAAGGAATCATATAGAGGGTTTAAAAGAATTAATGGCAAATTTCTTATCATTGTTCAAAACGACAAGGAACTAATTGTAGCTAGAGACAGATATGGACAAGGCCCAATGTTCTATTATAATGATGAAGTTTTCACCAATCAGTTTTGGCAATTGAAAAACTTTAAGGGTTTCGAATACCAACCCAATACTGACGCACTCGGCAACTACCTAATGTACAGCTATATTCCATCTCCATTGACATCATCTGTTGGAGTAAGTAAACTACATGGTGGCGACGTTTTAATAAAAAATGCAAACGGAATTAAAACTGAAAGTTTATACTCTTTTGAGGAATTTACAGAAGAGAGGATTCAAATAGATGAGCATGAAGCCTTAGAAGAATATGATAGACTTTTTAAACAATCCATAAAAAGAAGAATTGGAGAGCATGAGACAGTTGGAGCATTATTATCTGGCGGGTATGATTCAGGCGGTAATATCTGTACCATTCCTGATGTATTTAAAGGACCAATAAAATCATATAGTATAGGATTTAAAGACAACCCATTTTCGGAACTCCCTTTTGCTAGAATGATGGCAGAAGAAAATGGAGCTCAACATAATGAATATTTAATGGATGGAAGCGAAATTGACGATCTTCCTTTCCTCGTTAGAAACCTAGGAGATCCGTTTTCAGAATCAGGTTGGATGCTTAATAATTCAGCTATGAAACTAGTTCACGACAAAAACCTTCCGGTTGTTTTAGGTGGTGATGGTAGCGATCAATTGTTCACAGCAGCGCTCCGAGAAATTGCCTATAGATATAAGTTTAAAAAGAAGATGCTTGCTCCAGCTCAAAAAATATTTGGAGCCATTGCTGAGAATAGCATGTTCGAAAATGACAACTTGCTTTTTAAAGCTCGCTTTCATAACGACAAAATATTAAACATTTTAGCTCCTGATCACTTTGGCTTTAGAAAATACCAAGTAAAAGAGTTAATGGGAACTAATTTTAATCCACATCCTACGCTTGATGCCATACCAAAAAACTTTAGCAATTTTGATGAATTATTTAATACCAGAAATTTCTTTATTGACATAAAGCAGAACTCAACAGAAGTTATTTTGTTTAAAGCAAGTAGAATATCACAAATGTATGATGTAAACCTTGCTTTTACTTATATTGATGAAGATATTATCAAATTTGTAAAAGCCTTACCACGTCAATTAAAAGCCAAAGGGAATGTTGATGATTTAGCAGCTGGTAAGGGAATAAGTAAATATCTACTTAAAGCACTTATTAAGCCTAAATTACCAGAAGCCGTAACCAGTAGAAAAAAGCAAGGAGGGTTCTCTCCGCTTCAAATCTTCTTCAGTAATGACCTTCAAAGAAGAAAAATGTACGAGTTTGTATTAAGAAGCGACATCACAAAAACCTACCTAAATAAAAAGCATATTCAAAAATTCTTCGATGCTTACGACAAAAGCACAAAAGGAGAATATTGGTTCTGGTATAAACAAACCATGGCTAACAGACTCATTAACATACTAGTATTGAGTTTATGGTGGGAAATATTCATGAATAATAATTACAAGCAAAAGCTTTCTGAGTATACAGGATAAACTCGATTTATTAACAATGATTAGAGAATAATTATATACAAAGATTCATCGGGGAGGTGAAAGAAAGCGTATTTTTACCCCCTGATTCTTTGCCAAAAGAAATGAAAAGTATATATGAACGAAATTGAAGTCGTATTAAGCATGCCCCTTTTTCATCACCGTATGGTGAGAAAAAACAGTATAGCTGTTGTAATTGATATACTCCGGTCTACTACTTCTATAATTGCAGCTTTAGATCACGGTGTAAAAAGCATTATCCCAGTAAGCTCAAAAGCGGAAGCTGAAGTAATGAAACACGAAGGCTATTTATTAGCTGGTGAAGAAGATGGCCAAAAGCTATCTTTTGCCGATTTTGGTAATTCTGCTGATGAATTTTGGCGAGATGATATTATTGGAAAAGAAATTGTTTACAGTACAGGAAACGGTACCAAAGCATTTCGTCTTACCCGTGAAGAAGCTGATAAAGTTGTGATCGGAGGATTCCCTAACATTAGCGTTTTATCTAAATACCTTATAGATCAAAACAAAAACATCATACTAGTATGTGCTGGGGAAAAGAACATGGTAGCCTTAGAGGATCAGTTATTTGCTGGGGTGTTAGGTAAAAGATTAATGGAGTCAGGGAAGTTTACGAGTAGCTGCGATAGCTTAACTTCAAGCATTAGTGTTTGGATCCAAGCTAAAAAAGACTTGTTCAACTATATTAAAAACCTCTCTCAACTAAAGAATTCTCCTGAGTTGATCAATCAAAAAGTATTAGACTATACTTTTACAATGGACTCCTCAGAACTAATTCCTACGTTACACTTTAATCATATTACTGCTATTAACTATAAAAAATAGCAAGAAATCATCTTTATTTCCTATTAATTTCAGGGCAAACTCACACTTTTATAT
>JADGDY010000254.1 GCA_016744655.1 Bacteroidales bacterium | reverse complement strand
TACAATCTTTTGATACGATTTTCTATTGTAAATGCATGCGTATTTATGTAAGGTAAACGAAAGGTTTGTTTTTTTTGATTAAAATAATGGTTTTTTTCTTTAAAAAAGACTTTTTCAAAAAACAAAAAATGGATACATATACGAATTGAAACGTCACACTTACTAATAATGGATGGATTTTATAAAACCAAAATTTCTATCTTTAGTATATGATTAAAAAAAAGATCGCTGTTATGAAAAAAATTAAACTCACAAGAAGTATTTTTACCTTCTTAATCGCATTGGCCCTTGGTTTTGGGGTACAGTCTTGTAAAAAAACTGAGAAAACTCAGGAAGTAGTAGAGACTGAAGAAATCAAATTAACTTTAAACAATGACTCAGAAAGTTTAACCTCGAGCAGGGTTACATACTATAATGAGCCTATTATGTTTTCAAAGAAATCTGATAACAAAAGTAAAGATGACAATGGACATACTTGGTATTATGTTGCTGAAGTAGAGTCTCCAAACTTCTTAGGTTCCGATTTAAGTGCAACGCATGTAGTAATTTCAGATGATAAAGCCTATGTTACCTATAATAGACAAGGTAACGAATATGCTGGTGGAATTGAAGTTATTGATTTATCAAATCCAGCTTTCCCAACTATTCTTTCGCAAGAATTATATGATGGTGCTGATGTTAATGCAGTAGCTGTTGATTATAATGGAACCGAAACTCAAAGAAAATTATGGTTAGCATTAAGTAGCTTTAAAAAGGGAGCATTGATGCGCCAAGTAATGTTAGAGAACGGTCTTCTTGGTACAAATATTACCGATGTAAACTTGTCAAAATCCTTAATTGACGGTACTATTGCTGCTTCTGCTAATGGTATTGTAGCTTCCTCAGATTATATTTATGTAACTGCTGGACAAAGTCATGGTGGAACTTTTCAATTATCTACAAATGATTTAAGTGTTTTAGCCAATGAAGAATATACACATGCAAAATATCCCGTTGTAAATGGGTTAGAAGCTGGAGATAAACAAATAACCCTACGAACAGGAGAGAATTCTCAAATGTTGATATATAATGTAGGCCCAGTTAGAAATCCAATTACTTATGACATCACATCTATTTATCACCAAAATGTTGAGGAGCCTTATAAAGGAAAATCAACCTTACATATTGATGAGGGTGGAATTATAGCTTATGTAGCATCAGGGTTACATGGATTGAAAGGATATAATATTAATACTGGAGCAGAGGTTATTACTTCCCCTTCAAATATGCTAACTACAGGAAATACAAATGGATTATCAAAAGATGACGATTATATATATTTAGCAAATGGTGCTGATGGTTTATATATTGCAACATTACCATCTAGTGGTAGTGGTGAAATTGAACCAGTTCAAGTATGGGATTTAGACGAATCTAGCGCTTCTGCTAACTTAGTAGAAACTGACGGAGACTGGATATTTGTTGCCAAAGGTGGTGGTGGTTTAAAAATCCTAAGAAAGATTGCTAATGGTAATTATCCTGTCATCTGTGATTATGATTCTCAAGGTATTCCTGAGTGTTTAGAGCCTAATCCCGATGTATTATGTGAAACATTATTAGCAGATTTAGATTTTACTTTACCTGAAAGACAAAATGCAATGACTCATCACCCTGATTACTTTGTGAATGAGAATAGAGAAATTGTTTTATCTGAGCCTGCCCAAATTAGTGTAACATACATTGCTGAAGGTGCAGGGTTTAGAAACTCATTTGGATACTATTTCTACCATAAAGATAATCCTCCAGCAACAGCTGCTGATTTACAGTCATCAATGACTATTATTTTTCCTAATGCTTCAGGTGAAGGATCGGGAGGTGCATTATTACCAGGTGATAAAATATATCAGCTTGGAACTTTCCCAGCAGGAACAGTAGTTGGGTATTTTATGCAAGCTAATGCTTGGAATGGACAAGAAGTAACAAATGGATTGTATACACATTATACCATTCCTGCTTTTAATCAGAACGAAACTCAACAACATATATTAATGTATGATTATAATTGTAGCGATGTATTAATGGCATTCGAAGATGTATTGCTACCAGGTGGAGACCACGATTTTAATGATTTAATATTCCAGATGAATATAGAGCCTGCTGAAGCTGTACCATCGCAGGACTACAATCAAATTCCCCCAGAAGGGAATTAAAACAGCGGATTTTTTTTTGATCGAAACCAGTCTTCTATGCTCAGGAGGCTGGTTTTTTGTTTTATGATGATTGAATACTATTTTACAAAAAAGAAAACTTTTTTCGAAAAGAATCGTAGAAGAACAAAAAAACTATTGATCATGAAAATTAATTACATCCTTATATTAATATCCATTGCTTTTGTTATGGCTTCTTGTGGAGCCAAAGAGGAGCCCGTAAAAACAGAAACTCCTGTTGAAGAAACAGTGGTTTTGAAAGAAGTTATAGAAGAACCAGTTGTTGAAGAAGTGGTGGAGGTTATTCCACCTCAGCCGAAAAAAATAATTGTAAAAAACGGGGAGTGGTTATATGATATTGCTCGTGACCAATATGGTGATTTCCATGATTGGAGAAAAATATATGAAGCCAATAAAGATAAAATCTCAAATCCCGATATTATTCACCCAGGTATGGAATTGGTTCTTCCTGAATAATGAGTAAAAGACTTTTTATAGCAATAAAAATAAATCCGACCGAAGAATTACTGGGTCGGGTTTCTCTTTTTCAAGAAAACCTAAAGGAAGAAAATATTAATTGGATAAAACCGGATCATTTTCACCTTACTCTGAAATTTCTAGGAAAAACATCCTTAAATAAAATAGAGGGGATGGTGAAAGTATTAGAGAAGTGTATAAAGAAGGAATTGGCTTTTAATTTGAGTTTATCTGAACATGGTGTTTTTGGGAGTAAATATAGTCCACGAGTTATTTGGGTAGGAGTGGAGCCAGAGCAGAAATTGATAAACCTATCCAGAAGTATATCCTTTGAAATGGAAGGTTTTGGTTTTGAATTAGACAGACAGAATTTTGTGCCACACTTAACAATTGCTAGAATTCGAAAGCTGAAAAACAAAGCTCATTTTCAGCAAGTATTCGAGCGCCTTGGTTCAAGGATACAATTCCAGCAAGAAATCTCAGAAGTCATTCTTTTCGAAAGCAAACTCCAGTCAAAAGGTGCTGAGTATATTGAGTTGGCTAAAATTCCTTTAGGATAATAGATTACTTATTGTTGAATTGATTCATGGTTCGATCAATTCCGATAGTGCCAAATGCGATTACCATATCAGCAGCAAGTGAAATTTTTTCATCGATAACAGGTTGTTCAGAAGCTTTCCATGGACTTAATACAAAATCGGCTTGTCTACCTCTCGAATAGTCATTTCCTATTCCAAATCTTAACCTAGCATAATCGTTTCTTCCTAATACCTGAATGATATTTTCTAAACCATTATGTGAACCCGGACTACCTTTTTTACGCATCCTCAAACTTCCTAAATCTAAGGCCAAATCATCTGTAACAACCAAGACTTTATCAATAGGGATTTTTTCAGTGTCCATCCAATATTTAACAGCTCGTCCACTTAAGTTCATATAGGTGGTCGGTTTTATTAATACAAAGGTTCTGCCTTTGGTTTTGAACTTACAAACGCTGGCTAGCCTTTCTGTTTCAAACTTTTCGCCAAATTCCTTTGCAATATGATTCAATACATCGAAACCAATATTGTGACGAGTGTGATCGTACTCGGTTCCAATATTTCCTAACCCCGCAATTAAGTATTTCATTTTATTTTTAATTAATTGGTAATATAAGAAAAGGCATAAGATATAAATATCTTATGCCTTATATTTTGATTCTTAAGACTCTTATTCAGCTGCTGGAGTTTCTCCTTCTGCTTCACCTTCGCCATCTTCATCTTCTTCTTCTTCGTCAGAAGCAGCACCTCTAGCAGTTTTAACACCAGCTACAAGATTGTCTTCTGTAATTTGAGGAACTAAGTTTCCTAGATCAATATCGCGAACTTTAATACTGTCTCCTATATCAAGACCAGAAATATCAATTGTAATAAATTCAGGAATGTCAGTTACTAAACCTTTGATAGGAATGTTTCTTAATTTCTTAGTTAATACACCACCTTTGATAATACCA
>JADGDY010000088.1 GCA_016744655.1 Bacteroidales bacterium | reverse complement strand
TTTGTCGCTCCTGAGCAACTGCAAAAACAATTCGAGAACCATCAGCAGATATTAGTAAATACTGAAGGATTATTGTCTTTATGTCAATTGGATTTTGATTTTTCGACCATTAAAAACAAAGCAACGTTCACGGGAGATAAAGAAGACGACAGGATTTTCTTGGAGAAGCTGAGTATCGATGGTTTTAAATACCGCTATCCAAATGCCAGTAAGAAAATCCGAAAGCGATTGGAGCATGAATTAAAAATTATTCATGAGCTGGGTTTCTCTGCTTACTTCCTCATCACTTGGGATGTGATTCGTTATTCAATGGCCAGAGGATTCTATCATGTGGGCCGAGGGAGTGGAGCCAATAGTTTGGTGGCTTATTGCTTGAAAATAACCGATGTAGACCCCATAGAATTGGATTTGTATTTTGAGCGATTTTTAAATCCAAAGAGAACCTCACCACCCGATTTCGATATTGATTATTCATGGAAAGAGCGCGACGAAGTCATCGATTATATTTTCAAAAGATATGGGCGAGAACATACTGCTCTACTCGGAACCATCACTACTTTTAAAGGTAAATCTATTTATCGAGAACTGGGAAAAGTATATGGTTTACCCAAAGAAGAAATAGATAGGCTGGTGAAATATCCTGAGCAGGAAATGAATAATAATGAAATCACTTCGAAGATTTCGCGCATTGCCAAATTAATGATGGGCTACCCAAATATGAGAAGTATTCATGCTGGAGGAATCCTTATTAGTGAGGAACCCATCAATAATTTTGGAGCTTTGGATTTACCGCCTAAAAACTTCCCAACCATTCAATGGGATATGTATGTGGCCGAGAGTATGGGCTTTGAGAAATTGGATATTTTAAGTCAGCGTGGAATTGGGCATATTAAAGAGGCTGCCGATATTGTGCTAGAAAACCAGAGGAGGGTGGTGGATGTACATGCCATTCAGGAATTCAAACAAGACCCTGTCATTAAAGAAACGCTAAGAAAAGGTGAGACCATTGGTTGTTTTTATGTGGAGAGTCCTGCCATGCGACAATTATTGAAAAAGCTGAAATGTAGCGATTATTTAACCTTGGTAGCAGCGAGTTCTATCATCAGACCCGGGGTGGCACGTTCAGGAATGATGAGGGAGTATATTCAACGTTTTCATAAACCCGATGGTTTTGAGTATTTACATCCAGTAATGAAGGAGCAATTGGAGGAAACCTATGGGGTGATGGTGTATCAGGAGGATGTTTTGAAGGTTTGCCATCATTTTGCAGGATTAGATATGGCCGATGCAGATGTTTTGAGGAGGGCAATGAGCGGAAAGTATCGCAGTAAGAAAGAGTTTCAGAAGATAATAGATAAGTTTTTTAGTAATTGTGCCGAACGAGGATATTCCGATAGCTTGACCAAAGAAGTATGGCGACAGATTGAATCCTTTGCAGGTTATTCATTTTCAAAGGCACATTCTGCTTCTTATGCGGTGGAGAGTTATCAGAGTTTATTTCTGAAAAGTCACTATCCATTGGAGTTTATCACTGCCGTTATCAATAATTTTGGAGGTTTTTATTCTTCTTGGCTCTACTTTAATGAAGCTCGAGTTTTGGGTGCAGAATTGGAGTTGCCCTGTGTAAATAGTAGCCGCTACAAAACTCGCTTACAAGGAAAAACCATTTATGTGGGTTTTATTCATGTGCAGGGCTTAGAGAGGAAGTTGGTATTTAAGCTAGAGAGCAATAGAGAAGAATTTGGTTCTTATGAGGATTTAACTGATTTTGTGGGACGAGTTCACGTGGGGATTGAGCAAATTGTGCTTCTGATAAGGGTTGGTGCTTTTCGATTTACCAAAAAAACTAAAGCCGAATTGCTTTGGGAAGTACATATGTTATTGGGAAAGAAACAGCCCAGAACTCAGATAGAAAGCTTGTTTAAACCTGTGATCAATAACTATTCTTTGCCACAATTTACCCACGAAAATGTGGAGGATGCCTATGATGAGATAGAGCTCATAGGTTTTCCTTTAACCATGTCTTTCTTCGACTTGCTACAGACTAAATACCGAGGAGCTATAAAGTCCCCCGACTTGTCCAACTATTTAGGCCAAAAAATACGGATGTTGGGGCAGCTAGTAACCATTAAATACGTAAAAACCATTAAAAAAGAATATATGAATTTTGGAACCTTCCTCGATTTTGAAGGGCGTTTTTTCGATACCGTACATTTTCCGAATTCCTTGAAATACTATCCATTTAGAGGGGATGGTATGTATTTGATTTTAGGCAAAGTGGTTCAGGAATTTGGATTTGCCAGTATTGAGGTAGAAAAAATGGCCAAAATGCCTTTGCAAGCTGATCCTCGGGCAACGGATTGATGTTTTTGCATGTGTAAAAAGAACAATATATCACATTGAAAAACAAAGGTTTAAGAGCCTTGGTCAGCTATTTTTCTATAGAAAACCACTATCTATTAGTATCAAAGGAATATAGAAATGCACTATCGAATCTAATTATTAAGCTATTCATCTAAAAAAAACATCTTCATTTTTCCTTTTCCTTTTACTTCAATCGCTTCTCGCTCTATAAAACTAAATTTGTCTTTGAGAATATTAAAGGAAGTTTCTGATACGTTAATACGCATGGCTTCTGAATTGCTTTCCATTCGTGATGCCGTATTTATAGTATCACCAAAAACATCATAAATGTATTTCCTTATTCCTACAATTCCTCCAACCACTTTTCCAGAGTGAATACCAATACGAATACGCCATTTAACATCTGTAGTTTTATTTCTTTCCGCTAAATAGTTTTTTATCTCTGAAGCAGCATTAATCATATTTTCGGCATGATGTTCATTCTTTAAAGGCATTCCACTAACAGCTAAGTATGCGTCGCCAATGGTTTTAATTCGTTCACATTGATATTTTGTCATGATATCATCAAACACAGTAAACATATCGCTTAATTCGCTGATTAGCGTATGAGGGTCAAGCTTTGATGAAATGTTTGTAAAGCCAATAATGTCAGAGAAGTATACTGTGACATCCTCAAAGCTTTCGGGTTCCGATTTCCCATTTTCTTTCAATTCATTTACAACATTTAAGGGGAGGGTATTTAAAAGTAGTTCCTCGGTAATTTCTTTTTCTTGAGCAAGTTCTTTTGTTCGCTCTTCAACCATACCTTCAAGTTTTTCTTTTTGATTTTCAAGAATACGTTGTTTTTCACGTTCTTGTTTTATGGTTTTGGCTGAAAGAATTTTCACCTGTTCTAATTGCTCCTCAAGCTTAATATTAGTACGAGCAAAATCACGGGCTAAGTAAACAGACATGGAGATGGGAATACTCAATATTGCAGCAATAGTAAGCATCGCAAATATAAAACTTGAAACAGACATAAATCCAAATGTGATGCTTCCGTCTCTTATAATATTGATCATAATAATAGAGAAAAATAGAATGAAAAAAAGCACACCTATACCTATAATCCATGCACCGTCAAACCTTTTTATCATAGCTCTGATTACTACTCTAGTTACTTCAAACCAAAGAAAAAGAACAAAACCAATATAGATATACGATATGGGTTTAATATTTAAATAATACAGAATCGATAAAATGACAGCAATAATGATAGTTATCCAAAATACCTTTGGGATTTTATTACTGAAGAGGTTATAAACTAGTCCTGTAAGTGGGATGAAAAGTAAAGGGAAAATAAGGGAGATAATATAGCTTACCTGATTTGCAAATACAGGGTTTCCAAAAACACTATTGCTGAGGAGTATACTAAAGATAAATCCTGAAAATAGTATCATGAAAATACTATAGTATAGGTTTGATTTTTGTTTTCGATAAAAAAGGAACAGTAAAAAATGAATAAGAGCAAGAACGAATAAAATCATGAATAGAACTAATATTAAATAACTTCCTTGAATAGTTCCTTTTAGTCTTTCAATAGCAGTTTCATGTGGCAGTATGCTAAGGTGAAACCCAGCGTCAGGCTTTCGATATTTTTTTAAATTATAATGACCTTTCAAATTGGAATATCTAATTGCAAGAATATAGTTTGTGGAGGAGTTAAATGAAATGAGATAGGGGAGAGCTTTGGGATTTGCAGTCTCTTCCATATCCTCAGTATGACCGAGAACACCTGTAGAATTGATCAATTCTCCATTTAAATACATTTCTAAAGCACCTTGCTGAACTATATTTAGGGCAAAGGTTTTATTTCTTAGTGAAGAATCAATTTGTAAATGCAATCGAAACCATCCGAAACCAGTGAATTTATCTTCAGGAATATTTATCAAATTAATAGAGGATTGCAAAGTATCCCAATCAGTGTCATTGTAATCAAATGAAGCCCAAAGAGTATCATCCCCAGCATGATATTTCCAATATTTGTTTAGTTTAATATCATTAGTAATGCTATCGATTTTAAAAATTGTATTTTCAGATTCTTGTGAAAACAGACTGTTGTTAAAGATAGAAAAGGCAAAAATGAATATTAGTAATAGCTTCAATATATTCTTCATGAGAAAAAGAGTTTAAAGCAAATTTAAGATAAAAATGTTATCCGAATTAAAGATGTTTTTTAAGATTTATTTACATGCAGAAAAAGAAACAAGTACGTACATTTGTGCAAATGAATCAATAACAAACCAATGATTACAAAGATTCCCTTAGAGTTAATAGATTTAAACGGCGATGGATTTCACTTGGCCATAGTGGTGGAAGTTAATGGCGTGAAATTGAGAATGATATTGGATACTGGTGCATCTCGTACGGTGTTCGATGTGAATAGAATAGATAGTTTTGTTCAAAATCCAGAGCTAACAGAAAATGAACAGCTAAGCACAGGCTTAGGAACCAACGATATGCAAAGTAATATTCTCCAAATCGACTCATTTGTTATTGGTGAATTGAGAATTCCAGATTATTCAACTGTAGCCATAGATATGGTTCACATTAATCAAACCTACGAAATTCTAGAAATGCCATTAATTGATGGAGTTTTGGGGAGTGATATTTTACATGAATTTCAGGCAAAGATTGATTATAAAACCAAAGAGTTGACTCTAAAATTCCATAAAAGAAAGTATCCGCCATTGGAAAGCTAGAGTGTTTTAGGGCTTGAATCTTTCAAAATAGATGGGTCTAAATTTAGTAATTTAAACTAAGGTTTTTTATATTTGTCCAATGGCAAAAAAGCTTCAAAAGTCGCAGTTTCGGTTTCGTCCGATTTTATGGGTCAATTATGTATTCATAGTTTTGTTGCTGCTTACCAATTTAAGTACTGTAATTGCGCCCGACCTTTTTTGGCCCATTTCGATTCTAGGACTTGGCTTTCCTGTTCTTCTCATTTTTAACTTCTTGTTTTTCATCCTCTGGCTATTGCTTTGGAAGCGATATATGTTCTATTCCTTGTTGGTGATGATATTGAGTTATGCTCTTATTCTTGACCATATTCAACTTTTTAATGAAAGCACATCAATTGAGTCAAAAACATCCTCTATTTCTTTAATGTCGTTTAATGCTCGAAATCTGAGTAATAATAATATGAGTATTGGGGATAAGGTGATTAGGAATGGAATTGCGGAATTTGTAAAAGAACAAGATACTGATTTGGTTTGTTTTCAAGAGTTTCAAACTTACCCTACAAAAGGGGTGAACTCGGTTGAGGATTACAAAAAGAAACTGCAGCTGCCGTATGTTTACAGTGCTCCATATCTTAAGAAAAACAATCACGATTTTCTAGACTTATTGGTGATGTATTCTAAATACCCCATTAAAAACTCAAAGAAGTTCTATATGGACGGAAAAATCTATGGATTTTATGTGGATATAGAAATAGAAAACGAAATGGTTCGCTTGTTTAACTTACACTTAGAATCTAACCATTTCAATAAAAACGACTACGACATCTTTAGCGATAAGGAAGTAAATCTAGATCAAAAGAAAAGAAATCAAATGGTTTTATTGGTTCAGAAACTGAAGAAATATAGTGTTAAGCGTTCATATCAATCCAGAACCATACGGACAGAAATAGAAAGTAGCCCTTATCCTGTTATAGTTGCAGGTGATTTTAATGATACTCCTGCTTCCTATGCATATCAACATATTCGTCAGGATTTGTATGATGCATTTAAGATAAGAGGAAGTGGATACTCCAATACTTATAATGGAAATCTTCCACCTATGCGAATCGATTATATGCTTTTCGACTCTCAATTTGAGGTGCTCGATTATCAGGTTTTAAAACCCGACTTGTCCGACCACTATCCAATACTCACACATTTTAAATTCAACAATGAAATTTAAACTAACCGCAGCATTTAAACCTACAGGAGACCAACCCGAAGCCATAAAACAATTAACAAAAGGCGTGGTCGATGAAGAACCATATCAGGTATTACTTGGTGTTACTGGTTCGGGTAAAACTTATACTGTGGCCAATGTCATTCAGAATTTGAATAGACCTACATTGATATTATCCCATAATAAAACCTTGGCAGCACAATTATACTCTGAGTTTAAACAGTTTTTTCCAGAGAATGCTGTGGAGTATTTTGTTAGTTATTATGATTATTACCAACCAGAGGCTTTTTTGCCCACTACTAATACTTATATCGAGAAAGATTTGAGTATAAACGATGAGATTGAGAAGTTAAGATTGAGTACTACGAGTTCCTTGCTCAGTGGTAGAAGAGATGTGATTGTGGTGAGTTCGGTATCGTGTATCTATGGTTTAGGAAATCCTGAAGACTTTACCAGCAATGTGATTGAGTTGAAATTGGGAGATATCATCAATAGAGATGCTTTTTTGAGGAGGTTAGTGGATAGTCTTTATTCTAGAAGCGAAGTGGCTTTTGAGCGAAGTAATTTTAGAGTAAAAGGAGATACCGTAGATGTATTTCCAGCCTATGCCGATAGTGCTTTTCGCATTAGCTTTTGGGGCGATGAAATAGAAGGCCTAGAAAAAATTGACCCCATAAGTGGTTATTCTGAGCAAAAACTGGATGAATTAACTATTTATCCTGCCACTATTTTTGTGACCACAAAAGATAAACTAAACGATTCCATAAAAACCATACAATTAGATTTAGGCAAGCAGATGAATTTCTTCCAAGAAAATGGAGGAGGTTTAGAAGCTAAAAGATTAGAAGACAGAGTAAGCTACGATGTGGAAATGTTAAAAGAATTAGGCTATTGCTCAGGAATTGAGAATTATTCTCGTTACTTTGATGGCAGGAAACCAGGCTCTAGACCTTTCTGCTTATTAGATTATTTCCCCGATGATTATTTAATGGTAATTGATGAATCACATGTAACTATTCCTCAGCTAAGAGCCATGTATGGAGGAGACCGTTCGAGAAAGCAAACGCTTGTTGAACATGGATTTAGGCTGCCTAGTGCCATGGATAATAGGCCATTAAAGTTCGACGAGTTTGAGAGTCTAGTGAATCAGATGATATATGTGAGTGCCACGCCTGCAGATTATGAATTACAACAATCAGAAGGAGTAATTGTGGAACAACTGATTCGTCCAACTGGCCTTTTAGACCCACCTATTGAAATCCGCCCAAGCATGAACCAGATTGATGATTTGTTGGACGAGATAGATGGTATTGTAAAAAAGAATGAGCGAGTTTTGGTGACAACATTAACCAAAAGAATGGCCGAAGAACTCACCAAATACTTGTTGAACCTTAATATACCAACTTCCTATATTCACTCTGATGTAGATACTTTGGAGCGAGTAGAGATTATGCAAAAACTCCGCAGAGGAGAAATTGATGTATTAGTGGGAGTAAACCTTCTTCGTGAAGGTTTGGATTTGCCAGAGGTTTCTCTCGTAGCCATCCTCGATGCCGATAAGGAAGGATTTCTAAGGTCGGAGCGTTCTCTAACACAAACTGCTGGTAGAGCAGCTAGAAATGTGAATTCTAAAGTAATTATGTATGCTGATAAGATGACAGAAAGCATGCGGAAAACCATTGAGGAAACTGATAGAAGGAGAGAGATTCAAGTAGCATATAATACAGAACACGGTATAACACCAACTCAGATTATTAAGCCTCTCGACAATGCTTTAGGAACTGTGATGGGTAAAGATACAGAACCAAAACCATATTTTGAATCAGATCAAAAAAGTGGAATTGCAGCAGATCCAGTTGTAGAATATATGTCGAAGGAGCAATTACAAAAAGCAATAGCTAAAATCCAAAAAGAGATGAAGAAAGTGGTGAAAGAATTGGATTTTGTGGAAGCTGCTCGTTTGAGAGATGAAATGATGGCACTTGAAGAAAGACTGAAAAAATCAGAAAGCTAAAGCGTAATTTGACTAGGTTGAGGTGTCAAATTAATGCTTGGAAATCTGAAAAAAAAAAGATATATTTGTAATAGACAGCAGCGAAAGCTATGTAAATAGTGCTTTTGCTGCCAATTATTAAAAAAACCATAGGTGATGAAAAACAGAATAATTGCCATAGATGATGAACAAAGCATTCGCTTTATAATCGAAAATACTTTCAAAAAAGATTTTGATATTTCCACTTTTAAGAACGGAGAAGAGGCTCTAGTTTCCATGCAAACAGGTGAAATTCCAGATTTAATTATCTGTGATATTGAAATGCCAGTTATGAATGGTTTCGAATTTATTAAGCAGGTTAGAGCAAGTGGATTTTTCGATGATATTCCTTTGCTAATGTTAAGTGGTAAGGAAAATAGTGCCGATAGAATTAATTGTTTCGATTCTGGTGCTGATGATTATATCATTAAGCCATTTAATCCAAAAGAATTATTGGCAAGAGTTAAAAGAAGGATGGAGACTATTGATTTACATACTTCAAGAAAAGGTCATTAAAAAAAACCACAATTATGACTGATATTGATAAAGAAAAAGGAAGACTGCTTTATATAGGTAGAAATTCTAACACTATAGATTACTTAGAAAGCCAAGCTGAAGTAACTTTAATAGTGAAAGAGAACGGATTAGCTGCTATTAATTGGATCAATAATAATATTGATGAATTTGATAGATTAGATGCTATTATGTGTTCTCTGAATATTAAAGGAATGAATGCATATAGCCTTTATAACCACATGGTTTTTCATAATCTTCTTAATAAAATCCCGTTTATTGTAATAGCAAGTAAATTTGAATTTGAAAGTAGAGCAGAAGCTTATCAAGCAGGTGTAGACGATTATTATGCCATGCCATTAGAAATTGAAAATCTAAAAATGCGCATTCGGTTTTTAAAGCGTTTTAAGTCTTCACATGAAAAGCTAAAGCAAGAAATTGCATTGAAAGACTTTGAAACCCACCCATATAAGACTCCTTTCTTAAAGAGAAGCTTTGATGTGCTTTTAAGTGGAGGAGCCTTATTAGCATTATCACCTCTATTAATTGGAACCATGATTGCAATTAGATTGGAATCAAGTGGAAAAGTGTTTTATGCGAGTAAACGAGTGGGCGCAAATTTTAGAGAATTTGATTTCTATAAATTCCGATCCATGTATCCAGATGCCGATCAAAGGTTAAAAGAGGTAGAGCATCTTAATCAATATAGTGAAGAGGATGTAGGAGACGAATGTCCTAGATGTAAATCTTTACCAGCTGGTGTTTTTTGTTCTCCTGTATTAAAAATGGATGATGGTTCAAACCTTTGTGAATATTTCTATCTGAAACAAAAAAATGCCAAAGCAGCTTTCCTTAAAATTGAGAACGATCCAAGGATTACAAAAGTTGGTAAGTTTATCAGAAACACAAGTATAGATGAATTACCTCAATTGATAAATATCCTTAAGGGAGACATGTCTATCGTTGGAAATAGGCCATTACCAGTAGGTGAAGCAAATGCAATCACCAAATCTAAATGGGCCAGAAGATTTAAAGCAGCTGCCGGCCTCACGGGTTTATGGCAAGTAGAACTTAGAGGTAACGATGGGGTGATGTCAGAAGAGGAGCGTTTTGAGCTTGATAATACCTATGCCGAGAATAATTCTTTCTGGGGAGATATCAATCTCATCATTAGAACTTTTAAAATCTTTATACAGCGCGGAAGTGTTTAATTAACATTGCCTTTTTAATAAGTGTAAACGAAAGAATTGATATGACTAAATACAATGCGTAGATTTGTTATGAAGGAATTTAAATTGTAAACATCCATGGAATATTCTAATATATCAACATACATGAAAGGCATTCTGAAAACCGGAATGCTTTATGTTTGTATACTCCCCTTATTTTTGTTTGGTCAAGGAGCTGGAGAGGCTGTTGATTTAGGTGAAGAAGGGTTTAATCCTCTTACAGACGATATCACAAAAAAGATTCCGACATTAGAAGTTTTAATTGATTCAGCAATTTTTAATTCTCATAAACTAAAGTATTGGGATAAAGAGATTTCTATTTCAGAGTATGAATTGAAATCTTCACGTAGAGCTTGGTCTAATTATTTGATGCTAAATGGAGAATTTAAAGAAGGAAGTTGGACAAGTTTAGTATTTGTAGAAGACCAATTAGGTAACGAGGTAGGTACTTTAGGCTCCACAGATCAAACACGATATAGTGTAGGACTTACTTTACGATTACCAGTATTGACTGTGTGGGATCATAACAATAGTAATAAAATTGCTAAGATGAAGATCGAGAGTAACATGGAAAAAAAACTAGACGATCAAAAGGCAATTCGAGCAGAAGTTATCAATTTGTATAATGAGCTTATCATTCAACAAAATATGCTTAAATTGGATATTGATAATATTGATTTTTCTACACTAACATCAGGAATGGCTCAACGTCAATTTCAAGATGGAAAAATTAGCTTAGCTGATATGTCTAGAGTACAAGATAACTTGGCTAGAGCTAAATATCGATACGTTAGAACTAAGATTGGATTTATTAATGCTTATGTAATGTTACAAGAGTTAACGGGAATAAAGTTTGCAGAATTAAATAACTGGGAATAATGACTATCATTCAATTTCTTAAACTTCTAAAGAAGAATATCATCATCATATTTTTGGTGCCAATAATTTTGGCTTCATTGGTTTGGTATTCAACTAGAAATGAGGTGAAAATTTATTCATCATCTGGAAAAGTATATACTGGTGTTGGTAGTGGGTTTTCTATGGAAAGTCAGGGAGCTAGTCGTTTAGATTATTTTGGTTCAAAAATGGAGTTTGATAATATCCTCGAAATATTTAAGGCTAGAGAAACCAAAAAAGATGTTTTAATTAGGCTTTTTACCCAAGGTTTGATTTTGGAGTCATGGGATCCTCAATTTATATCTAGAAAGAATTATACCAAATTACATGAAAAAACACCGCAATATATTAAAGATTTAGTACGTGACGGTGATAATAGCTCGGAAGTTTCTATTACTAATGCACCTTTAATACTTGTTGATACTAGTGTGTTAATTGATAGTAGAGTACTACATGAAAATATTTATCATACGGTACGTAAAGGAGACGATTTGTTATCGGTTTCTGATTTTTATGAAGTATCAGTTAGTGAATTGATGGAATGGAATCAGTTAACGAAGGTAAAACTAGATCATGGTCAAAGGATAATTATTGAGAAGAAACCACTGGTGGTATTTACCAATGATTTAAATAAGAGAGATACCTCTGATTTGTATGTTCCTGATACTACGTTCTTTGTTAAAGCTAATATCGACGAAAAAGAATTTGAAGCTAGTGTTCAACGATTAAAAGATTATGGAGAGCAAAATGATACCAATTATATATACAAATTACTTAATTATACTCATCCATTTTATAGCTATAATGCGATAAAGTCGATTTCTGTAAAGCGTATTTCTGGTAGTGGATTAATACAGGTTTCTTTTAAAAAGAGTGACCCCGGAATATGTCAACAAACACTTTTCTTTTTAATTGGTTCTTTTAAAACTAGTTATGGTAAGCTGTTTGAAAATCAGAGTGATCATATTATCGCTTATTTTGAAAAACGTGTAGCCGAATCCTCTGCAAACCTTCAAGCAGCAGAAAACCGACTATTGCAATTTAATCAAGATAATAATATCATTAACTATTACGAACAAACAAGACATATCTCTGATCAGAAAGAACAACTTGATTCTCGTTATTATGATGAGAAGATGAAGTTTACGGCAGCTGATTCTGTTTTGCGTCAATTGGAAAAACAAATTGAGTCACAAAAAGGAATTTCTATTTATAATGCAAACCTTTTGGATTATAGAAATAGATTATCAGAAATTACATACCAAATAGCGATTAACGAACTTAATGACTCAAAAGATCCTAAAGCCATAGCTGCTATTGAGGAGCTACATGCCGAGTCTAAAGATTTAAAAGAGAAGATAAAAAAAGATATTGATGGAGTATATGGCATCCAATTTTCTCCAGAAGGAGTAAATTCTAATGATATTTTATCTAATTGGTTAGTTAAAACCATAGAATATGAAGAGAGTAAAGCGAAATTAGCTGCTTTGTACGAAAGAAAGAAGGAATTTCAAAAGACATATGAAACTTTTGCGCCATTAGGAGCTAAGTTGGCAAGAATAGAAAGAGAAATTGATGTATTTGAACAGCAATATTTGTCTTTATTAAGTAGTTTGAATCAGGCAAAACTAAAACAGCAAAATATTGCATTTAAAAGTAATGTAAAAATTGTAGATCCTCCATTTTTCCCATTAAACCCTGAAGCATCAAAGCGTAAGTTGTTTATAGTTGCAGCAGGAATGGTTGGGTTTATTTTAATACTTTTTCTCATTCTAGTATTAGAGTATTTTGATGATACGATAAAAACACCGAAACGAGTTTCAAAACTAACCGGGTTGCCTCTTTTTACAGCTTATCCTAAGCTTGTGAAAAAGAAAAAGGGAATCAATTATGAATATATTCAAAATCGATTGCTTGAACTAGGAGCCCAAGGCTTAGTAAAGATAATTGAGGATTATGGTTTAAAGGATAAAAAGGGACCTATTAACATTGTTTTCTTTAGCACTTTAATGACAGATGGAAAGTCATTGATAATTGATGATTTTTCCAAGATTTTAAGAGATTTTGACTATAAAGTTTTAAATCTTAATTATAAATTACCTAATTATCACCCTCCTTTTGCACATGAAACAACAGAGAATGATTTTAATAAGACTTTTAAAGTTGGAAAAAGCTTCTTTAACGTAAATTCATTTGAGGAGCTTATTGAGCATGTTGATACCGATAAGGAAAACCCAATACATAAAGATCTTGATTATGTGCTTCTAGAAATTCCTTCTATCATAAATCATACCTATTCCCCTGAACTTATTCGTAATGCAGATATAGGTATAATGGTAGTTCGAGCGAATAGGACATGGCAAGCTGTTGATGTTAATAGTTTAGAGTCATTTAGTGAGTTTTTAAAAGAAAAATCATTAGTGTTTTTAAATGGGGCTAATCCCGAATTTTTGCAGGATCTTATTGGTGAATTACCAAGAAAGAGATCACGTATTAGAAGAATTATAAAGAAGGCGATTAGATTGCAGTTTTTTGAAAGATATCAGATAAAAAAATGAAAAACAAAATAATAAAAATACTCAAGGAAAAGAATGTTCAATCATTAGCTGGTAATATGTTAACAGCTGGCTTTGGGTTTTTGAATTTTGTTATTCTAGCTAGAACTTTTGATAAAGAAATTTTTGGAGAATGGGTGCTTTATTTAACAGGTGCTGCATTTGTAGAAATGTTCAGATTTGGTATCACGAGAACTGCTTTAATTCGCTTTTTAGCGGGTGCCAAAGATAAGGAACAAAAACAATTAATAGGCTCTAATTGGTTGATAGGACTAGTTGTAAGTGTTTTTATTGCAGTAGTGCTGTATGGATTATTATTATTGTTTCCTCAAAAAATTGAAGATTCAGGATTCATCTTATTTTTTCAATGGTATCCTATTTTAGCATTCTTAAATCTTCCTTTCAATAATGCTTTAACCATATTACAAGCACGACAAGAGTTTGATAAAATATTTGTGGTCAGGTTTCTAAATTCGGGTTTGTTTTTTCTGGGATTATTAGTGAATTTTATTTGGTTGAACTTGGGTTTACTTGAAGTGATTTGGTATCATTTGATTATATCTTTAGTTGTATCATTAGTAACTATAGTGTTAAATTGGGACGGCTCAAGGTATTTGTTTCATGCTACAAAAGAAAAGAATAAAACCATCCTTAATTTTGGGAAGTATACTACCATTACGCTCATTGGAACCAACTTATTAAAAAGTGCAGATACGTTTATTATTGCATTAAGTCCTTTAGGCGTGACCGCTGTGGCGCTATATTCTATTCCTTTGAAGTTGACTGAACTACTTCAAATTCCTTTAAGGAGTTTCGTCGCCACGGCTTTCCCAAAGATGTCGAAAGCTAGTATCGAAGGAAATTTAAAAATGGTAAGGTATTATTTCTATAGTTATAGTGGTTCAATAACTTTGATGTTCGTACCAGTAACTATAATCACGTTTTTCTTTTCAGATTTCTTTGTGTTATTGCTAGGTGGTGAGAAGTATTTAGGAATAGATCCAGTAACGGGTGCCAGTGCCAGTATGATATTTAAAGTATTTGCCATTTATGGAATGTTATTACCCATAGATAGGTTAACCGGAGTCGGTTTGGATAGTATTAATAAACCGAAGAAAAACTTTTACAAAATAATATTTATGGTTGTGGCCAATATTATTGGTGATTTGATTGCTGTATTTATATTTGAATCATTAATGGCAGTGGCAGTAGTAACTATAATATTTACATTAATTGGTTTAATAGTTGGTTATTATTATCTCCATAAAGAATTAGATTTGAAATTTAGATTGATATTTATCGAGGGATGGAAAGTATACTCAAATAAAATTAAGGAGTTTATAGGATAATGAGGAAGAAAATAATTATTATATTATCAATTTTACTAAGTTTTTCAAATTTTGTTTTTTCACAAACGAAGATAAATTGTGATTATATTATCGAGAATACTGATGTTTCTATAACTAATTATAATGCATCTCCTGGCGATACTATGTGTATTATGGCAGGAGAAAGACCCCAGTTATATTTGAAGAAAATTTATGGAAGCGAAGATGAGCCTGTTGTTTTAATAAATTATGGAGGCCAAGTTAATATTACTTCTGAATTATCATATGGTTTGAAAATAGCTTCGTCAAGATATTTAAAAGTTAGTGGAAATGGGGGAGGGAAAACAGATGAATACGGAATAGCTATCAACAGTGTGTTGAATGGTAATGGGATTCATATTGGAGGTAAAACTAGTGATATTGAGCTGGAGTATTTAGAAATTGCCAATACCGATCAAGTTGGAATTATAGCAAAAACAGATCCCGACTGTAGCTTTAGTGCTGTAAGAGATAGTTTTGAAATGTATAATGTTTCTATTCATCATAATTACCTCCATGATATTGGAACAGAAGGAATGTATGTAGGCTCGTCCTTTTTCTTAGGGCATATATTGTCTGCCTGTGATACTACGGTCTTACCACACATTATTAGTGGTGTACAGGTTTTTAGCAACCGATTAGAAAATTTAGGTTGGGATGCTATTCAGGTGGGTTCGGCATTAGGTACTTGTGATATTTACGATAATTATATTTACCAAGATTCACAATCTGAGTATACTTATCAAATGAGTGGAATTATGATAAATCCTGGAAGTAGTTGTAATGCTTATAATAACACTATAATAGATGGTAAAGGTTCTGGGATTGTAATGCAAGGTACAGGTGGTCAGATGATTTATAATAATTTGATTATAAATGCAGGAAGAACTTATGATTTTGAAGAACAAATTTATAAACAACAGTTTGGTATATTCTGTAAGTACAAATACCTACAAGCTCCAGATTCCTCTTTTTACTTCTTTAATAACACAATTATCAATCCTAAAAGTGATGGTATCCGATTTATGAATCCCGAATCATCTGGTAGTTATTGTGCCAATAATCTAATCATCAATCCAGGTGCTTTTATTCATTACGATACTAATGGAGCTGTTAATAATACAGGAATGGATTCTTATATTCATAATTACTATAGTCAATCGGATTTAACTTTTGATTATAACATTTTTGCACGTTCATCAAAAGAACAATTTTTTGTAGATACTCTTAATTATAATTATAGATTAACATCAAATTCACCTGCTTATAATAGTGGAAGAGATTTGTTAGAATATGGAATTTACTCAGATATAGATAATGATATTCGTCCATTTGATGTTTTATATGATATTGGGGCTTATGAGCTTCAATCGGCTTCTGGAATACTAGATACTCCACAAAGTATTTTTGATATTCAAGTTTATCCTAATCCAATAGTTAATAATATAAATATTGCATTAGATATTAAAGAAGAAGGAATTTATAGATTTGAATTGATTGATTTTAATGGCAAAACTATTGTACTTGAAACAGAACAAAACTTGATAACTAAGAAATATAATTACACATTTGATATCAGTAATATATTATCAGGGTATTATATTTTAGTAATTAGTAATCAATATAGAAAAGATTTTAGAAAGCTAATTAAAGTGAGTAGAAAATGATAACTTGGCCAATATTTTTAGGATTAGCTTTAGCTTTATTGCTTGTATATAACTCTAATAAAAGAGAAAGAAAACAAGAGGAAGAAGAAAAAGAGAACGATAATTAGTTCATCTACTTCAAGAAATATCAATGAAACAATAATCAATGAATCCTTTTAAAAAAGAAACTGGATCTATCAAACTGAGTAACCCAATCGCCTTTTTATTGATGGTATTGGGTTCCTTATTGGTTGGAAAAGTGATGGCCTCAAAAGGGATTTCCATGATTGCTATTTTGGCTGTTTTACCATTTATAGCAATATTTATTAATAGAATTTTCGCAGTTCCTAAAATCGCATTGTTTGCCATTCAGATTGCTGGCTATTTTGTTGTAGGGATTTATCGCTATACAGGACCGGTAGCTCCTTTTGGTTTAGCAGCTGATGGTTTGTTTTTATTGACCTTGTTGGCAATAATATTTCAAAGTTTTTATGAAGGGGTAAATTGGAAACCTTTGATGAGGGACATTACCTTGTTAGCTGCCATATGGATGGGTTGGATATTTATGGAGGTTGCTAATCCTGAAGCTTCTAGTTTCGAAGCATGGTTTTATTCTATGCGTGGTATTGCACTATATTTTTTCTTTGCTATTCCATTAGTACTTATGCTTTTTAGAGAACCAAAAGATTTAGAGTTCTTTCTCTATATATGGGGGTCCTTAACCATCTTGGTAACGATGAAAGGTGCCATGCAATTGATATTGGGAGTAGATCCCTTTGAACAGGCATGGTTAGATAGAGGAGCTCATGAAACACATGTTCTCTTCGGTAAATTGAGAGTTTTTAGTTTCTTGAGTGATGCAGGACAGTTTGGAGCATCACAAGCCCAGGCATTAGTAGTTGGTGGAGTAATAGCATATGAGACTAAAAATTTAAAGAAAAGAATATTTTTTGCAATAATGGCCATAGCTGGTATGTACGGAATGATTATTTCAGGAACAAGGGGAGCTATTGCTATTCCAGCCATTGGATTCTTTTATTATCTTATTTTAACTAAGAATATTAGATTAGTTGCTGTTGGTATGTTCTTTGGAATAAGTCTTTATGTGTTTTTTGCTCATACCTCTATAGCACAGTCTAATTATCAAGTGGCAAGAATGAGGTCTGCTTTTGATTCCAATGATCCATCTTTTCAGGAACGATTAAAGAATCAGAAAATCCTTAAGACCTATTTGGCATCACGGCCTATTGGTGGTGGTATCGGGCATGCTGGAACTAGAGCTCAGAAATACGTTCCTAATGGCTTTTTGGCTAATGTAGCTACTGATAGTTGGTATGTACTTATTTGGGCTGAAAATGGAGCTATTGGATTAACGCTGCATTTTTTCATTCTTTTTTTTATTGCTAGTAAAGGAACTTATTATATAATGGTGAGAAACCGGCATGAGGAATTAAATACTCGAATGAAAGCTTTAATGGCTAGCATCATGGGGATTTATATGGCTAACTATGGTAATGCAGTAATGGGCCAGTTTCCCACATCAATTAATACTTATTATGCCATGGCATTTTTATTCCTTTCACCTCATTTGGATAAGGTTTTACTAGAAGCACAAGAAAAAGGGAAAGACCTTTTGAAAGTCTTTCCCGATGAATAAAATTATTTTTTTGCTGTTAGTTTCCTGCCTAAAAATAGAAAACGCAAATATTTGTTTCTATCAATAATGAGCTCAATAGCTATAGGCACTACAATACCAGCAGTTAGTGAGATAAAGAACACTAGTACATCATTAGTAATTCCTAATTTATTTAGGAAAATACGACTTCCTGCTGTTCCAAAAACATGGAAGAGATAGATGGCATATGAGAATCCTCCAATATATATCAACCATCTGATGACCAAGTGTACCCTGAAAAGTACTATTGTACCTGTTATGCCGATTAACAATCCTAAAGGACTTGATTTACCATGGAATGGAAGCTCAATATAGTTGAACCAATCCAATTGTTGTATGATAAGACCACCAATAAACAAGAATATCATTATAGTGACAAAGAATTTATTTGACATGATTTTATCAAACCGACCAATCCCAATCCCAATTATAAAGAATGGAATTAGATAAAACATACCAATTGCGCCAAGATAATTTGGTATTTCTGTTAAATATACATTTCTTATAGACAAGAAAATTATACTTACCGCTAAGGCAATTAACCATGAACTGAATGTTTTCATCCAACCATTAAACTCAATAAAACTTATAACAATAAATACCCAGAACAAACTAGGTAAATACCAATATAAATCATACTGATATACATATATTTTCCAAATATCAGAAAGATGAACTTCTCTATTTGTTCCTGGAGCTACCATTCTCACTAAGAAATAAACGAGACCCACAGCTAGTAAAGGAATGAGGAGTCTACGAGCTTTTCCATTGATAAATTTAGTGACTGTATCTTTTGTTATGGGTCGAAGTGTATAAACCCAACCTGATATCACTGTAAATAGAGGTAAGCGAAAATACTCAAGTGAATAGTATATATGACGCCAAATTGAATCATCAGCAACTTTCATCCCTTCATCACCTTTGTATCCAATTACGTGCCCCATTACAACTAAAATAATCGCAAAGCCTCTAAGGGTTTGGACGGAATTGTCTTGTTTTGCCATAATTTAATATTTTATTTTAAAGGTAATGAAAAAATGGAAATGCTCAAAATAAAATATGATGAACATTTCCATTATTTGAATGGTTTTGATTATCGTAAACCTAATTTCCTAAGTATTCTTATTGTACCTCTATCTTATCAAACATCAGTACTCTATTTCCGCTGATAAGCTCTAGGATGTAAATTCCTGAACCTATATTTGCAGACCTTAGATCTATACTAAACTCGTCTGACTCATGCATATTTCCTAAATTCTCTATTAAAACTATCTGACCATAGATGTTGCTTAGTTTTAATTGAACGGAATCCTCTGTTTTTGTTTTCGAGAAGATATTTATCTGGCCATTTGACACAGGATTAGGGAATACCCTAAAATCAGATTGGAATGACTCAAAATCTAAATCTTCTACACTTGTGAATTCCATCTTTTTCATCACATTAGGATCCCAAGTTAAATTGATTAGACCTGTTTCATGATTAGAATTAAACTCAGTGTTAAATTCTGGAGTGATGTTTAGAATTTCCACATCTGTATTTACTTGAATGGATAAATCATATTGAGGTAAATTCTCCGGAATTAGCTCAAAATCTAAATAGATATAAGCTATATTTCCATCAAGTACGAAATTTAATTCTGTTCCTTCTCGAATCATTAGGTAATCCAAAACATCTTCCATTCCAGTAAACCAAATATTGTCCAAACCATCTTTTCCATATTTATTGGAAATATCATGCATATAATATTCAAAAGTTGGCCAAATTAAACTTCCACCTGTCACTTGGTTTCTAATTCTATGAGTAAACTCAGAATACCAGATATGATTATTTTCATTTGTGCTATTTGCAACCTGATCCATTCTTTCAGAAATATTTGAAATATCATAATTATCATCATTTAAAAAGCGACGATAAATCTGTTGCTGATAAAAATTATATCCATTATCGATATCTATCCCAGAAGGGTAACCGCTAAATTGTACTTTGTTGCTGTAAACAGCAAGCATTCCATTATTGAAAGCTACATCAGAATATGCTAAATCTCCACTAGGAATTACAAAATGGCGCATCTCTATTCCCGTTTTATTGAAAACATGACTGTTGTTCTCTTCCACTTGAAACTGATGATCGGTTTCGCCCCAAGCTGCATGAGAATAACTGTGATTATAAATATTCCATCCCGCATTATAAGCTTCTGAAATTTCAGACCAAGTCATATAATCTGGAGTATTGATGTGAAGATCTGTAAAAGATGAGTTTACTGAGTTTAAAGCAATGCCGGCAGTGAAATTTAAATCATTTCCACAACCATCTGTATAAAATAAACCATCGCTATGGGTATCTACTTCTTCAATATAACCTCCATTAAATAGATTAAAGGCATAATCGTAAGCATCGTATTTCCCATCATCAAAGGTTAAACTGTAAGCAAAGTTCTTATTGTATTTTAGAGCTGCTTTTTTAATATCGAGAGAGGAGGGTGTTGTTGCAAATTCTACTACAATTCTAGAATATCCACTCCAGTCGTTATCGTAAACTTTAAAACTAATGGTGTCAGAATAGGCGAGTAATCCATAAGTATCAGTTGTTTCTAAAGAAATATCATAAATTCCTTCATTATTAAATGTCAAAAGTATATCAGAGGCTGCCCCTGAAATCGTTTGTTCTAAGCTCCCATCAATATAAATAGATGTTTGGTTGATAGATACTGCATTTGGATCTGGTTCAAACAATTCTGCAAATACTTTTCCTCCGCCACCTGTTCCGTCGTGTGCATTGTCGTTTTTTTGCTCATTAAACCAAACAAACTCATTTGTTCCACCTGTAAACTTAATACTTTTTATTCCAATATTAAAAGCTCCAGCATCCGCACTATAAGGTAATTCAATAAATGAAAGATCCCCAAAGTTTATAGAAGCGTCAAAATCTGATAATGGAAT
>JADGDY010000005.1 GCA_016744655.1 Bacteroidales bacterium | reverse complement strand
GATTATTCAGCTTTAACGCAAAGTGTTTTATAGAAGAAAATCCCAAAAACGAAAAGGGTATTTGATAATTCTAAAGTTACTGATCACCATGCTATTATTCCAACAGGAGTACGCGGTAACAATATGACAGCTGTGGAGCGTGATGTTTATGATGCTATTACAAGACGGTTTATTGCTAACTTCTATCCGGATTGTATCATTTCAAACACCAAGGTTGTTGGCGAAGCTGCTGGATATCCTTTTAAAGCCACCGGTAAAGAAATCATTAGTCCAGGTTGGAGAATCGTTTTTGGTAAAGACCAAAACGAAGATGATAAAGGCCAGTTGATGCCGACTTTTGAAAAAGGCGAGCAAGGTCCACATGAACCTGCCATGGAAAAAAAGCAAACTCAGCCACCAAAGTATTATACTGAGGCGACTTTGTTAAGAGCTATGGAAACAGCAGGGAAACAAGTGGATGACGAGAAGCTCAGAGAAGTGATGAAAGCAAATGGAATTGGGAGACCATCTACGCGAGCTAATATTATTGAAACGCTTTTTCGTAGAAGATATATGACACGTAAGCGCAAAGCTCTGCATCCAACTGAAACAGGCATAGAACTCATTGGATCCATTCAAAATGATTTGCTAAAATCGGCCGAACTCACAGGTCAATGGGAACTTAAGCTAAGTCAAATTGAGAGAGGTAAATACGATGTGAAGCTTTTTTTAAGCGAAATGAAAGAGATGGTGAGTCAAATAGTTGATGAAGTAAAAAAAGAATCGGCCAAAAAAATCACCTACAAAGAGGAAGAAGAAGTTAAAAAGGCAAAAAAACCCAGCACCCCTCGAAAAACTAAAAAGGCTAGCCCTACAAAAAAAGCCAGTCCAGTTAAAAAACCCGAAGACTATAGCAAATTAACCTGTCCGAAATGTAATTCTGGAAACCTCCTCAAAGGAAAAACTGCTTATGGATGCAGCCAATGGAAATCGGGATGTAATTTTAAAATTACTTTTGAGGAACTAAAAACAAAATATAAAAGTGAACATATCAGTTTCAGTATTTTGAAAAAATGGACACCTTAGGATTTCATTAATAAAAGACTTTTATGTTTCATGTTTAGCAAATCAAGTATTATTCTATATTTGACTCCGAAAAAACTAAAAACAAATATTATAGTCAAAATGAAACGCTTTTTAACACTTTTGCTATTATTAGCACTGGTTATTCCTGCCAGTTACGCTCAAAAAGGATTACAAGTTGGTGGTAACTTTATGTACCTATCTTCTTTTATGGTAAACCAAAACACATGGGAAAATGGCCGTGAATATGATTTCGCCGCTACTTCTAATACTTCATTTGGTTTAGATATTGGATATAACTTTAACGATAACTTAGGTTTATACACTGGTTATTGGATGATGAATCTTGGTCAAAATTATAACGATGAATATAATGATTTTGAAGAGACGACTAGTTCTTCATTCGAAAGAAATTTATTATTCAAATACAATGTGATTCCTGTAATGTTAAAGTTTACTGGAACAGAAACTAGAGTTAATTTTATGGGAGGTTTCGGTGTCTTATTTGCGATGATGAAAGATGCAGAGCAAACATGGACCAAAAATGGTAGTCCTTATACTCAATATCATGAAACAGATGATTTTGAAATTACAGCTAAAGACGTTACAAATCGTTACGAGAAAAATGACATTATTCTTAACTTAGAATTAGGTGCTAGGATTGTTATCATTGAAAATTTATATGTAGATGCTACATTAAACTTTGGATACGGGATTAAAGATATCAATGCAGAAGACTGGAGATACCCAAATAACGATGGTGTATATTCTGCTTCACATAATGCTTACGCAGGTTTTAAAGTAGGCGTTGCTTATGTTTTATTTGGTGACTAATACCAAGCTTTCAACAAAACACAATGCCGTTCCTTAATTGGAATGGCATTTTTTATGCCATTAGATTTTGGTATCTTTGAATCAAAATATAAGTTATGAAACCTATTTTTCCTCTATTCATAGTATTCATTTTATTACAAACCATAGCCGTTGCTTCTGGTATTCCTGAACAAACTTTCGTAAAATCCTATCATTCTCAGCTCACATATTCAAAACTTCAAATTAATGATTCCATTAATGAAAAAACAGATAGTTTCAGTTATTATGAAGGACAATATTTTAATGCTAAAAAAAGAAGAAACGGAGGAATCTTCCTTACAGTATTTGGCCTAGGAGGGTTTATTGCAGGTAGTTTAATTGCTATCGAAAACAAAAATGATGACGAGAAAGAGAGCTTAGGAGGAGTTGGGACGGGTATCTTTATTACCGCGACTGTTATGACCAGCATTGGAATTCCTCTATGGATTTCTGGTTCATCGAGAATGAAAAAGAACAAAACCATTCTCGAAAAAATAGAAGAAAAGCCAGTTAGTCTAAGACTCACTTCAAGCAACTACGGGATCGGACTGAGTTTAAACTTCTGATAATCTGATTTCTAATTTATTTACATTTAAGATAGTTTTATCTAAAATCTTTCTAAATTTCATTAACCTTATAAGAAGCTTAGAATAATTACTAATTTTGATTTTGTATTCTAAAGCCAAAATATGAAATTATTTATCCTCATCACTTCCATATTTTTTATCAGTATTCATGCCTTCAGTCAAGATTATCCTAGCGATATTATTTACCCTGTATCGGGAGAAGATTCTATTACAGAAAGCGAAATTCTCAAAATACGAAACTGGAATACCATCATCTTTGAGAAAGATGACTTTCAAGATACAGTATTGGCAATAGCTGCTGTGAAAAATGGCAGATTTATTGATTTCAGAACACGTAAAGAAATAAAAACCAATGCCTATCCTAGTATTTTTCTGAGCCAAGAAGTTAAAGAGACAGAAAAAGGATATGAATATTATCAATTAGAATACCAAAAAGCAGAAAAGCAAAGAAAGAGTGGATCAAGATCAAGCCTTATTGGTGCTTTCCTTGGTGCAACAACATACTTTGTAATGTTAAGAAACAATATAGACAATAAACCCATCAGATATTTCATTCCAGCTATTTATATTGGCGGAGGAGTTCTCTTTAATTTGGGTACACCTTTATGGATTTCAGGTAGTATAAAAGCTAAAAAAAGTGAAGATGCCATGTTTGAGCAAGAACAGAAAGGTATCAGCATGAATGTTGGTGTCACTGGTAATGGTATTGGGTTAATCTTAAAATTTTAATTAAGCACCAATCATAGTATAAATTCATGTTCTTATCGTCTACTATTGTTAAACTTGTTTATTGTTTTTTGATAAACTAAAAATTTATTCAAAGAGTACAAAAGTTTGAATTCTGTTATTGATTTAATCATTAAAAACCAATATAATTATTAAGTCATTATAATAGACAAACAGAATCCGTAATTCTCGCTGTAAAAAAATAAGTTCAAATGGAATATATATGTAGACCAATTCTAAGCAAGAAAGCTCAACATATGTTCCAAGAAAGCATAAGAAAACCTGCACTGTTATTCAAATAAGAATTACAAGAAATATCACATTCTAAATTAGCAAGCAAAACCACTGAAATATAACTACTTTTATTTTGAATAGACCCTAAATCCAACTTCACTTATTCTTTTGACTAATACTACTAATAGCAGAACACAGCCATCTTTTTAATTAAAAACCCATCAACTCTTAGCTGCAAAACACCACATGTTTATGCATTCATCTCTTTTCGTAAGTAGCATTAAGAGTTTCCCTGAAAAAGATAAGCATTGTACGTAAATTAGTTCTAGGTAGGGGTTTCGGACGGTTTTTTCTTCGTAAACTTGGCATGAAATTGAAATTAAAACCTTATAAAAAACAATTGATATGGCTAATGTAATGGAACAAAAAGTTCAAGATTTTATGGCAAAAGTTATTGCTTCTAACCCAGGTGAAGTTGAATTCCACCAGGCAGTTCATGAAGTAGTAGAATCTTTAATTCCTTTCGTAGAAGAGAACCCTCAGTATAAAGACGCTAAGATTCTTGAGAGAATGGTTGAGCCAGAAAGAGTAATTCTTTTCCGTATTCCTTGGTTAAATGACAAAGGTGGTGTTGAAATCAACAAAGGTTATAGAATTGAGATGAATTCCGCTATCGGACCTTACAAAGGCGGTCTTCGTTTCCACCCAACTGTAAATCTTGGTATCTTAAAGTTCTTAGCTTTTGAGCAAGTACTTAAAAATAGTTTAACTACTCTTCCAATGGGTGGTGGTAAAGGTGGATCTGATTTTGATCCTAAAGGAAAATCTGACAATGAAGTAATGCGTTTCTGCCAAAGCTTTATGACAGAATTACAACGTCATATTGGACCAAACACTGATGTACCTGCTGGTGATATCGGAGTTGGTGGTCGTGAAATCGGTTACATGTTTGGTCAGTATAAAAGAATTCGCAACGAGTTTGTTGGTATTCTTACTGGTAAAGGCCTTGAATGGGGTGGTTCTTTAATTCGTCCTGAAGCTACTGGATACGGTGCTGTTTATTTTGCAAGAGAAATGCTTTCTACAAGAAAAGAAACTTTCGAAGGTAAAATAGTTACTGTTTCTGGTTCTGGTAACGTTGCTCAATATGCAACTGAAAAAGTTACTGAATTAGGTGGAAAAGTTGTTACTCTTTCTGATTCTGCTGGTTTCATTTATGACCCAGCTGGTATCGATGCTGAGAAATTAGCTTTCGTTATGGAATTGAAGAATGTAAAGCGTGGACGTATCAAAGAATATGCTGAAAAGTATGGTTGTGAATATCACGAAGGACAACGTCCTTGGATTATCAAGTGTGATGTAGCTCTTCCTTGTGCTACTCAAAACGAGATTAATGGTGAAGAAGCTCAAACTTTAGTAAACAACGGTTGTTACTGTATCTCAGAAGGAGCAAATATGCCTTCTACTCCAGATGCTATCACAGTTTATGTTGATTCTAAGATTCTTTATGGTCCTGGTAAAGCTGCAAATGCAGGTGGTGTTGCTGTTTCTGGTTTAGAAATGACACAAAACTCTCAGCGTTTAGCTTGGACAAGAGAAGAAGTTGATGCAAAATTAGACTCTATTATGATTGACATTCACGAGAACTGCGTTAAGTGGGGAACTGAAGGTGAATTCATCAATTATGTAAATGGTGCAAACATTGCTGGTTTCGTTAAAGTTGCCGATGCTATGTTAGCTCAAGGAGTTGTATAATTCAGGTTATTTAGTTGTTAAACTGATTATAGATTACAAATCCTCTCCAATTATGGAGGGGATTTTTTGTTTTATACATATAGAAATTAGAAGTAGGCACTAAACAATATCTGGCACAGGCATGATTATTGATGACATTAACTTTTTTAATCAAAGAAGAATCTTTATTTTTGTAATAATAGGATCTTTATATAAACTTGCGTCAATATGATACTTGAATATTATTTACCACAACAATCCCAGTCTAATATTGAACTTGCTAAAATATTTCCTGATTGGGATCATCAAACTTTTGAGCAAAAAGTAGGCATTAAAAACAGGCATATAGTTGAGGTTAATGAAACTGCTTTAGATATAGGTGAGAAATCAGCCATAAAGGCCTTAGCACATTTTGATAAAGAAAAAATTGATTTTGTGCTTTTATGTACTCAAAGCTCTGATTATTTTTTACCAACATCGGCATGTATACTTCAAGATCGCTTAGGTTTAAATAAAAATTGTGGAGCTTTGGATTATAATTTAGGTTGTTCAGGATATGTTTATGGTTTGGCTCTTGCAAAAGGGTTATTGGCATCTGGAATAGCTCACAATGTTCTGTTGGTGGTGGCAGAAACCTATTCCAAACATTTACACCCTGGCGATAGAGTAAATCGTGCTATTTTTGGGGATGGAGCAGCTGCTACTATTGTTAATAATGAAGATTTAGGAATAGGCGAATTCAGTTTAAATACCGATGGCAGTGGAGCAAAGGAGCTGATCGTTAGAAATGGTGCTTTCAGAACTCCTAAAGATAAGGATGTTAAGGATTACGAATATGGTACAGGCAATATCACCTCTGATAATCATTTATATATGAATGGGCCTTCCATATTTAATTTTACCATCACAAAAATTCCTGCCCTAGTAAGAGAATGTGCAAAAAAAAATGAAATGGAATTAAGGGAGGTAGATTATTTTATCTTCCATCAAGCGAATCAATTCATGCTGGAATATTTGAGAAAGAAAATAAAGATAGAACCCAGTAAATTTTGCATCGAATTGTCGGACACTGGCAACACCGTTTCGGCTACTATTCCCATTGCTCTTAAAAAGGCAATTGATAAAGGGGCTGTAATAAAAGGCAATAAGATAATGCTGGTAGGCTTTGGTGTTGGGTTATCTTGGGGAGCAACAATTATAACACTCTAAAAAATAATATAAATGAAAAAACAAGAATTATACTCTTTGATAGCTGACGAACTCAATTTGGAGGATGGCAGTCTGAACGAAACCTCTGTATTATTTGATATTCAGGGCTGGGATTCTATGTCTATTTTGGTTATCATGACCATTGTGGATGAGAATTTTGGGATTACTTTGTCAGCAGATGATTTTACCACTATAGATACCATCAAAGATTTAGAAGAAAAGATTGGAGCTGAGAATTTTAAATAATCTAGATGAATTTAAACAATAAAAAGATAATCATCACAGGGGCTTCCTCAGGAATAGGGGAAGCTTCAGCTTTGTTATGCGCTGAAATGGGAGCGCAATTATTGCTTTTTGGCAGGAATGAGGATCGATTACAAAACCTTTTGAAAAAACTAAAGGGTTCAAATCATGAGTACAAAGCATTTGATTTAACAGAATCCAAAGAATTGGAGTCTGCTATAATAGAAGCCCATAATATAATGGGTGCATTTGATGGCTTGATCCATTCTGCGGGTATTCAAAAAACAATGCCATTACAGATGACTAATGCTAATATATTTCATCAACAATATCAGGTAAATGTAATTGCCGGTTTTGATATTTGTAGAATACTCCAAAAGAAAAAGCTTTGGAATCAACAGGGCGCCAGTATTGTATTTATAGCCTCCATTTATGGTGTTACGGGAGTAGGTGCACAATTGGCTTATTCAGCAAGCAAAGGAGCCGTTATTTCCGGAGCTAAATCATTATCTATAGAATTGGCTACAAGTTACATAAGAGTCAACAGTATCTCACCAGGCATGGTTGAAGGCACACAAATGACTGAAGGTGTCATCAAAAGATTTTCTTCTGAGTGGGAAAAGCAAAGCAAGTCTGAGTACCCTCTAGGATGGGTTGAACCTATAGATGTTGCCAATGCAGCATTTTTCCTTTTATCAGATGCCTCAAGAAAGATTACTGGCACAAATATGATTGTGGATGGTGGATTTTGTGCAAAGTAATAAAATGATCATTCATTTTTATTAAAACACAAACCTTTCATCATGTTCAAAATCACTCCACTTCTATTTTCATTTATTGGTTTTTACCTTAGCACATGACAAAAGCGCATCTCTTTGACATCAGTAAAACAGACATTATGAATTTAACTATAAACCTTGACATTCAGTATCTTGTATTAGATTTACGGAGTTAAAACGCAATGATAAAGAATAGTAGAGGATAAACAAACCTGATCAGACTCAAGCATTTTACAAACAAAGGTGGCAAATTGAAACTTGTTTTAGAGCCATAAAATCTAGTAGATTTGATATCGAAAAAACATATCTACAAAAAATTGATAGTATTGAAAAATTAATTATACTTGTGATGATTGCTTTTGTTTGGTGTTATAAAGTTGGAATCTATATAAATTTGTTTGTAAAGCCAATTGTGATTAAAAAACATAGCCGAAAAGCGCAAATTTAAATATGGATAGTCGCTTATATCAAACTATTATTAAACAAAATGTCAGTTGATAACTTAGATGAGTGTAGTTTTTTGTCATATACTTAGATAAATTACTTACAATTAAGTATGATATGTACTTAATTATAGGTATCGTTTTTATAAGGGAAATTGTAATATTGGCCAGTGTTGTTAGCATTAAATTCCCAATTAAAATGATTATGAAAAAAGCTGGTCTAATTACCTTTTTTATAAAGGTTAGTGTGTTTACGTTATTACTATTTATCTCCAATTTGCTTTCAGCTCAAACCCATGAGCAATCTATTCCCAAACAAGGGCTCAACTCTTCTTATCATCAAGATATCGAAACCCAAAGAGAAAAACACATAGAAGAACTTAGGGCTAAAGAAAAAGCCAGAATGGAACAAGTTTATTTCGCAAAAATAAAAGAAATAGAGGAGCAACAAAAAACTGAATCAAAAAAAGGCCCTTCTCAAAACCAAAAAGACTCAGAAATTGACAAAGCTGCACTTATTGCATTATATAATGCCACCGATGGTGATAATTGGACTGATAATACTAATTGGCTGAGTGATGAGCCTATTGGTGATTGGTACGGTGTTAATACTGATCAATCTGGATATGTTATTTCTATTAATCTTTGGAATAATGCTTTAGCCGGTAGTATTCCTGCAGAGTTGGGTAGTCTTTCTAATTTAATAGGCTTAAGTTTTTTTAATAATCAATTAACAGGAAGTATTCCTTCAGAAATGGGTAGTCTTACCAATCTACAATGGTTAGAATTAGGAGAAAATGAGTTAACAGGAAGTATACCCTCACAGTTGGGTGATCTTTCCAATCTTAGCAGTTTAAATTTAAATGATAATCAATTATCTGAAGGTGTGCCTTCTGAATTAAGCAATTTATCAGTTCTCAATAATTTGGACTTAAGGAATAATACTCTAGATGTTTTCCCATCTGAACTTAGTTCACTAACATTGGAATGGGCACACGCAACATCTAATAATTTTACTTTCGAAGACCTCATTAATTTCCCTGATGGTTTAGCATATAATCCTCAAAACACCATCCACCTAAACGATACCATTAACTTAGATAGTGGAGTAGAGGGAACAATCCAACTAGGTTTTGATAACAGTACCACAAATAGCACCTATAATTGGTATAGACAAGGAAACCTTGTAACAAGCACTACTGTTAATCATCTTGATATCACAGAGGAATATGGAGGGACATTCCATTATAGTTTAGAAATTACCAATACTGAATTTCCTGAATTTACATTAGAGGTAGACTCTATTATTGTCATAGTAGAAGGAGAATCACTGCTTGATATTGAAAGAGATATATTAGTTACATTTTATAATGCCACTAATGGTGATAACTGGACTGATAATACCAATTGGTTGAGTGAGGAGCCATTAGATCAGTGGTACGGTGTTAATATTGATGGGAATGGATATGTCACGAACATTACACTTAGCTTTAATAATTTAGTTGGGAATATCCCTACTGAACTTAGTAATCTTACAACGATAGAAGTTTTAATGCTAAACAATAACCAACTTTCTGGAAATATACCAGCTGAATTGGGTTATTTATCTAATCTACAGTATTTATATTTGTCTTCTAATCAATTATCAGGTACATTACCATCAAACTTGGGTAGTCTTTCTAACCTTCAAAATTTATATTTACATGGAAATCAATTATCAGGGAGCATTCCCAAAGAGTTGGTGAATCTTTCAAATCTGCAAAGATTATATTTATATAATAATCAATTATCAGGAAATATACCTCCTGAAATAGGAAGCCTATCAAATCTACAGGATCTAAATTTAGCCTATAATCAATTAACTGGCGATATTCCAACAGAACTAGGTGACCTGTCAAATTTACAAGAATTACATTTATACTATAATCAGCTAACAGGAATTATACCTCCTGAAATAGGAAATCTTTCAAATTTGCAAGGTCTATACCTTGTGAATAATCAATTTAGCGGACCCCTCCCTCCTGAAATTAGTAACATGTCAAACTTAAAATATTTATACTTATATAGTAACCGGTTAACAGGAGGTATTCCTGTTGAATTAGAAAACTTATCAAACCTTATTGAACTAAAAATTAATGATAACCTTTTTGATAACTTCCCTGTAGAATTAAATTCACTTGTCTTGTCAAGTATTAATACAGAAAAAAACAACTTCACTTTTGAAGATATCCTCAATATGCCAAATGGAACAGATTTTAACCCCCAAAATATAATACATTTGAATGAAATTATTAAACTAGAAGTAGGGGATAATTCTATAATTCAATTAGATTTTGATCATGCAGTCGAAAATTGCACATATAACTGGTATAAGAATGGTGTTTACGTAACAAGTACCATAGTAAATAGCCTTAGTATTACAGAAAATTCACAAGGAATTTATAATTATTCTATAGAAATTACAAATACCGCTTCTCCTGGCTTTACATTAGTAGTTGATGCAATAATTATTGAAGTCACTGAAGAAGTAACTGTCTTGCCAATTAATCTTACAGTAAACCCAAATGGATTGGCTACATGGGAGGGTTTTGCCCCCATGTATGAGGGTTTCAATGAAGAAAGAGATTTTGATAATTGGGAAGTTTCAACTGGAGGATTTAATGCTCATACTTGGCATTGGAACTCAGCATACAACAATAATACATTAGATGGAACCCCAATGGCATTTGTAGATTCAGATGCAGCAGGAAATACTTCTACAATGGATGAATATTTAATATCTCGTTCCTTCGATGCCTCATCTGTATCATCGCTCTATATAGAATTTGACCAGTATTATAAAAATATCCATGCAGAAGAAAAGGCAGATGTTCAGGTTTATAACGGTTCCGAATGGATAACAGTTCTTCATCAGAATTCTTCAAAAGGGAGTTGGGAAACTCCAGATCATATAACCATAGATGTATCTGCTTACAGCAATGAAGATTTTAGAATTCGATTTTATTACTATACAGAAGCTTGGGATTGGTATTGGGCCATAGATAATGTTTGGGTATATAGTGATTCTGAAAACAAAGAATCAAAAGGCTTCGAAAACTATAATGTGTATCTAGATGGTGAGCTCAAAGGGAACACCGTTGAAAAGCTGTTTCAGCATAATACCAATGAATTAATTGCAGAACAGACCTATTTAACTGAGTTATCTTTAGTACAAACCTCAGGTGAATCTGATAAGATATCTTATGAGTGGACTTTTTCTCCTGAAACAATGGATTTACAGTGGACGGGACAAGTGAGTAACGATTGGCACAACTCATTAAATTGGTCTCCAGAAGCTATACCGCTTTCTAATACAAACATTACCATTCTTTCAAATGCTACACAATGTCCAACACTAAACGAAAGTGGACAATGTCATGATATTACTTTACAATCTAATGCAAGTGGTACTGCTTCAATCTTAGATAATTCTAACTTAAGCATTTATGGTCAAGCCACTATTGAAAGATATTTCAGTGGCAATGGCTGGCATTTGGTTTCCTCACCTATTTCAAATGCAACAGCTAATGTATTCTCTGACATGTATCTTCAGTATTTTAACAAAGATGACTACTTATATTATGATATTGTATCAGCCAATATACCATTAAATAAAATGAAAGGATATGCAGTTTATTCCGATCTAAACTCTGAAAACACAGTGACATTTATTGGCAATATGAACCATGGTACAGCAGAGCTTGATTTTGGTTTAGGGTTAGATGTATACAACTGGAATTTACTTGGAAACCCTTATCCTTCTTCTATAAATTGGGAAGAAGTTAATATTCCAAATGGAATGAGTAATGAGATACATTATTTCAATGCAGTAACAGAAAACTGGATGAGTTATGTGCAAGGCACAGGAGGCAGTGGATTACAGTTTATCCCGCCTCACCAAGGCTTCTTTATTAGTACAACCCAATCGGGTACCTTAACATTTAATGACAATGTAAGAACGCATTCAGGTAATGACAATTTTGCAAAAAAACCACAAAACAAAGCTTTAATACTCAGGGCAAGTAACAATGAATATTCAGATGAAACATGGGTGCATTTTAATGATATTGCGCTATTAGAACATGATGGTGTTTATGATGCTTATAAGATGTTAGCTACAACTAATCTGGATTTACCACAATTATATACTTTTAGTCCATCTGGTGTTATTCTCTCCGTTAATGGTTCTCCGCAGGTAGAAAGTATCGATTTAGGATTCCAATGTCAAACTGGAGGAGGGCATGTGATAAGTGCAGTTCAAGAAATAGAAAATACTAAAGTAATACTAGAAGATAAACAACTTAATATTTTTGTAGATTTGAGTGAATCAGATTACGAGTTTGAACATGCCATCACAAACCAAGTAAACAGGTTTACATTACACTTTAGCTTTGTTGGACTTGATGAAATCAATCATTCATCAGTTAAAATATATTCCAATGATAAAACCATATACCTAAAGAGCAATACAAGCATAGAAGGTGATTTGTTAATAAGTGATATGAGTGGTAGAATCGTATTTCAACAAAACATAAAATCATCAAAGCTTCACAGTATACCAGTGAATTATTCTAATGGTTATTATTTAGTCCAATACATATCAAAATCAGAGAAAATAGTTAAAAAAGTATATATAAAATAGAGAAAAAATGAAGAACTTAATTTTAATATTAACCCTTAATATATTTCTTATCATTACCGCATTAGCACAAACCCCACCGCCTCCCAATGGTGGAGAAGACGCAGGAAGTGGCAATACTCCAGTTGGAGGTGGTGCACCTATTGGCAGTGGTCTTGCAGTTATAATAGCATCAGCCGGAGTTTATCTATTCTCTAAGAGAAAACCAGAGACTCCAGATTATAGCATATTGGATAAATAAACTTAGATTAAAATTTATCTAAAGGTGTTTAAGTGGTATTAAATGATAATATAGCACCTAGTGCAACATATATTTGTTCATTTTAATATCGAATTTGGAGTAGTTCTAAAACACATACTGCTTCACATCTGTAGCTTCAATTTTCTCGTCCGACAAAATAACTAAGCGTTCAACCACATTGCGCAGCTCCCTAATATTACCAGACCAATTAAGAGCTATAAGTGCTTCAATAGCATCCTCAGAAATCTCAGGTGCTTTTTTTCCTTGTGATTCACTACTTTGTTGTAAGAAATGCTCAACTAGTAATGGAATATCTTCTTTCCTATCTTTTAATGAGGCAACCTCCAATAAAATCACACTCAATCTGTGATATAAATCTTCTCGGAATTTACCGTTGGCAATTTCATCTTTTAGGTTTTTATTGGTAGCTGCAATAATTCTTACATCTACTGAAATCTCCTTCTCCCCTCCTACTCTAGTAATTTTGTTTTCCTGCAATGCTCTTAAAACTTTTGCTTGCGCTGAGAGGCTCATATCTCCAATTTCATCGAGAAATAAGGTTCCACCATGTGCCAACTCAAAATCACCTTTTCGCTGCTTTATAGCAGAAGTAAAACTACCTTTCTCATGACCAAACAACTGACTTTCGATCAATTCAGAAGGAATGGCTGCACAATTGACTTCAATAAATGGTTTTTTCGTTCTATCGCTACCCTCGAATAAGGCACGAGCTACCAACTCTTTTCCAGTTCCGTTTTCTCCAGTGATTAAAACACGTGCATTCGTTGGAGCCACTTTATCTATCATTTCTTTTAAATGAAGCATAGGTTCAGACTCCCCGATCATGGTATATTTTCGAGCTACCTTTTTTCTAAGAGTACGAGTTTCTGTCACCAGATTCTTTTTGTCCATGGCATTTCTTATGGTCACTAAAAGACGATTTAAATCCAATGGTTTGGCGATATAATCAAAAGCACCCATTTTAATAGCCTCGACAGCGATATCAATATTTCCATGACCAGAAATCATGATTATAGGACTATCAGTAATTTTCAAAGCCTTTTCTAATACTTCCATGCCATCCATTTCAGGCATTTTAATATCACAAAGCACCACATCGAAGGTAGTTTGTTCCATTAAACTCAAGCCTTCGCTACCATCTACGGCAGCAAGCACCTTATGCTTTTCGTATTCTAATATTTCTTTGATGGTATTTCTTATGCTTCTCTCATCGTCTATCACTAATATCTTCGCCATAGTTTTGTCTTTTTTATAGTTTATATAAATGTAAAGCTCTACATTACTGTGCATCTTTAAAATCCTCATTTACTTTAGTAAACTCCGGTATTAAATATGCTTGTGCCTTGAATTTTACTATTTCTATAACCTCTCATTTATTCTATTGAATGAGTTGTTGCTTGAATAACTCAATGCTTTGAAGCTGTTCGGAAATACAAACTTCCACGTTGCTTCATAAATTCAAAATCCTCATTTACTTTAGTAAACTGTGGTTTTAAACTTATTTGCGCCTTGAATCTTACTATTTCTATAATCTTTTAGTTTTTCTATAACTTAATCATTGAAAGGCTGAATGAATGAATAAGAGATCCTGTCCTTCAATCTATCATTACATCATTCAACAATTAAAACAAAAAGCGTTCCACAATCTCAATTGCATTTTGGATACGTTGTTCTCCCTGTCCTTTAATCAGATGATATTTAATTCCTCTTTCTTCAAATGACTTCTGATATAGTTTCATTAATCGTTCTCTATCATTGGGGTTTTCTCTTTGTGGATCGTAAGTCCATTCCAAGTCTATATCAGGAACTAAATATAAATCGTATGTTCTGGTTTTCATTTCTTGAAGTATCCAGTCACTCGTCCTACCATACTTTTCCTGACTCCAAATATGCATTACTGTTAAATCAGTATCGACAAATAATAAGGAGGATGTCTTTGAATTTTCATCCTCTAATTTTATTTGTCCTTTTGCTATTTCTAGCAGATCAGATTCTCGGTAAGAGCGAGTTAATTGATCAATATAATCTCTAGCAAATTCTGAGACTAATTCGGCTTTAAAATGTACAGCTAAAGCTTTTACCAAGGTTGATTTCCCAGTGCTTTCTGGTCCTGTTATAAGAATTTTTATGGTCATCTTATTTCTTAGCTTCTGCCAGTTGAATGCTTTTTCTCCAAGAAAAGTAAGCCATAATAGCTAAGACTAAGAAAACAGTATATTGAATAGCAGTAAAACCATAACCTTTAACCAAATATAAAGGTATTGAAACCACATCGCCAACTATCCATAATGTCCAGTTTTCAATTTTTTTATTGGCCATTAGCCACATTCCTGCAAAGAATATTCCCGTAGTAAAAGTATCTAAATACGGAGTTGCTGTCCTAAATTCCTCGAGGTTCCCAGAAGTCAGTTTTTCAACTGCATAATTTACACTTTCCGATAAGTCCAAATGATCTGGCATCACGTTATAATAGCGATAAACCACTATAACAAAAACACTAGTAAAAGCAAAAATCCCGAAAGCTTTAAACTTATCTTCGGTACTGGTTCTTGAGATTGGAATATGATTCTCATCACCATCTACCTTGGCCCACATATACCAGCCATAGACACTCATGATGGTGTAGTAGATATTGATGATTAAATCTCCATATAAAGTCCATTGAGAAAGCAGATAAACATAAATAGCAGTACTAATAATTCCCGTAGGAAATACCAGAATACTTTCCTTACGTGCATAAAACACACTTGCAATTCCAAATATGGCGGCTAATATTTCTAAAACAATATGAAAGGTACTAGCTACCAAATAAGGCTCCAACAAAAATTCGATTAGATCAGTCATTAGTATTGGGATGTATTTGCAAATCGGCGTTTATCACTTTCATTACAAAAATAGAATAAGGTAATTCCATAGCAGATTTCATTTCCTTGGTGACTATAGACATTACGTCATCATATTCACCAAAAACCTGTGTACTCATACCATTTGTTTCTACATTTATCTCACTGTAGGTATTTAATCTATCAATAAAAGATTGAATAGGCGGAATGAATTCTTCCTTTAAAGGATAATAACTTATTTCTACGGATGTTCTCATTTTGCAAAAGTAAAACATTGAATTTAAATTTCCATCAATTCATATTTTAAATTGTTAACCAGTAACCTATAAATCGATATTTAAAAAATAACATATCCAGCAGACAAGAGACTAACCATTACATGTATATCATACTAACATACACATATATTTTAAAATCAAACATCTTCTTTGTTAATTATTTTACAAAGTTGTTACTTGTTCGCAAATTATTTTTTATTTTTACGGTTAAATAATTAATCTACACAAAACACAATTTCATGAAAAAAAATCTTCTACTCTCTTTTATTATGTTTGCCTTGTTTTCCTTTGGAATAACAACAGTAGCAAACGCACAATGCGATATCGTAATCGATATGGTAGACAGTTATGGTGATGGTTGGAACAGTGCATCTGTTAAAGTTTACAACGGAAGTGACTTATTAGGTACAGCCACAATAGCTTCTGGTAGTTCAGGTTCCGAAAGCATTTCTGCACCTGATTTAACAGATATTAGTTTAGTATGGACTCCTGGACAATACCCTGAGGAATGTTCATTCACAGTTACCAATGGAATTGGTATTGATGTTTATGAGTGTTTACCTTTAGGAGCACCTGATGCTGGTGAATTTTCAGTATTTATGAATGTATGTTCTTCTGAAGGTTTAGATCTTAATTTAACTAAATTTGATATTGCATCAAAAGTTGCAGTTGGTGATATTGAAATTAAAGGTTCTGTAAAAAGTGAAAGAGATACACCAATCACCTCTTTTGATGTTATCTATTCTGTAGATGGTGTTGATAGTGATGTAGCTACTTTTGATGGCTTAAATATTGGTTTTAACGAAAGCTATGATTTTACTCACCCGAATTCAGCGAGCATAACAGTAGGCGAACACAGTATTGAATTAAAAGTTCAAAATATTAATGGAGCTGGTGATGATGATTTCCCTGCTAACAATATGCTTTCCGCAGACATTCTTTGTGTAAACGAAATTTTTACACAGAATGTAGTTTATGAAGAAGGAACTGGAACATGGTGTGGTTGGTGTCCTAGAGGCTTGGTTGGGCTAAATACTATGGCACATAATTATACTGATGGTACTTGGATTGGTATTGGTGTTCATAATAATGATCCTATGACATTAGCTGAATATGATGCAGGTATTGGAACCTTCATTGGTGGTTACCCAAGTGGAGTATTGAATAGACAAAGCGTATTCGATCCAGGACTTTCTAGCTTAGAGCCTGCTTATTTGGCTGCAAAGCAAGAAATTCCTTTAGCAAAAATTGAAGTTACAACAAGAACATGGGATGCCAGTTCAAACGAAATTGTAGTGGAAGCCACATCTAATTTTGCAATGGATTTAGCCGGTACAGCATATAATGTTGCTATGGTTATTGTGGAAAGTGAAATGACAGGAACAACTTCACAGTGGAATCAATCAAACTCTTATGCTGGAGGAGGCGCAGGTGACCTCATCGATTGGGATGGTACTAATTGGGCTGAACTTCCACACCCTGTTCCTGCAGCCGACATGGTATACCAACACGTTGGTAGAGTATTAGTTGGTGGTTGGGATGGAATTTCCGGTACGATTCCTGCAGATGTAGCTTATGGAACACCATACACCTATGAGTTCACTCATACTCTTGCTAGTGATTTCGACCCAGCTCATGTTGATTTAGTTGTTTTATTAATCGAATCTACAACCGGTGTTATCACAAATGCTCAACAAGTTAAATTAGAAGGTGGACAAATATTATCTACAGATTTCTCTGCTGACGAAGTCAATGGATTAGCTCCTCTAGAAGTTAATTTTACTGACGAAACTACAGGTGGTACAGTTGCTTCTTGGTCTTGGGATTTTGATGGTGACGGCACTGAGGATTCCAATGAACAAAATCCAACTCATATATTTGAAGATGGTGGTAATTTTACTATTTCATTAACTGTGACTAACGAAACTGGAGATAGTTTTACAGAAACAAAAGAATCTTTTATCCATACTAGCGGTGTAGGAATTGAAGAACAAAATGCTGATGCTTTTAATTGTTATCCTAATCCAGCTAATAATGTATTCAACGTTCAAAGTGAAGAATTACTAAGTAGCATTAAGATGTATAACGTAGGTGGACAATTGATTTATGAAGACGGTACTTGTGATAGCAAACTTCAATCTATTGATATATCTACTTTTGATAAAGGTGTTTATTTTGTAGAATTACGTACAAACAAAAATGCTTCAACTGTTAAGCTTATTATTGACTAAGTTCAATATACAACAAACCAAAAACCTGCTAAAGCAATGCTTTAGCAGGTTTTTTTATGCCTAAATCAATTGAAATTCAAAACATAATCATTCATAGCAAATAGAATATTCAGGTTGGTGTAGTGATAGAATAGAACCCTTTCTTTTATCTCACCTTTGCAACAATAAGCTTTTTAAACTAGCTTCTAATTTAAATAATACGACTTCCTTTCCTCATAATCCATATTCAATTTACATTGAAAATTTAATGACCTAGAACTACCAGTACAATGTATTTTGATTTTATTGATTGAATGGTTTCAAGTTAGATTCATACATCTGTATTTTAAAACAATTGCTTTATCATAAATTAACTTTTGTCACATAACAACTATCATCAACAAAAACACCAACCTAATCTCTAGTAGTAGCTTTTCTTTCTATTTGAAGCTTTATACGAGCTCACTATTTTATTAAACTTATTTCCAAATAGAATTTTGACTAAAACAAAAAAAGCGGACTCAAAGCCCGCTTTTTTTTGTTTTAGGAATAGTATGTTACTATTATTTATTTTAATGTCTTGCCACTTTTATGATTTTTCAATCCTGTTTTTAGGAAATCAACATAAGCAGCTACATCTAAATCGTAAGCTCTTGGTTGCACTAAAATCTCACCATCGGGATTAAGTAACACATAATATGGTTGAGCATTAACATTATGCTGAGTAATTTGCATATCAGCAAATTTAGCTCCGACAGTCTTCTTTAGTTTACCATCATATTCCGATGTTACCCATTCACTTTCCGGAAGTTTCTTTTTATCATCCACATATAAAGCAGTAACAATATAGTCATTTCTCAACATATCTAATACAGCTGGGTCAGACCATACATTGGCTTCCATTTCGCGACAGTTTACACAAGCATGACCTGTGAAGTCGATAAATACCGGTTTATTTTGTTCTTTGGCGCAAGCTAAAGCCTGATCATAATCAAAGTAACCCTCTAAACCATGTGGAAGATGCAAAAACTCAGAATACTTTGGAGTTTCACATAATTCTTTCTTGACAACTCCTCCTCCACTTCCAGCATTTTCTCTGGCAATTCTATTCACATCGAAGTCCTGTGATGTCATTGGAGGCATATACCCTGAAAGTGCTTTTAAAGGCGCTCCCCACATACCTGGTATCATATATACAACGAAAGAGAAAGTTGCAACGGCAAGGAATAAACGAGGTACTCCCAGTACTTTCAATTCACTATCGTGAGCAAATCTTAATTTACCTAATAAATATAATCCCATTAAGAAGAAAATCACAATCCAAAGAGCTAAATATACCTCTCTGTCTAATAATCCCCAATGGTATGTTTGATCGGCCATGCTTAGGAATTTTAAACCTAAAGCCAATTCTAAGAAACCTAAAACTACTTTTACTGAGTTTAACCATCCACCTGATTTTGGCAATTTGTTTAACCATTGTGGGAAGAAAGCAAATAATGTAAATGGTAAAGCAAATGCTAAAGAGAATCCCAACATACCAATAATTGGCTTAAGGAAAGCTCCACCAGCAGCTTCAACCAAAATAGTTCCAACAATAGGACCTGTACAGCTAAAAGAAACCAATACTAAAGTTAAAGCCATGAATACTGGGCCTAAGAAACCACCTTTATCTTCGTTGGCAGTAGATTTATTAACCAACCAGTGAGGCATTACAATTTCGAACATCCCGAAGAATGAAGCCGCAAAAATAACGAAGATAACAAAGAAAAGAATATTTGGTAACCAATGGGTTGCCAAGAAATTGGCTATACCTGGACCGGCTACAACTGCTAAAACAGTACCAATTAATACATATATGACCACAATAGAAAAACCATAAATACTGGCTTCCATTCTACCTTTGGCTTTATTTTCTCCACCTTTCATAAAGAAAGATACTGTCATTGGAATCATTGGAAAAACACAAGGAGTAAGAATCGCTGCTAAACCAAATAAGAAACTTACTAAAAAGAATCCCATTAAGCTATTTTCGCCTTCTCCAGTTAAATCATTTGTAGAAGAAGCTTCAATAACCGCCTCCTCTTCAGGTGCATTAAACACAAACTCAAACTCTTCATCAGAAGGAGGCAAACAACGGGTATCATCACAAACCATATAGTTTACGTATCCTTTTATTACTACCTTTTGATCAGTCAAAAGCTTTACAGTAGCTTTAAATGTGGCATCATGCTCGAAATACTTTAAAACCATATCGAAGTTTTTATCAAATTCTTCAATACTTTCTGTTTCTGTAATATCGCCAACCAATTCAAAACCTGTACTTTCTTCAAAACCAAAAGTTGTAGCAGGAGGAGCCATTGGAATATCTTGGCTATACAAGTGCCAATGCTCATCAATACTAGCATCAAAGGTAATCACTACCTCATCTGGTGTAGTTTGTTCAGCTGAAATATTCCATTTAACAGGAATCAAAACTTGCGCTTGTAACTGTAATCCAACAGTTATCATAAGACCTACAAGTAGTAAAAAAAACTTTCTCATGTGTTTAATATTATAAGTTTCTAAATTTTTTAAAAAGTAATGGATACTTTGTAAAATATTTTCAAAAGACAAAAGTAATTAAAAAATCAGATTTGCCTATCAATTTTTAACATTAGTGCAAAATAATTAAAAAAACTTACAGATAATACAAGAATCACCTACACGATTATGATTATTTAACACTAGCAAATACATATTCCTCAAAACTAAAGCTTTCAATAAATTGCGGATCTCAATTAAAATGGCGTACTTTGTTAAGTTAATTTAAAACCATATTTATGTTAATTATTGGCATAGCTGGAGGTTCTGGTTCCGGCAAAACAACCGTTGTAAAAAAAATTATCAGTTCACTTCCAGAAGGTTCCGTATCCGTAATTCCTCAAGACGCCTACTATAAGGACAACAGTCATTTATCGCCTGAGGAGAGAACAAAAATTAATTTTGACCATCCAGGCTCCATTGAGTTTGCTTTGCTCAACAAGCAAGTTGACCAGTTGTTAAAAAATGAAACCGTCCAAATGCCTACCTATAATTATGTCACCTGTTCAAGGGGAAAAGAAACTATTGAGGTAAAACCATCAAGAGTTATGATTATTGAAGGCATTCTAGTGATGACAAATAGAAAACTGCGCGATAAAATGGACGTGAAGGTATTTGTGGATGCTGATGCCGATGATAGATTGATGAGAAACATCAGGAGAGATATGGAAGAAAGAGGTCGTTCGTATATAGAAACCCTCGATCATTATCAAACTTGGGTGAAACCCATGCATCAAACTTTTATTGAACCCACCAAGAAATATGCTGATGTAATTGTGCCGCAAGGTGGGAAAAATCACGTAGCCATTGATATTTTAGCGACTAAGATCAATCAAAGTTTACATGAGGCTGATTAGAGGATTCTAACAATAAATAGTTGAAAGATATTTAAGCCTAGTGATTTTTTCTTCATTAGGCTTTTTATATTTGTTGAAAATCGTGAAATATGAAAATGATCAAAATACTCAAAAACAGATTTATGATTGCCACCCTTATTTTCTTGGGTTATCTGTTGTTTTTTGATCAGTATAATTTTCGAGCTCAGTTTAAATTAATGAGTGAATTATCCGATTTAAAAGAAGAAAAAGCGTTTTACAAAAACGAACTTCACAAGGATAGCATTACCTACCATACCCTATTCCACAATAAAGAAAATATTGAAAAATTTGCTAGAGAGCGCTTTATGATGAAGAAACCCCATGAAGATATTTTCATTATTGTTAGAGAGGATTAATTTGTAATAAACAATTATCCGGGGTTATTCTGATAATACTTTCTCAATGCCTCTTTCCTTCTTAGTTCTGAAAGCATATCCTTATAATCTTTACTGTTTTTAATCTCAATTAATTGCGTCTTTATCATTTCTCGTAATGGGGCCTCAAATTGCTTCAATTGCTCTTGAGAAAAAACTTCATTTTCCGACGTTTTTGAAAAATCAGTTAACTCATCTCTCCAACTTTTCACCTTATATTTCCTTGGTATAGCTTTTAAGAACACATAGGTTTTTAACCTAATCTGCATGGCTGCACTTTCATTAAGATAAGTAGCCACACAAATTTTCTCAGTTTCTATAAGAGTAGGTTCCATCCCATATTTAATATTTAAATCGGTATTAGTTACAACAATCAGCGCATCTATATCGTTTTCTTCAACAATTTGATTAAACCATTTCTTTCGAATCTTATTAAATCCACTCCCAGTATATTTTCTTTTTTTATCCAAATAGTCGATAAATAATTCCTTTTTAAGCGGAACCAAATCTATTTTCTGCTTATTTAAAACAAATAATGAGTCTATCATTCTCGTACTATACTCCTCCAAATCGAATGGCAAAGAATATTGGATATCGTGATTAATCAAAACGTACTCTTCTAAATGTAAATGAGACATTAAACTATCATCTATCATCACAATTGTTCCTAGTCTACCTTGTGATTTCACGTCTGGCAACAAGAAAACGAAAAAAATACTTAAAACAAAAAAAAACCTTTTTGGTATCATGCGTATCATTTTTAGTACACAAATTTAAACTAAATCCTGAATCCATAAAATGAATCAATAAGCTGTCTAAATAGATACACTAGCATTTGTCAATAGCCAATATATTTTTTTTTAAATACTATTAATCTGTTTATTACAAACATTACAACCAATATAATTATAATTAGTCAACACATAGTATTTATAATATTCGTCCTCAAATCCAATCAAGTATTATTTAATTTGCTTTTCTAAACAAAGCAAAGATGAAAGAAGTCGTTATTGTATCAGCTGTTCGCACAGCCATAGGAAATTTCGGAGGTAGCTTATCAAAATTATCCGCCACAGAATTAGGAATCATAGCTGCTAAAGAGGCTATTAATAGAGCTGGAATTAAAGCCGTACAAGTAGATGAGGTTATCATCGGCAATATCCTATCAGCAGGTCTTGGTCAAAATATAGCTCGCCAAATCAGTATAAAATCAGGTGTTCCTTATACCAGCCCTTCTATGACTATAAATAAACTTTGTGGTTCGGGTTTAAAAGCAGTCAGTTTAGCAGCCCAGATGATTATGCTTGACGATGCTGAGATCATTTTAGCTGGTGGTACAGAAAGCATGTCAAATGCACCATACCTCTTGCCTAAAGCACGATTTGGCCAAAAAATGGGCAATGGTGAAATAATTGACAGTATGATTAAAGATGGGCTTACTGATGCCATAAACAATTATCATATGGGCATTACTGCGGAAAACATTGCTGAACAATGGAATATTAGCCGAAAGGAACAAGATCAGTTCTCTGTTAAAAGTCAAAATAAAACTGAAAAAGCTCAAAATGACGGAAAGTTTAAAGATGAGATAGTCCCCATTGAAATTCCTCAAAGAAAAGGAGATCCTATTGTGATTGACACAGATGAATTCCCTAAACCTGGCGTTAAATTAGAAAAACTAGAAAAACTGAGACCTGCATTCAAAAAAGATGGCACTGTAACAGCAGCATCGTCTTCAGGTATCAACGACGGAGCTTCAATGCTAATTATCATGTCAGCCGACAAAGCTCAAGAGCTTGGTTTAAAACCAATGGCAAAGATTCTTTCCTACGCCAGTGCAGCACTCGATCCAGCAATTATGGGCTATGGTCCTGTTCCAGCTACAGAAAAAGCTTTGAAAAAGATAAATATGCATATTGACGAAATTGATCTTATTGAGGCCAATGAAGCATTCGCGGCACAATCTATTGCTGTAGCTAGAGATTTAAAATGCGATGTCAATAAAATCAATGTAAACGGAGGGGCTATATCCTTAGGGCATCCCATAGGAGCATCAGGAGCAAGAATACTAACTACTCTATTATATGAAATGAAAAGAAGCCATGCTAAAAAAGGTTTAGCTACTTTATGTATCGGAGGGGGCCAAGGGACTGCACTCATAGTAGAAAACATGGAATAATTTTTAAAATAAAACATCATAAGTCAGGGTCTTTAAAATCCATCTTAAATCAAGAAAAAACAATCATATGAAAAAATTAGAAAATAAAGTTGCCATAATAACGGGAGCCGCAAGCGGAATTGGAAAAGCTGGAGCTGAAATTTTCTCAGCAGAAGGCGCTACTGTAATCATCTGGGATTTAAACGAAGAGAAAGCTAACGAAACAGTAAATGAGATCAATTCAAAAGGTGGATTAGCTAGCTTCATGAAAGTAAATACAGCTAACTACGAAGAGGTAGAAAGAAGTATAACTGAAGTAATTTCTAAATACACTAAAATAGACATACTAGTCAATAATGCAGGAATTACTCGCGACTCTACACTCCTCAAGATGACGAGAGAGCAGTGGGATCAGGTGATTGACGTAAATCTTACAGGAGTTTTCAATTGTACAAAATGCACAATACCACATATGTTGGCCAACAAATCAGGGCGCATTATTAATACATCATCGGTAGTTGCATTATATGGTAATTTTGGGCAAACCAATTATGTAGCCACCAAGGCTGGTTTAATTGGCATGACCAAAACCTGGGCAAGAGAATTGGGGAGAAAAGGCATCAATGTAAATGCTGTAGCACCAGGTTTCATAGCCACTGAAATGGTAATGAAAATGCCAGAGAATGTTTTGGATGCCATGAAATCAAAAGTACCTTTACAAAGACTTGGAAATCCAGAGGAAATAGCAAAAGCCTATTTATTCTTAGCCTCTGAGGATTCATCATATGTAAACGGCACTGTGATTAGTGTAGATGGCGGAATGACGGTGTAAACCCATACCTTGAGCTGTCCGAATAAGGTGTTTTTATTTCAATGATTTTTACACTTTAAATGGACAGCTTACCTGTTTATAAAATTCAGAATTTAGATCTCAAACAAAAATATTATAGCGTAATTTTAAAAGGTAAATAAGCTAATATAATCAACAATTTAAAAAGGTATAAATGGCCACCTCACTACAAGTTACAGGAACATGGATTTTAATTTCAATTTATGCCATTATGGTATTATATTTTGTAATTAAAGGAGCCCTCTCCATCAAAAATATTTCCGATTATGCCGTGGGAAACGTTAGCTTCTCACCCATTGCTGTTGGCTTATCATTGGCTGCAAGCATTACTAGTGCTGCCACATTTGTGATTAACCCAGGCCTAATAGCTATTTATGGATTCAGCGGGGTACTTTCTTTTGGTATATTTTTCCCCTTTGCATCCATGGTCTCATTAGTCATACTCTCCAAGGCATTTAGAAAATACGGGCAATCAGTTAATGCATTAACTCTAGCACAATGGATAGGAATTAGATATAAAAGTAAAAACTACGCATTAATGATGGCCTTTCTCTCCACATTTTTACTTACTTTTATTGTTCTTATTCTGGTTGCCATCACCAAGGTACTCTCAAAATCACTAAATATAGATGAGTTATATATCTTAATTGGATTAATCATTTTCGTGTTTGGATATATGATGTTCGGAGGAGCAAACTCCATGGTTTATACAAATACGATCCAAGCCATTATCATGATTTTAGTAGCCTTTATTCTACTGGGCTCAGGATATGAGCATTTCAAAGGCGGTATAGATACTTTTTTTCATAAATTATCTACCATAGATCCTGCTTTAGCCAGCAGCCCTAATCCCAGCAGCATTTTATTTCGTGATTATTATGAAATTATTTTTGCTCAAATCATCGTTGGAATTGCCGTGGTGTGCCAACCTCATATCATTACCAAATCGCTTCTGCTTAAAGAAGAAAAAGATGTCAACAAGTTCCTTACCACAGCCCTTATAGCACAAACTATTTTCTACTCCGTTATCATAGTAGGATTATATGCTCGTCTTACATTTCCAGATTTATCAATAGAAGACCAAGTGCTTAAAACAGATGGCATTATACCTGCCTATGTACTCCAGATCTTCTCTAACGGACTTATATCTGTAATCCTCGGATTAATAGTTATTCTTGGATTAATTTCAGCTGGCATGTCAACACTAGAAGGCTTAATACAATCTGTATCTACTAGTATTACCAACGATATAATAGAAGTTCTTTTTAAGAAACATATCAAATCGGACAAATCGTTGATTACCATTAATCGATTGGTAATTATAGGATTAGGCTTTAGTGCTTTTTACATTACCTACGATCAAATTCTTCATCCCAAACTCAGCGTTGCAATATTAGCACAAAATGGAGTCTACGCCTATTTTTCTGTGGCCTTCTTCCCTATCCTATATGGAATATTCTCAAAGAAAGAAAATATAAAACCTGCCTTACTCGCTTCTATCGCAGCATTTATCACTCATTTTACGGTATACTATCTCCTTCCTGTTTTGGTGAGTAAATATAGCATTGGCTTTGGCTGGTATACCCAATATTTAGAAGGAAGTATTAGAAACCCAGCTATAGCTTCTTCCACGGCTATTATTGTTTCTATAGCTACTGGACTTTTAGTAATAACCTACCAAAACAAATTCGCAAATAAACCAACTCAGACATGATAGATTATCAAAAAACATATAAGGACAAAGTTATTTCGACACAAGATGTTGCAAACCTAATCCAATCAAATACAGACATTATCGTGGGACAATGCGCCAGTGAACCACAAGGTTGCATGCAGAAATTTCATCTAGCAAAAGATAGGGTTGAAAATGTAAAAGTATATTCTGTACTTACTCTAAAGCCCTATGATTTTTATATGAAACCAGAAATGAAAGGTCATTTTGAACTTTGCAGTTGGTTTCATGCACCTGGGTCAAGAAAAGCTTTAAAAGAAAAATCAGGAACTGTAACCTATGTTCCCAATATGCTACATAGAGCCGGAATTGATAGGATATTCAACAGACCTCCACATCTATTTGTTGGCACCTGCACTCCTCCAGACAAGAATGGGTTCGTATCCTTGTCTTTAGGCATTACTTACGAAAAAGACATTCTAGAAGTTGCTAAAACTGTAGTTCTAGAAGTAAATGAAAAACTCCCCAGAACCCTAGGTGACACCCATATTCATATTAATGACGTGCACTATTTTGTAGAAAATACACAAGAAACTCCTTCATTACCATCCCCCGAACCTGATGATACAGCTTTGCAGATTGGAAACTATATTGCATCATTAGTGGAAGATGGCTCTACCATTCAATTAGGAATTGGGGATATCCCAAATGCAGCAGCTCTTTCTTTAAAAGGCAAAAAAGATTTGGGTGTTCATACTGAAATGTTGGTGGACAGCATGATGGAACTATACGAAGCTGGCGTCATCACTAATAAGAAGAAATCCTATTATAAAGATAAATTCGTTTGCACTTTTGCTATGGGCTCTCCTAAGCTATACGAATGGCTTGACAATAATCCCTCAGTAGAATTTATTCGAGGAAAATTCGCTAATGATCCTGCATTAATTAAACTCAACTCAAAAATGGTTTCCATTAACACCTGTATCATGGTAGATTTAATGGGTCAAGTAGCTAGCGAATCTATTGGAACTAGCCAATATTCTGGAACCGGAGGGCAAGCAGATACTGCTATAGGAGCTGTAGAAGGCACAGACGGCAAAGGAAAATCGATAATTGCATGTCGCTCTACTGCTAAGGGAGGAAGCGTATCCACTATTGTTACTGTACTACCTGCGGGAACAGCAATCACATTACACCGCAGCAATACAGATTATATAGTTACAGAGTTTGGAATCGCAAGTTTAAGAGGCAAATCAATAAAAGAAAGAACACAAGAATTGATAAAAATAGCACATCCAGATTTCAGAACACAGTTAAGGACTGATGCGGAGAAAGTAGGATTTATATAAATAAATGAAATGAATAAGACAAAAATTATAGCCTCAGGAATGTATGTTCCTGGAGAAGCCATCACTAACAAAGAGCTCATGAATCTTGCAGCCATTAGCTTCGATGAAGAAAAGATGGAGCAAAAATTAGGCATCAAACAAAGGCATATTGCCAAACTAAGAGGTATAAAAGAAACTACAGCTGATTTCGCAACCAAAGCAGGACTGGATGCAATTACTAATAGTGAAATAAATGCAGAGGACATCGGATTAATCATTGTGGGAACCGACACCCCAGAATTTATCACTCCAGCTACTTCCATTTTAGTGCAAGGAAGAATACAAGGCCATGAGAAATGGACCAGTACTTTTGATGTTTCGGCTTCTTGTGCCAGCTTTACCATTGCCTATGATAATGCGGTAAGGATATTAAAAACCGATTCTAGCATTAAATACGCTCTGGTAATTGGTGTTTACAATATGCCTGCATTTATTCGTGAAGATGATGTGTTTTCTTACCCTATATTCTCCGATGGAGCAGGCGCTATTATTATACAAAACCAAAATCAGGACAGCTCTGACTATATCAACAGTCAACTCCTGAGCGATGGAACACAATGGGATTTTATTGGCATCTATTCTGGAGCTGCAAAAAAACCTATCACTGAAGAGAAATTAAAAAATAAGGAATTTGGATTGATGAGCCTAAAACCCATGCCTGGCGACAGAAATGTAAGACTTTGGCCCAAGGTAGCCCATAGGTTACTGGAAAAATCTAATACAAAACTTGAAGAAGTTGATCATTTCATTTTTACCCAAATTAACAAGTCTGTTATTCTTAAGGTAATGGATGAATTAGGTCTTCCTTATTCGAAAACCACCTGCATCATGGATAAATACGCCTACACAGGATCTGCGTGTATTCCAATTGCTTTTCATCACGCCATTAATGAAGGAAAAATAAAAAGAGGGGACAAAGTAATGTTCATTGCGTCTGGAGCTGGACTTGCTGTAGGAAGCAATTTATTCACCTATTAAAAAGTTCTACAAACTCAAAGCATTATGAATACAAATAACAATATAGGAATACTTGGAACTGGGATATATATTCCAGAAAACAAGATGACAGCCAAAGAAATCGCAGATTCCACACAAGGAACTTGGACAGAGGATGCCGTTATTAAAAAACTAGGGATTATTGAAAAACCTATCCCTGGTATAAAGGATGGCACTCAAGAAATGGGTGTTTGGGCTGCCTTTGATGCACTTAGAAACACTGGAGTAAATCCTTTAGATATTGATCTCATCATAAGTATTGGCGAAGAATGGAAAGAATATCCACTCACCACCACAGCCATTTATATTCAAGAAAAAATTGGCGCGGACAAAGCCTGGGCTTTCGACTTACAACAAAGATGCTGCAGCACTGTTTCAGCAATGAAAGTAGCAAAAGACATGATGATATCTGACCCTGCTATCAATACAGTACTTATTGCAGGTGGATATAGAAACGGCGACTTTGTAGACTATACAGACGCTAGCATGTCGATGATGTTCAACCTTGGGGCAGGAGGTGGAGCTATCATCCTACATCAAGGCATGAATAAAAATTTATTACACAGTTCTCATATCATTACCGATGGAAGCCTAGCACGAGATGTTGGTGTTTTATATGGAGGAACCTGTCAACCCATCACAAAAGAAAACGTTGACAAAGCCTATAAGTCACTCCAGGTATTTGATGTTGAACATATGAAGAACAGGCTAAATGAAGTCTCGATGAAAAATTGGTTGAAATGCATTGATCAAGCGTTTAAAAAATCGGGCATAAAACAGAATAAACTTGATTATTTAGCTGTGCTTCATTTCAAACGATCAATGCACGATTATATCATAGAAGAACTTCAATTAAAAAAAGAAAACAGTATATATCTTGAAAACTATGGACATCTTGGACAAATCGATCAGATTTTATCTCTTCATCTTGCCTTAAAAACAGGGCAAGTTAAAAACGGAAGTGTTATTTCCATGATATCGGCAGGAATAGGATATGCTTGGGCAGCAAATGTAATAAGCTGGGGAGAATTGGCTTAATTTGTCAGGCCTGTTTTAAATCACCACAACCACCTGATTTAATAGTTATTAAATGATTATAATTCATAATTATACATAAATATCCACAGTTTAATTTTCTTATAACTCGACAAGAAAAAGTTACAATTAATTAATTTTGAAAAATATCAATAAATCAATCATAAAACTTACAATAAAATGAAAAACAATCTATTAGTTTCTTTACTCGTATTATTGGTTATCTCTTTTGCTTCTTGCTCTAAAGACACCGAAAACCCAGCTCCTAGCATGAGTGGTCTAAATGCAGCAGGAAATCTAGTTACACTAACATTTTCAGAAGGTGTATATGCAAATTCAGGAGCAACAGGTAACTTAACAGATGCAAATATTGAAGTCACCATTCCTGGTGTGGATTTCACTTCTGTTATTGAACATACTGCCGGAAGCTCATCAGTAAATATTACATTAGATTACACCTCTATCATACCTGAAAACACCAAAATAAGTGTTACAACAAAAACTTCGGTATATGATGATAAAGGAGAAGCTTTAGCTTCAGGTGCTTCAAAAAGCGCAGATCTAGCGGCCGAACTAGGAATTATTGGAAAATGGTATTCTACAGGTGACAACGTTGCTCCATTATTGGTTACCTATTTCTTAGTTGATTCTATTTATGCTGAATTCAATGATGACTTTACTTATTTAGTTCACCAATACAGCAATGGCAATACCAGTACAACTCCCGACATTATTTTCAATGGAACTTTTACTATTGAAAGATCAGAAGTTGAAGACCTATGGAATATTGCAATTGCTCAAGTAGAACCATATATCGCAGATGTATCTGGTATCTTTCAAGTAAAACAAGACCCTGAAACATTATGGTACGAGGTGGTTCAAACATCAGGCACACAAAACATTCCTCCTACCGCAGCTCAAGGATTTGGAAGCACAAATGGTGGCACATTAGGCGAAACCAATATCCAAAAATATGTAAGATATTAATTCATATAGTATTTAAAAAAAAGAACCGCACTAGCATATACTTAGTCGCGGTTCTTTATCATCTAAATCCTTAAAAATGAAACGGAAACTTCTGCTGATTATTGCGGCCATTTTCATAGGTCTATCCAGCCATTCACAAGTAGCCAATTACGACAAAAAGCAATCACAAAACGCCTCTTCCTCGTCTAACATATTCTCACAAGACGTTCCTTATGAAGCTGGCCTCAATAAAGAGCTTACCTTCTATGCTTTTTTCATAACCCAAGGTGTGTCAACCAATATGTACCCCGAAAGTAGTCTATTTAACGGACAGTTAGTAGGTCGATTATTTGGCCAAAACTCATCAACTACCTCATCTAGTAAAACTTCGTATTATGGTGAACAAAGGCTCATTCCATTTTTTATATACGAACCCAAGTTATTTAAAGGCAAAGCGCTACTAAGAGCATCATTCGAAATTGATTGGACATGGGGAGATCAAGCATATGGTGTTGGCGGAAACAAAGGTGGAGCCCTTTCCGGCGACCAAGTAAACATCCAAACACAAAATGTTGAAGTTGAGTACATCCCCTCAAAGGGATGGGCCATAAACTTAGGCCTACAGAGGCTATATGACACTCCTTTTAATCCATACAGAACATTCTTCGACAAGATGACTTATACAGGATATAGACTAGCTTATTGGGGTTCTGATGCTGTTGGTATTTCAGTGAGAAAAAATACTGACTTGTCTAAATTTAAACTAGGTTATTACAAACTTTACGAAAACAATACTGAACTCAGTGATGATGTCACACTCTTAGAAGCATTTTATCGTAGAAAACTACCTAAATACTGGAATGTTGGTGCATCGGTATATAGCATACTGGACAGAGGAAAAAATACTGGGGGAGTCTCTGTGTTTGGGCAAGGTCTTACTAGTGTATTAACAACTTATAACGGAGCTTATCTGTTTAATTTCGAGACCAATGATTACACTGCTGATATAGTTTGGCTGGGTACCTTCTTTAGTAGAAATCCTGATTTTATTATGGATAGATTTCAGTTATCTGGATTTTTCAACTACAATCTTGGTCATGTTAACGTAAACAAAGAAGGCTGGGAAGATGGAGTTGACATTAGTGGATTTGCTCTAAACACAAGAGGAGCCTATAGATACGGACAAACCCTAAACGATTTCATATCTGTAGATTACGTTTACTCAAGTGGAGATCAAAATGGGATAAGCGATGGAAAATATACTGGTGTAATAACAGGAAATACATGGGGATTACCTGCTTCTATTTTTATTAGCTCTGGTGCTTATCTTCTATTCCCACACTCATATGTGGTGAACCGATTCACCCCCGTTGTTTCTGATTTATCAAACATGGGATACGGATTAAACGCCTTCACAATAAATGCTCATCACGATATCATTCCTCATAAATTGAATGTGAAAATAGGAATGGCACAAGGGTTTAGTAATGTAGTACCTCAAAATGGTGGAAGCAATATTGGAACAGAAGTAAACGCCGCTGTTAAATACAAACTAGGTGCATTCATGAGTGTAGAGCTGCATGGAGCCAATATGTGGCTGGGTGAATTCTTTGATAGCAACGACAGTAATTATAGCTCGGATATTAATGGTAGCTATGACGTAAGACCTCCAAATCCTTGGACCGTATTTATCGTTTACAAATGGTTATTATTTTAAAATTTAGAAATATGAAAATGATAAAATATAGCATTCTATTATTCGCCATTATGAGCATAACAGCTTGCGCTCCTTATAAAAACATCCCCAAACTTGAGAGTTTTCAAGATTTAAGCTATAGGGTTCCTGTGAAAAAATTACAGCTTAAAAATAGCATAGAAATAGCTTATACAGATGAGGGAAATGGTTCAGAAACCATAATCTTTATACATGGTCTGGGTTCTTACATACCTGCATACAACAAAATTATTCCAGAACTAAGCAAGAATTACAGATGTATTGCTATTGACCTTCCTGGTTATGGAAAGTCAAGTAAAGCTCCGCACAGTGGTATGATGAGTTTCTATGCAGATATCATCCATGAGATAGCTCAAAAGCTTGAAATAGAGAAATTCTCTCTGGCTGGTCATTCCATGGGAGGACAAATAAGTGTAGTATATGGCCTAAGCTGGCCCGAACAACTGAACCACTTAATACTATTTGCTCCAGCAGGATTTGAACGATTCACATCTGGACAAAAAGAATGGTTCGAAGACATTATGACCCCTATACTGGTTCATAATACTACTTACGAAAGTATTGAAACTAATTTAGCCTTCAACTTTTACAATATGCCTAAGGATGCTGAATTTATGATGACCGATAGAATGGCCATGAGAGATGCTGAAGATTTTGGTGGCTATTGTTACGCTGTTAGTAAATCTGTAGGAGGAATGATTAACGAACCTATTATCGACAAACTTAATCAATTGACAGTTCCAACATTAATTTTCTTTGGAGAGAACGACAATCTCATTCCTAATAGATACCTTAATCCTGGAGCCACAATAAAAATAGCTGAATATGGACATGAAAACATAAGTAACAGTAAATTAGTAATGATTCCTAAATGTGGTCATTTCCTTATGTTTGAGAAACCAGGAATTGTAATAAAAGAAATGAAATTGTTTATCAAATAATATTTAAAAGTCCTTAATTCTCAACCGCTTTTTCAAATGAGAAAGCGGTTTTTATCATGGAAGATGAAATATCAGTAAAATAATATAATTTTGAAACTCTCTTATAAAGCAATTTAATATTATGCAACTAAATAAATTTTCAACATTTGCAAACCTCTTATATCCCCACGAGTTGGCATATATAGATTCCATACAAAAATTTGAGAATCAAGAGGTGTTGAAAATTTTAGAGTTTATCAGGTACAATGTTAGCCACCCTTCAAGCACCAAGGATTTCCCTTTGAATATTGATAAAAGAAGATATTCCAATTTAATGAAATGGGTTAAAGGAAAACTTAATAGCGTTGATGTAGATGTTTTTTTTGAGTGGATTATGGAAATGGAGATGAAAATCAATATGGATAACTTACTTCCAGGTGACGAGAAAAATCTTTTAAAATTCTCAAAAACAATCACTCCATCTTCATTCAATTTCATTCGTTTTTATGAGATGTTAAATTCTTATAGAGATTTTCTTCTCATTCGAACACGGATTTTCTATTATAAATCAGTTCAAGAATATCTTCAGAAGTACGAATCAGCACATCTAGAAGCCATAGAGCTCAATAGAAAAATGAATATTTCAGCTGTAGATATCATAAACCAACATACTACTTCCCTTGGGGATTCTATACAATGGGAAGAATTTTTACTACATACTTTCCAGAATAAAGCTATTGATGGCTTCACAAGGTATAAAGCTTTTATTCGCATCACATATATACATTATAATTACCGGCAATTTGGAAAATTGCGAGGCATTTATGAAGAACTAGACAAAGAAATACAAACTAGCAAATTTTATTCAAAACGTATATTAGCTAATTATTATTCCAATAGAGCAATGATGCATTCCATGCTAAGAGAAATGGATCTAGCTGAAAAATATGCTTATCTAAGTGTAAGACAAAAGAATTCAGATTTTTTATTCTACTTAATAAAGCTCTGTAACATCCTCATCATCAACAACAAAAATACTGAAGCATTAAACCTAATGCAAGAAAGCATTCCGCTATTAAAAAGAACCAATAGTATGTATACTAGAATTGGCTTTGTATCGGTATACTTGAGAGTATTAAACAAATGCTATAAACACTCATGTGCTGAAAGTTATGGAGAAACATTTCTTGGTGCCTATAGAAAAGATATATTTAAAGTAAGGTGGCATATTTTCTTCTGCCCATACTTTATGTCTCTTTTGAAACAGGAAAAATATATTCAAGTTATACAATTAGAAAAAAGATACAATCTGGCTTTTAAAGAAAAAGAATATTTAGGTAAAGCGCGATATGTTCCTACTATACTTTGGTATCAAAGCTTAGCCAAGTACATGGAAGGAATTATTAGTGAAGCACAATTTAAAGATATCATCATTCAATCCTCAAAGGAAGTACCCAACAACAAGTATATCAACATGAAATTAAAAGAGTTACACTCTGAGCTCAACGGCTTCCTTCCTGACTTATTTTCTAAATCAGAACTTAAAGAATTGATTTAATCTACATCAGTTTCTGATAGGCTTGCAACCACCTTTCAGGAACATCGTCAGACAAGGCTTTTTCATAGTCATGATAACTACAGGGCACTAAATAATGACGTTCATATTTGGCTTTTACTGTTGCGGTACAATCCACTTCCATCCACCAACGATCGCTTTTATTGCTCTTGTAGAAGACCAACTCGTCCTGCTGATTACTCAATTTCACCATGAATTTTTTATAATCTAAGCTCTTCTTGTCAATTGGATAGTCGTTCATTCTGCTATAAAAACCATCCACAAAATACCATATCATTTGAGCTATAAGATGAGCAGTTTGCCCATTAAAATCCATATCAGGATTATACTCATAAAAACCAATAGAGCTTAATTTATCACTTAATCCAGCATAGCGCGTAATCATACACATTTCTTCGCCTAAAAAGCCATTAGGGGTGGTATTCATATTACCGGGAGCATCAGTTTGTCTGATGGCAGAAATATCAATACTTATCATATCTGCATTTCTTACCATTGGCTCCACATCTTGCATATTGGCACGAACATTACCCAAACGATAGGTATCGAAGAAGAGGTTATTCATCAAGCGAATGGCTTCTTGATCTACAAAATAAGTCTGATAACCTAAATTGGTATAATTGAACAAGAAATTGGGTTGATGAAGTATGATTTTAGAAAGATAAGAGCGTGAATTGAGCTCTTCATCATTTTCGCCTAAATCGAATTGGTTATCGATGGCAGCTATATTTATAATTTGACCTAAATCTTCGTAGGCTCTATAATTAGCATAAGTTAAATCTTGACTTCCTCCTATTATCACAGGAACAATTTGCTTACTCAATAATTCAGAACAAACAGCAGTAAGAGCATAATAGGTATCTTGAATGGTATGACCTGCTTTGAGATTACCTAAATCGGCAATTCTAGCTTGGTAATTACCTGGGAATAAATCATAGAAATAGTCACGAATAACACCACCGCCTGAACCACAACCAGGATTTCCTACCTGACCACGTTCTTCTGGCACACCAATGAGTGCAATCTGCACCTCCTCTAGTTCAGGGAAATAGCTACCTTCCAAATTCTTCAGTATCATATCACCGAAGGATTTGCGGCTGCTCCTCCTCATAAACTTAAAATCCTCAATATTAATTGGGTCAAAATAAATCGACAAATCCATCACAATAGTTTTGTTTCTTATACTATATTTTTACGAAAAGGTTTTGATAAATTGGTAAATGTCGAATTTATTGGTCTTTGTGTAGGAATTCGGATACATATTGATAGAATAAGTCGGGAGCTTCAGCATGTACCCAATGTGTTGCTCCATCAATTGTAAAAAGCTGATTATCTGGGAACGCCTCATTAATGGGTTGAATATCTTCATCGATAATATAATCAGAAGCACCACCACGAATAAACAAACTTGGCTTGGTAAATGGCTCAGGTATTTCAATGCCATCAAACATTAAATCTAGGTTATCACATATCCCATCGAGGTTTAAACGCCATTCGAATTCTGTTTGGCTGATCCTATGAAGATTCTTCATTACAAATAGCCTGATTTTTACATCTTCAATACTCTCTGCTAAAATCTCCTCTACTTGTTTTCTTGAACTAACTTTTGAAAAATCCACTTGCCTCATGGCACGAATAATATTCTTATGATGTGGACGTGCTTCATAGGCTCGTAAACTAATATCTACTACTATCAACTTGGACAAAAAGTGGGGATTCTCCAATGCATATCGCATAGCTACTTTCCCGCCCATGCTGTGGCCTAAAATGATGGCATCCTCTAGTTCGTGTTCATCAATAAATTCGAACAAATCGTCAACAAGGGCTAAATAATTAAAAGCAGAACTATGGGGAGACTGTCCATGATTTCTTTGGTCTGGAATAAAAACTTCATAACCTAATTCAGCAATTTTCTTTGCAAAGCTGACCCAGTTATCTGAGATTCCAAATAACCCATGAAGTATAATTAGTGGCTTTCCTTGGCCAAATTTTCTATAGAATAGTTGCATGTAATTAGTTCTTAAAAATATTTAGAGTACTTGGAGTACTTAAAGTTTAAAAATTAAAATCCGTTCTTCTTGATTCACTTCAACTCCGCTCAGGGACCAAGCTCAGTTACCAATTGTTAATGTTTAAATATTCCTGAGTTGGTTGAGATACATCTGAATGGTATTTTCCAAACCAAAATAAAGGGCATCGCTGATTAAAGCATGACCAATACTCACCTCTAATAAACCTGGTACCATTTGAGCAAAATAGCGAAGATTTTCTAGGCTTAAGTCATGACCTGCATTTAATCCCAAACCTACTTTTTGAGCTACTTTCCCAGCTTCTACAAATAGCTTCACAGCTTCTTCTTTTCCTTTAGAATAATCAGAGGCATAACTTTCTGTATAAAGCTCCACCCTATCTGTTCCTATTTTAGCTGCATTTTCTATCAGCTTGGCATCTGTTTCTATAAATATAGAAGTTCTGATTTTATTGGCATGAAACTCATCCACTACTTCTTTCAAAAAGGATTCATGCTTTATGGTATCCCAACCTGCATTGCTAGTTAATACTCCTGGAGGATCTGGCACGAGGGTTACCTGAGCAGGTTTTGAATCTAATACCAATTTCATAAAGCTCTCGTTTGGATATCCTTCAATATTAAACTCGGTAGTGAGTTGAGGCTTGAGTTCAAACACATCGGCATAACGAATATGGCGCTCGTCTGGACGAGGATGGACAGTTATACCTTGCGCTCCGAATCTCTCACAATCTAAAGCCACTTTTAAAACATTAGGCATATTACCACCTCTGGCATTTCTTAAGGTGGCTACTTTATTTATATTTACACTTAACTTTGTCTGGTTTTCCATTAAAATATTGTTTTTCAATGTATTATTTTTGCTCACACTATATTCATTTATTGATATAATATAGTGCAAGATTTGCATTCTAAAACAAATGATTTCGCCAAGAATTGAACTGCAAAGTTAATAAGAAAATGTTCGAAAATACATTTATTACTGCAGTACAAACATTCAGATGCGAGCTATATCAAAAGTAATAGTTTTTTTTGCATTTTTATTGAAATAAACGAAAGCTATACCCCAAAAAACACAAAGCCTGCCTGCTGTCAGACAGGGATGGCACAAAGGACCACAAAAGATAAAAAGATTAGTATTTTGTGTATTTGAGGCTAGCCAAAAGATTGGTGCTATTCTGACTTTAGAGCATATTTTACTCCTAGAGAAATATTGAAGCGGTGGTTTTTATAATGTGGGCTTTCTGATTCTTTATCGATCGCAGTAAGTCCCAATAAATAACTTGCATTTATAAACAATGTCCATTTTTTATTAAAATTGTATGCTGAACCTAATTCTATCAGACCAGATAATTCAAAGCGATTAATTTCATCTGTTATATCATATTTTACTTCTGTTGCAGCATCAAATGGTCCGGTCTGCTCTTCTCGTTTATAATTTGCATCTAACAGATATGCAGGAACCATTCCTAAATAAAAATACCCAGTCCATTTTTTACCAATTTGATATCCTGCCTTTAAAGGTATTTCTAAATAATTATAATTAACTTTAGAACCTGGGGATCCAAATGCTTCATTAAATCCGACCCCTATAGTATAGAATTCATTCTGAAATCCCTTTCTTTCATATAACAAACCTGAGCCCAATAATATCCCATTTTTCATCTTGTAATCATAAGTCAAGCCAATCGAAAAGGTTTCTATAAACCCTGCATTGGCATCTCTACTATGAACATACAAACTTGAAAAATTCATTCCTGCTTGAGCACCCAAATAATGATTTTGAGCAGAAGTAGAAACAGAAAATAAAACGAGGAGAGTGATAAATAGTTTTTTCATATTTTGAAATTTATTCTCCATTAAGAGCATATTTTACTCCTAAAGAAATATTAATACGATGGTTTTTAGGATGTGGACTATCAGAATCTTTATAAATTGGTGTAAAGCCCATTAAATAACTTGAATTGATGAATATAGCCCATTTGCTATTTAGGCGATAAGCAGAACCCAATTCTAACAATCCAGACAACTCAAAAACATTGACTATATCTGTAATATCAGTTTTCTTATCACCTTCAGAAACCTCATTATTATAAAATGTAGGTGCTGCATTATGGGCTTCTAATAAGTATGCCGGAACCAATCCTAAATAAAAATATCCCGTCCACTCTTGCCCAATTTGATAACCCGTCTTTAGAGGAAGACTTAAATAAGAATAACGAGTTTTATAACTGTATTCCCCTAATGAATAACCTTCATCGTCGATTATTATCAATTCACTTTGAGATCCTTTTCTCTCATACAACAATCCGGAACCTAATAAAATATTATTTTTTAATTCAAAATCATAAGTTAAACCTGCTGAAAAAGAGGACAAGAACTCTAATTCTTTGCTGTAGTCGGTTCCATAAACATTGGATAAATTCATTCCAAGCTGAGCTCCCACAAAATGATTCTGAGCAAAAGAAGAAACAGAAAATAAAACGAGGAGAGTGATAAATAGTTTTTTCATATTTTGAAATTTATTCTCCTTTGAGAGCATACTTTACTCCTAGGGAAATATTGAAGCGATGGTTTTTTGGATGTGGACTAACTGATTCCTTATAAACTGGTGTAAAACCCATTAAATAACTGGCATTTACAAACAATGCCCATTTTGAATTCAAATTATATTTGGATCCTACTTCTAACAACCCAGACAATTCAAAAGCATTAACTTCATCTGTTATATCATATTCCTTCTCTTTTAGAGTATTGGATATGTCAGGCCCTGTTAAATGTGCCTGAAACAAATATGCCGGAACCACACCTAAAAAGAAATAGCCTGTCCATTTCTGCCCAATTTGATAACCGGCTTTTATGGGTAAGCTGAGGTAAGCATATTTTGCTTTAGAATTAAACTCACTAAATACATGTCCTTCATCGTTAGTAAAAGTAATACCATCTTGGAAGCCTTTTCTTTCATATTGCAAACCAGATCCAAGCAAAATATTATTTTTCATCTGATAATCATAGGTTAGGCCAGCAGAAAAAGAGGCCATAAATTCAGTATTTTTCAACCATTCAGCTCCATAAACATTGGATAAATTCATTCCAAACTGAGCTCCCACAAAATGATTCTGAGCAAATGTAGAAACAGAAAATAAAACGAGGAGAGTGATAAATATTCTTTTCATCTTAGAGATTTTGATTTACTCCTCAAATGTAGTGAAAAATATTTAGCGTTTATATAAAAACTACACAATTTACCTGTATCTCTAGTAAGAAAGCTTCGAGAACAAGACTTGGTTTTATGAAAATTAAGGAGTTGACTCTTGTCAATGACTGTTTTCAAAAAAAAGCATAACGCTGTTATCGGAGTTTTCTTGCAGAGACTACTTAATCATCGGAGAAATCTTTAAGGAGTTTTCTATAGGCTGAAAACACATTGGCTCTACTCACAAAACCCCAATACTTACCATTCTTAATCACTGGCATATTATAATAACCCGACTTATTAAATTTCCTAGCAACCTCCTCCATACTTTCCTCAGGATCTACCTTTGATACAGGAATAAACATTAGGTCTTCCACAGTATATTTTTCATATAATTCTGGCTTAAACATGATGTGTTTAATCTCATCTAAAGTTATGGCTCCATGGAATTCATTGGTATCATCAACTACTGGATAAACATGGCGTTTTGAATCAGCTACTACTTCAATTAATTCACCTAAAGTGGCAGTAGGCTCAATGGATTTAAAATCTTTCTCTATCAAATCCTTAACCGATAGCATACGCATAACGGCCTTATCTTTATCATGAGTTACTAATTCGCCACGTTTTGCAAGCTGATGGGTATATACTGAGTTGGTCACAAAAATCTTTGTGGTAGCATAAGAAGAAGCGGAGGTCAACATTAAAGGTACAAATAAAGTATATCCAGTTGTCAATTCAGCAATCAAGAAAATAGCTGTAAGCGGAGCATGAAGATTTCCAGAAATAATTCCTGCCATTCCAACTAAGGCAAAATTCTTTTCAGACAGGTTTTCAAAACCAAAGAAATTTACTGCTTTAGAAAAAAGCAATCCTGCATAGGTTCCTAGAAATAATGAAGGCGCAAAAATACCACCAATTCCACCTGCACCAAATGTAACCGAAGTAGCAATCACCTTGGTGATTAAGATAAGTGCTAGCATTGCAAACACTACCCAAACTTGATCTTTTAAATCAAAAAATACAGATCGTTCAAAAAGGTGAGAAGCTTCTCCATGAAGAGCGGCGTTAATAGCATCGTAGCCTTCACCATATAAAGATGGAAATAAAAATATTAAACCTCCTAAAACAGAACCACCTACTAAAAGTCGGGTATACCAGTTTTTCATAGAGGAAAAAATAGATTCAATTTTTATATAAGCTTTGGTGAAATAAGTACTTACTAAGCCTGTAAAAACGCCTAATAAAATATACCATATTACATCCTTTAAAATAAATGGATCAACCTGATCGATATGATAAACTGCACCTTGTCCCATCAACAAATAACTCACCATTACAGCAGTTACAGATGAAAGCAAAAGAGGAAGTAGAGCCGCCATAGTAAGGTCGAGCATAATCACCTCCAATGCAAATACAATTCCAGCAACCGGTGCTTTAAAAATGGCTGCCATTGCTGCAGCACTAGCAAATCCTAAATAAAAAACGGTTTGTCGGTAATTGGTTTTTAATATTTGACCGAAATAACTACCAATAGCAGCACCGGTATACACTGTTGGTCCCTCCAGTCCTACTGAACCACCAAAACCCACAGTAAAACTCGCCGTAAAAATGGACGAAAACATATTATGTTTCGGAATAATACCATGTTGCTTAGAAATAGCATAAAGTACAGCAGGAATACCATGCCCAACTTTCCTTTTAATGATAAAGTTCATATAAAGTACAGCCAGGAAAATACCAATCATTGGATAAATAAAGAAAAGATAGTTTTCTACTGTTGCTGAAAAGCTCTGAGTCAGTAACCATTGCGTTAAATGTACAGCTTGCTTAATAATTACTGCGGCCAATCCCACAAAAAAACCAATGACAATACTTATTATATAAGTGATCTGCTTGGTACTCAGATTTTTTAAACTATATCTTCTAAGGAAACTTACCATGCTAACAAGCTGATTTTAAGAATTAAAACTCCTCTTTTCTAAGGGGGTGCAAAAGTACATAATATTTTGAATTGACAGAAAGAAAATAGCTGTTTTCCGAAGCTTAGAACTATTCAAAATAAGCTAGTTATAAGCCACAAGCTACTATTTCTAATACACACAAGTACAGTGTCATTAGCAATTATTAGAATTTTATATCTTTAGCATTCTTAAATTAAAACTATACAAAATGACTCAAACTATCCCTTCAGTAAACCTTAGCGACTTTATTTCTGGCGATTCCACTCGTAAAAACAACTTTGTTCAAGCCATAGGAAAAGCATATCAAGAAATAGGATTTGTGGCTTTAAAAGGGCACTTTTTAGAAGAACAATTGGTGAGTTCTTTATATGAAGAATGCAAAAACTTTTTCGAGCTTCCTTTGGAGATAAAACAAAAATACGAAATTGAAGGAATTGGAGGACAAAGGGGCTATACTGGCTTTGGAAAAGAATCGGCAAAAGGAAGATCAGAAGGAGATTTAAAGGAGTTTTGGCATTTTGGTCAGCTGATAACAGAGGATTCTAAATATAAAGATGAATATCCCGAAAATGTTCTCGTGGAAGAGTTACCTGAGTTTAATAAAGTGGGACAAGAGGTTTACGAGAAGCTAGAGAAAACAGGAATCTATGTTTTACGAGCTTTAGCGCAATTTGTGGGTTTAGATGAGTTTTATTTTGATGGTTTTATTAAAGAAGGGAATAGCATTTTACGCCCTATTCATTATCCTCCTATCACACAAGAACCTAAAGAAGCAGTTAGAGCAGCAGCCCACACCGATATAAATTTAATCACCCTCCTCATGGGTGCTCATGGCAAAGGTCTACAAGTTCAAAATCACGAAGGAGAATGGATAGATGCGGTTGCACAGCCAGATGAGTTAATGATCAACGTTGGTGATATGCTTTCTCGTCATACCAATAACAAACTGAAATCCACAATCCATCAAGTTACTAATCCGCCAAAAGAATTATGGGGAAGCTCACGCTACTCCGTACCTTTCTTTATGCATCCGGTAAGTGATATGAAATTAGATTGTTTAGAAAGCTGTGTTGATGATAAAAACCCAAAACAGTTTGAAGATACTACTGCAGGAGAATACTTATTTGAGCGATTGAGAGAATTGGGCTTAGTTTAGTCTTACTTTGAAATCACTAGTTTGTATTGAAACTGATATTTTGAATTTCTAACCCTCATCAAATATATTCCATTCGACAAACCAGAAACATGAATAGGTGTCTTTCTATTTTCAATATTCTGAGAAAAAACTAAGGTTCCTTGACTTGAGAATATATCCACATTAAATTGAGAACCATCCTTTTTGAAATATTCAAGGTAAACATACTCACCATTATTTGGATTTGGATAAATCTTAAAATCGGCAGTAATATAATTATGGTCTATATCATTCAAACTATCACAATTAAAATCGAACTCATCAAGTTCAAAATACTCCATTATATGGTTCTTCATAAAACAAGGTCTCCGTTTTGCAAAATCCTTCATCACCTCAATTTCACTATACCATTCTGTTATACTAGATGGATAAGACCAGCGTGAGATATGCTCTTCCATTTCAGGTTCAAACAGTTCTTTAAATTCATCAATTTTATCAATTACAGTATTGCTGTTAAAAGTATTTTCCATATGATAAATAAATCGTTCCAAAAACTCATCTTCAAATCTTTGATTTCCCATCATCTTTCTAAAAAGGTGATTTGATACTCCGCAGTTAGGCCAGCTATCACCATTTTCAAACGCATGATCTAATGATTCTTTATCCCATGGTGAATCACTAGAAAACCCAAACGAAAGATCTAAATCATTAATTAAAAATCGCCATTTGGAACCTGGCTCATTGGTTCTCCATTTTCTATAATTATTGCAGGGCCAATCGTAGTTGGCATAATAGATTTCAGCTATAAGAAAATCAATCAAATTGGGAATATCAACTCGTTCATCTATATACTGATAACTTGACTCCAAGCTCATATCACTAGAAGCCAAAAACTCATTAATTTCAGGGTAATTTGATTCATGGCCTTCCTCCAACCCATCTACCGAATTCAAAACATTTACACTATCTTCATGAATATCGAAATGATATTTAAAATAATATTCATCGTATTTCTCTCTAACATTATGAATCCCCCAATACTCACCATTCATAAAAACTATTGTAGGTCTATACCTCTGCAATTCTAAATCGAGCGAACTAAGTAAGTCTTGTAATAAAGCATCACGAAAATGTGTATTTAAAAAATCATTCCCAGAACTTCTAAATATTAATCTTTTATAATCTTCTAAATCGGATTCTGGAAAAACCTGATGTTCAATTTTCTTCTTCCCATATTTGTTTTTGAAATATACTGCAAAAGATTTTTGAGGATTCGCTGTGGAGCCTGCACCTCTTATTCGCATACCTGCATCAGACTCAAAGGCTAAATGATGGTCGGTTTCAAAAAAGGCAACATGAACATTTCTTTCCCATTCTTCTCCTCGTTCCCGATAATTCCCGTAGGGATACCATTGAAATCCAAATTCATCAAACAATTTTCCCGGAATATAAATACCAGTATCATATTGAAATAAATTCAAGCTATCGGTTATTAATGACAACACAGGAAAAGAATAGTCTTCTTCGGAATCTTCTTCAACAAAATAGGTATTGGACTTTACTTTCCCAACTAAACTTCCATTTTGAAAAACGGCATAACGTAATACATGGACTCTCTTTACATCCTCAGGTTCATTCCAAATAAATGCAGGTAATGGCCATGGGCCTTCCAAAGGAGTTGTAGGGATATAACTAAATTGACTTGGAAAATGATTTTCTTTATTTAAAATGATTGGACTAGAAAAAAGATTAGAATTTTGACTGGGCAATTCTCCATTCAAGGTATAGTATATTTCTACATTCTGATTTTCTGTGGATAAAACCAACTCGATTTCATTTTGATAATGTCCTGAGATATGAGATGAAACCACATCAAACCATTCAATATTCGAATAATTTGGGCTAGCGATAGAAATCAACATGTTTTGTACATCTCCATCGGGGATGCAAGCAAGAGTATAATCTGTAGGAATTTCTATTGGAGTAATCTCATGCAAAACTTCAGCCCCGGGGTTAGAAAAGAGAAGTAGTTCACCACTTTGTTTGATTTTAAAATTTGTGTGAATTTCATCACCAACTACCAAATCTTTCCCGCTGGCGAAAACTACTAAATATTCAAATGGGGCTAATTGAACCTCTGGGAACACCCATTTTTGTGGATTTGCAATTTCATCGCTTAAATAATATCCTTCTAGGTTTATAATTTCGTTACTTGGGTTGTATATTTCAATCCAATCAGAATAATACCCTTCATAATCTTGAATGGATGAACTATTACTCGACATCAATTCATTAATTATTGGTTCTTGTCCTACAACAAAACCAGAAACTACAACCAAAAAAAACATGGTAATTAATCTTCTCATAGAATTCTCAAATATGTATTAATTCGCGGTTCACACAATGATTTTCTCAATAATATTTACAAAGACCAGCTCCAGATCTATTAAGTTGCATCGATAAACTAGCGAGGCAACAAGTAAAGCACCTGATGTTCTTTTGACATCAAAATTTTACGATTGATAATCATTCCTCGGTATTCTCCCCTCACAAACATTTCGGCTTGATCTTGATAATATGGGCTTCTGAAATTTCCTGACTGACCTGTTGGAGATATATTTAAAGCTCCATTTACATCCTCAAAATCGAGTAAAACTCTAAGAGCAGGGCCTGAACTCACAAAATGAATTGGTGAATTACTGATATGGTATTCCATTTTATTCAAAACTTGATTCCCACCAGGAACAGGAAACGGTCCCACATTAAAGCTTTTATCTAATGGTTTTTGTGTCCCCATAGGATGTTCATGAGTTAAAGTATGAACCTTACTCCATTTCCAATCCTGAATATTTGGCCCTAACTCTTGACTCAATTCATCAATAGTCATCATAAAAGCTAAAGTTAAAATCTGTGATCTAGATTGCATTTCATGAGCTCCTTTTTTCGACCACCATGGTGATTTTTCGTTTTTGATAATAGTGGGTAAGGTTTTCTTAAGTAAATAAGTTTTACAGGCCTTATCAAACATAATAGGACCCAATTCATCTGCCATGGCCTGCTGAGCAATATTAAAATATAACCTTGAAAAAATTGTCGGTACAATGGCGTGTAAATCGTAATTCCCATCCCATTTTATAAGCTTCTCTGCCGCTGCCTTATATAATCCTTGACTAGGCAAATTGATTAATTGAGAGGATACTAATTGAGCTAAATCCTTCTTTACAATAGATTGGTGATTGAGTTGAAGAGCCCTACAAGCATCCAAGTCCCAATCGTCTTTTTCCTTTAAAGCATCATTAATAATATCAAAACGATCCGATGGTAAATAATTCCCTTTCACAAAACGACCTCCGCTTAATACAGGATTATTGTTCGCGGTAACTATATATCCAGAAATAGGGTTTACAACAGCAGGATTCTCAGAAAAACCTAAGAAATCCATTTTAATTTCACCATCATTTGTTGAATTTAAAAACTTAAAACTTTGGCTTAAGCTATCTCTTCGTGGAATTTTCCCACATCCCCACCATGCTATATTGTTTTTATTATCTGCATACATTACATTTAACCCTACTATATCTATCAAAGGAAGAGCGTCTTCAAATTCTGCCATATTTTGAGCTTGATTCATTTGATATAAGGCTTGAATAGCGGTATGTTCTAGATGATAAATAGACCAATTCAAACTCACTTCTGATGTATAAAGCGAATCTATTATTGGTTCAATATGGTTAATAACAGGTCCTAGTTTGGAACTTTTAAGTGTAAACTCTTCACTTTCTCCGTCTTTCACCAGAATCTCATGATCCACGAAATCAAATTTCACTGTATCGTTTAAGTAAATATAGGTAGATGGATCTCCAATAGATTCTAATTTCACATAATCCATATTATCGAATGGAAAAATAGTTAAACCCCAAGCCAAGTCACTATGATGACCAATAATTCCATAAGGTACAGTGGGGATAAAATGCCCATAAAATTGATACCCTGGGTATTCAATGTGGGCTTCATACCAAATGGCAGGCTGACTAAACCCAATATGGGTATCATTGGCTAAAATTGCTTTCCCCGACTTTGTTTTATGGGGAGCTATAATCCATCCGTTACTCCCTTCCCAGATTGGTAAACTCAATTTACTCATGGCTTCGCCCAACTTCTCACTCATCAATTGATTCACAAAGGCAAGTTCATTATTTTTTTCTGGAATAAAATCTTCGGAGAAATCCTCAAAATATTCCTCTCCCAGATCTTGATAAATGTAATTGAGTAATAAATCTTCATTTTGTGCAAATGAAAATCCTAATGCCGTAAGGTTTAAACTCCCGTACACATCTTCTACTGCAAAAGGTTCTGGCTTGTGACCTAATAACTGAAACTCAACAGGCAAAACACCATTCATAATAAAAGAGTTCACTCCTTCTAAATAGGAATAAATTGGCTGCTGATATTCTTTGCGCCCTGCTGAATAGAAATGTTTCTCAGCTGCTTCTTTTGCCAATTTATTAAGTCCTAAAGTGAGAAAATATTTATCCGTAGGAATTAAAGATTCTCCAAATATCTCAGATGCTCTACCTTGCACTAATCTTCGGTATAATTCCATTTGAAACAAACGCTCTTGAGCTTGCACATACCCTAAAGCAAAATAGGCATCTCTTTGATTTTTGGCATAAATATGCGGAATCCCATATTCATCAAATATTACTTCTGCCTCATCTTCCATCTCTTGTAATACTTTTCCACCCTTATATTTTGGGCTTTGATATTCCAAATAAACAAACAATAATCCAAAAACAATTATTAATAATATGCCAAGAATAATCAATATCCGTTTGATGATTTTCATAATTTCAATTTTATAATCGGTAAAGATATAAAAGCTTCAATGACGAATATGAATTAAATTTTCTATATAAAATGATAAAATCAAACTATTTTTCAGTAATTTAGCTCTATCAAAAACAAAACAAATGAAAAGGTTATTTATCGTCATAACTTTTGCAGTGGTATTATTGACAGCTTGTGATAAAAGTAACAACGCAGAACTGGTTGTTCAAGAAGAAATAAAGGACAGCAGTAGCCAGGGAGAAGATTTAAAACTTTTGTCTGACTTATTCATTGAACTTATCACCATTTCTTCTTCAATTGAGTGTACAGACGGAGCAGATTGGAAATTTATACCCTATGGGCACAAAGCATGTGGGGGACCAATAGGATATATTGCTTATCACAATAAAATTAATGAATCCTCATTTTTAAGCAAAGTGAAATTCTACACCCATCAACAAGAAATTTATAATAAGAAATGGGAAATTGGTTCAGATTGCACTGTTCCTCTTGAACCTATTAGAATTAATTGTAACCAAGGTTCACCTGAATTTATTTATTAGCTTATATCCTGAATAAAATAATTCATCAAATTTAATTCAAACCAACTACTTGTAAAGCTTTTTTTTAGCTTTGCACATTCAAATTTGAAATTAATTGAATGGTATTCAGTAGCAGTTTATTTCTATTGTATTTTCTGCCAATCTTTTTGTTGCTCTATCATTTTTTCAAGAACAACACATATAAAAATTGGGTTATACTTTTTGCAAGCATCTTTTTTTATGCTTGGGGAGCTCCTATTTTTGTATTTGTTGTTGTAGGGTCAGTTATACTTGATTATTATATCATCAATCATATGTATTTATCTTCGAATGCTCTGCATCGAAAATATTTACTCGCTCTTTCCATTTCAATAAATGTAGGATTATTACTTTACTTTAAATATGCGAACTTCTTTGTTGAAAATGTAGACTACATGCTCCAATCCATGGGTTTTGAGAATTTACAATGGACACAAGTAGCCCTACCAATAGGTATTTCATTTTACACTTTCCAAACCCTAACCTACTCTATCGATGTTTTCAGAGGAGTACATAAACCCTTAAAAAACCCGTTTCAGTATTTAGTTTACATCATGCTATTTCCTCAAATGATTGCAGGCCCAATTGTAAGATTTAATCAAATAGCGGATCAGATTGAGGATCGTCAACATCTAGAAACCCTCGACAACAAACTGTTAGGATTTTTCAGATTTGGAATTGGTTTAGCGAAAAAAGTTTTAATAGCTAATGTAATGGGGGCTGAAGCTGATCAAGCCTTTGCGCTAGCTGAAGGAGAGTTAACAACTTCAGCGGCATGGATTGGCATCATCGCATACACCTTTCAAATCTATTACGATTTTTCTGGATATTCAGACATGGCAATAGGTTTGGGCAGAATCATGGGATTCAAATTCCCTGAGAATTTTAACAATCCATACACTTCTCAAAGCATAACAGAATTTTGGCGCAGGTGGCACATTACCTTAGGAAGTTGGATGAGAGATTATTTATATATTCCTCTTGGTGGTAGTAGAGTATCTACCAGAAGGATGTATTTCAATTTATGGTTTGTGTTTTTAGTTTCCGGTTTATGGCATGGTGCGGCTTGGAATTTTGTTATATGGGGAGCTTTTCACGGATTCTTTTTAATTCTTGATAGATTGTTTTTACTCAAGTTTAGTGAGAAAATCGGTAAATACCCCAGTATCATTCTAACTTTCTTTATCACTATAATTGGTTGGGTATTATTTAGAGCAGAAAGCATGAATCAGGCTTTTTATTTTATTGAAGCTATGTTTAATTTCAATGGCCTTCAACTTAAAGCTTATGGCCCTCAGTTTTGGACCATGATGGTTTTTGCCTTTTTGTTTGCCTTTTTCACATTGAGTAAATTAGGTTTAAGAATTGAGCAGAAAGTATTCTTTGCCGAAAAATACAATATTAAAGGCTATTTATTCTTTTGTTTTATTTTCTTCTTTTTAATGATACTCTCAGTTAGTTCAATCACAAGTTCAGGTTTTAATCCATTTATATATTTTAGATTTTAAAATGGAAAAAACCTTAAAGAAAATATTACTAATACTGATTATTATAGGACTAATTATTCCTTTAATACAATACAAAACGAATATTGTTATTGTTAAAGGATTACATGGAAGTTATGAAAAATCAACTTTGCCTAAATTTTCTATTAACGACTGGTTCGATAACACTTTTCAAAATCAATTTGATTCTTATTTTAATCAAAATTTTGGTTTTAGAGCTCCATTCGTAAGACTTCACAATCAATTAGATTATTCTCTATTTGGCAAAGTTCACGCAAATAGTGTCATCGTTGGAAAGAACCAATATTTGTATGAAAGAAACTATATAAAATCCTATTTGGGAGATGATTTTATTGGCGAATCGGTAATCCTGCAAAAAGTAAAAACAATAGATAGCATACGTAAGGTTTTGAAAAAGAATCATACAGAATTACTTGTTATACTAGCGCCAGGGAAAGGGTTCTTTTACCCAGAATTTATTCCAGATTCTATGATAAAAACCCGTACACAAACCAACTACCAAACCTATTCAAATGCATTTTCGAGATCAGAGATCCCATATATTGATTTCAATAATTTATTCTTAAAAATGAAGGATACTTCTTCTATTGTCATTTACCCAAAAACAGGAATCCACTGGAGTCAAGGTATAATTCCTTTTGTTATGGATTCGATAATCAATAAAGCTGAAGTTCTAACAAGTAAAAACCTTAGAAATGTTAAATGGGAATACCAAAATCCAGTTTCGAAAGCTGACAAACAAGATTCAGATATCGAAAAAGGACTTAACCTTATTTTTCCCTTAGACATTCCCCAAATGTCTTACCCTAAGTTTCATTTTGAACGAGGAAACGATTTCGAAAAAGCCAAGATTATTAGTATCGCCGATAGCTTTTGGTGGCAAATATTCAATACAGGTATTTCAAAACATGTATTTGAAGATGGAGAATTTTGGTATTATTATAAACAAATATATCCTGATCAGCTTAGAAATGAATCTAAGGTAGCAGATATTAACACAAGAAAAGAATTAATTAGTTCTGATATCGTTATTCTAATGGCTACCGATGCTAACCTCTATAAGTTTCCTTATGGTTTTTTAAAATCATTAGAAAATAATGAACCTGAAAAAATTGATCCTGAAAAAATCAGAAATCTCATGAACTATATAAAAACCAATGAAAAATGGTACAATCAAGTTCATGAAAAAGCAAAAACTAAGGGAATCTCTGTAGATTCTATGTTATACCTCGATGCAATATACAGCATAAAAAAAAGCGATAAATAACTCTTATCCTACCAGTTAAGCACCTGCCCTATCAATTCATTATAAATTATTATTTTAACATTGCCCATTCATTTATATTTTTACTTTTGCAGCGAAATTGGTTCCAGCTTATTGGAATAATAGGGAATCGGGTGTAAATCCTGAACAGTTCCCGCTGCTGTAAGCTCCAAATATTTCACGGAAACATTGCCACTGGTTCGCTACCGGGAAGGCTTCCGCTGAAAGGAGTAAGTCAGAAGACCTGCCAATGGACATAGATTTGATAGCTTTCGGAGAAAAAAGCAAATAATCTGCCGGTTCCCTTGACTGGTTGACACATTTCCTTTTCACCTGCTTTTAAATCTTAGCAGTTTTTTACTTGCGACATTAACAAATAACAAACCTGAGAATCCCCAGAATATGGGAAATTCTTCGGACTTGGGTTTTAATTTTTAATTGTAAAAACACATAAGAATGAAATCAAGGATTACACTTTTAATCACCTTTTTAGCATTGTGCTTCACTAGTTTTGCACAATCAGACTACCTCACTCCTTCTGAAGGATTTTTAGTAAAAGACCTTATCTCTGATAAGCTTTTCGCTTCTTTCGAAATAAAAGATGGAAAGCTCTATGGTTTCGATACCGATGGGATTCACGCCTACGATTTAAGTGATGGAAGCGAGCTTTACACCGAGACAAAACCCGAAGGCTATGCCGCACAACCAGGGTTTATGAAAGTTGACCCAGCTGGGGAATTCCTTTGGATGGGATTTACTAAAACTGACTATTCCGACGATAGAATTTATCGTTTCGATCTTAGCCTAAAAACTTGGGAACACTTGGCCACTCTTCCTGCTAATTTTGACTTAGAATTTTCTGGAGAACATATTTTCGTCTCTGGCTTAAACTCTGGTACATGGGGAGATCCTAACAATATTTGGCTCCTCGATATTTCTGGCGATAACAATCACGCCAAAATAGTAGAAACTGGAGGAAGCTCTGCTGGAATTGCTTGCGATGAATCAGGAAATATTTACTATGCCAGTTATTTTTCCGCTGATGATAATTCTGTAGTAAAATTTGCAGCTAGCGATATTGAAACAGTTATTAATGGAGGAAGTAATCTAACATTTGGAGACGCCACTACGCTTTCAGCTTTACCTGCTGGAGCTTATGATTGCGACATGGATGATAATGAAAATCTAGTTTTCAATTGCAACGATTTTACAAATGGTGGTTTTGTTGCCATCTGGAATGGAACTGAAGGAAATACTGAAAACTACACCGCTTCTTGTACAACAACCGAATGGTTAACCTTTGTAAAAGCTACAGGAAATGTAAATACTGGTGGAGAATTTTACACCATGGCTTATGCTCAAGCAGTGGCTGAAATTAAAAAAGAAGTTGAAAATACTATTGAATTAATCAACCCTATTGCCGATAAAGAATTACCAAAAAACACCAATAATTATCAAATTAATATTAATGATGTTTTTGAATATGCTGGCGGTGATTTAGCTTTTTCTTTTTCTAACTCAAACACTCCTCTGTTAGATATCGAATTAGAGGAGGGCATATTATCAATTAGTTCTACTGATGATGAAGTTGGTACATCTTCAATCACTATTACTGCAACTGCTGGAAGTGAAAGTTTAAGTGACGAGTTTGAATTGACAATCTTTGATTATAATTATACCGAAGGGACATTTATTGTTAATGAGGATTGGTTTGGCCACGATAATGGAACAGTAAACTTCTTAACCAACGAAGGCCATGTGGTTTATAGAGCATTCCGTCATGAAAACGAAGGACAATCATTAGGTACAACCACGCAGTTTGCAAGTTCTTTTGGCGACCATGTTGTGTTCATGTCGAAACAAGGAAATCGTTTAGTGGTTTGCGATAGAGAAACATTGGAATTAGAAGCAAGCTTTGAAGATATTGGAGGAGATGGACGCGCTTTTATGGGATATGATGCACAAACAGCATATATTGGAACTTCTAATGGAATTAAAACTCTAAATCTTGAAACTCTAACCTTAGGTGATAACATCGCAGGAATAAGTGGCGAAACAGGATTAATGCTCAAAGCCGAAAAATACGTTTTTGTTTGTCAAGGAAGCAATCTAACTATCCTTGAAAACAATACCGTTGTAGAAACGGTTACTGCTGAAGGTATCAATGGAATTGCAAGAACTAAAGATGGGTTTGTATGGGTGAGTGCTGGAAATAAAGTATTGAAAATCTCCCCCGAGACTTTAGAAAACGAATTAATCACACTGTCGAATGAGTTAGTAATAGCAGGAGGATCAGGAGCTTGGAATGCTGGATCTTTTTGCGCAAGCAATACTGAAAATGCATTATTCTTTTCTAAATCCAATGGATATTCTGGTAGCAATGAGATTTACAAATTCGTAACCGATGATATCAACTCACTAAACACTCCATTTGCTACACTAACCGATGATTGGATTTTTTATGGGGCAGGGCTTAGAATTCATCCTGTTAGCAATGAAGTTTATGCAACTGCTATCAAACCTGGATGGGGTGAGAACTCAAAATATAATAGTGTATTTATTATTAATGGAGAATCTGGGAATATAGAATCCTCAAACGAATTAGAAGATTATTACTGGTTTCCTGCAATGCCTTTAATGGTTGATAAATTTGCCCCTTCAGTTGAAGATGAATACTCAGTTGATGTTAACATGAATAACGAAGATATTGAAATTGATTTGGCTTTATTAGTGGAAGACAATGACAATTTAGAAGTTGGTATAGAATATGAAATTACTAATATTTCAGAGGAGGGTATTATTACAGCAACAGTTGAAAATGATAAATTAAACCTACAATTTGTACCAGACGTTTCAGGTGAGACAGTAATAAGTCTACGAGCACTTTCAAATGGTCGTATTTTAGACTTTGAAATCCCTGTGACAATTCACAATAGCGTTGGTCTTGCTGAAGAATTGAGTAGCAATGTCATCTGTTCACCAAATCCGTTTAACAACAGCATTAATATTCAAAGCAATAGCAACAATACAGTTCAAGCTAAAATTTTCAGCTTAGGTGGTCAATTAATTTGGGAATCTAACATCATTGGAAACACTCAAATTGACAGCTATAATTTTGAATCAGGCACTTATATCTTGCATGTAATTTCTGAAAATGAAACACATACTCAAAAGATAATTAAAAACTAGTATTTTTGGCTGTTTTTTCCTGACAACCATAAAAACTATATATTTCAAATGTCTTTTGCAAAACACCAAAGACAAAGAAACAGTTTTTGGTGTTTTTGCGAAGACTAATACAATAATAAAATGACAATAATTAAGCGCTTATCCCTTGCTTTCCTTTTCAGCATTAGCTTGTTTAGTCAAGCTCAATATGTATCGGAAATCATAGATTACAGACCAGCTCCAGGTCAATTTATCAACGACAATGCCTTTGGCTCTCCAGAAGCTACCGAAAGCATTATTGGTGGAACCAGCGGTTTAATTTCCCTCGGAGCTTATGGTGGTTATATTATTGTCAAAATGGAAGAAAGCGTAGAAAATCATCCTGACAATCCATTCGGAATTGACTTTACTATTCTCGGAAATGCACTCCCCGATTGGAGTGAAGCCGCCACAGTTGAAGTCATGAAAGATGAAAACAATAATGGATTAGCCGATGACCAGTGGTATTTATTAGCTGGAAGCGATTATTATCTTGACCAAAGCGAAGTTGATTATTCTGTTACCTACTATAATCCCCATGAAGCCTCTGCTACAGATATTTTATGGATTGATAACCACCAAGATTCTGGATACGTTTACAAAAACAGTTTCCACCAACAAAGTTATTATCCTCAAGCCAGCTTATTTCCTAATATCAATCCTGATTCATACACTTTATCAGGACAAAGATTAGAAGGTAACATTGACATCTCTAATCCTTCCATGGTCAAATCCTATGAAAGATATTTTGGTTTCGCTGACAACAGAATGAGAGGAAACCAACCTTATAATATTCCTGATAATCCGTACACACTTGAGCTTGAGAATTCTGGCGGTGATGCCATGGACATTAGTTGGGCTAGAGATGAGAATGGAAATAGAATTGAATTAGACAAAATAGATTTTATTAAAATCACCAATGCTATTAATGCCACTGCTGGTGGCTTAGGGGAGATTTCTACTGAAATCTCAGGAATTATCGATGTCGTAGCAAATAGCAGCATTACAGGAGAGGTAAACTTACTTGCCTTAGCAGATATGCCCAAAACTACTACCATCAACAATAACTTACAAGCCAAAGCCGTACACTTTATTTCAGGCATCCCAGCTGAAACCCAGAATATTTTGTGGAGCTCTTCGAATACAAATATCGCTAGCGTAGATGCACACGGACTCATTCAAACTCATCAATCTGGCCTTGCCACTATTACTGCAAAAATTCAAAACCAAGAAAACATTTCTAATTATTTCGAAATTCAAGTTTCGGAGCCATCCTCCATTGAGATTATTTTAGAATCAGAAAGTATTCATGCATTAAATAAGATTGAAGTTCAATCATTAATTAAAGACCTCAACAATGAGGTAGTTTTAGGCTTAGAAACCGAATGGACAAGCCAAAACCCTGAATTACTTGAGATAACTCAAGCAAACAACTTAACTTTTATAAAAGGATTAGAAGAAGGCTCCTGTTACCTATATTCCAGAATTAAAGATTTTCCTCTAATTCAAGATTCTGTTCAAATTCAGATTCTTGCAGAAAGCCTCAGTAAAAAAGTTTATATCACTGTTCAAACTGAAGATGAGAACATCATAGCCCGACAAGCCATTAATATTGACCATTTCGACCTTAATCCTTTTGTGGATAATCCAAATCAAGATTACGGAATTGGAGCTGTGGAACAGATAAGTTTGGCACATGCCATTGCAACTGCCTTCAATAATATCGGATTACCTGATGATTTAAAATTTAAAGATGATGAAGTTGCAAATAGTGCTTTATATCTTTGGAAAGTCCCTCAGGAAGACAATTCCAGTTTAAACTATTTTTATGGTTATGGTGGAAATAATAGTGACGATAGTAAATCAAGAACATGGATCATAAATCTTAATGGCAATAGTTTCGCTAGGAATATGCACCAAATTGAAATCCAAGATGAAGACGAAATATTGGTTTATCATGTTTCAGATTCTAGAGTAGAATGGATAGTGAAACAATTAAGTCTCAGCGCGGATTCTTCAAAGCCAAATGAAACCATTACTGCCGAATATATAGAGGAAAGATGTCAATTCTTTGAATCAGGAATTGTGGAACTATTAGAAAGAAATGCTATTGCAAACGCTTCCTTATTCCTAAATGATGAACAATTGGTTATAGATGGAGCAAATATTTCTACAGATACTGATGGGAAAGCAGAATTTAAACTTTCAAATCTTGGTCAACATTTCATTTCCATTGGAGAACAAAAAGCACAAATCGTCATTGCTAATGCTACAGGGATTCAAGAACACGATCCCCTCCATTTCACTATTTACCCCAATCCTTTTGAGGATGTTATTTATATAGATTCCTCTGAAAATAGAAATATTGAGCTACTGAAAGTTTATAATCATCAAGGACAACTAGTAAGAGAAGTAAAAGAGTTTAATCGAGTAAACCTTGGTGATTTAGAAAGTGGCATCTACCTTATTCAAGTGTTTAGTGATGGACAATCAATCACCAAAACCCTTATCAAAAGATAATGGAATCACATATTAATTCTATACGGCTCTTTGTGAAATCATTTGTGGCTCTTTATGGTATAGCTTTTACCATGGTTACTTTTTTGTGCTCAAATCAAATATCTGCTCAAATAACAAAAGACACTTTTCAGCTAAAAATGGTAGAGGTAAAAGCTCAAAAACCCATCGAAGAAGTTGCATTGAGCAAGTCAAGGGTAGACACTATGGCTTTGCAAACATTAAGCTCGAAATCCCTTGCGAGCTTAATGACAGCCAGCACACCAGTATTTATAAAATCCTACGGCAGAGGTTCTTCAGCTACTGCTTCATTTCGAGGAACAGCAGCATCCCATACCCAAGTCAATTGGAACGGAATGAGTCTCAATTCCCCTATGCGTGGTGATGTGGATTTTTCGCAATTTCCTGTTTATTTTATCGACAGAGTGGAATTATTACATGGCGGGAGCTCATTAAGCGATGGTAGTGGAGCACTTGGAGGAAGTATTAGTCTTGAAAACAAAGCAGATTGGAGCAATCGTATTTCAGTGAAATACATTCAACACATTGAGAGTTTTTCTACTTATAAAGAGTTTGCTGAATTAGCTTTGGGAAATTCCAACTTTCAGTCTAAAACTAGAATATTTCACGACCAATCTGAAAATGATTTTCCATTTTATAATTACGGAGTTCTTCCATACCAAGATGATGTCCAGAAAAATGCGGATTACGAGAAATATGGTTTCCTTCAAGAGTTTTATGGGAGAATAAAGAAAAACCATTTGCTTTCTCTAAAAATATGGGGGCATCATAATTTCAGAAACCTTCCACAACTAATGTCATTTCAGGGTGATAATAGAATAGAATCTCAAGAAGATGACCAATTAAGAGCTATTGGGGCATGGAAATATTTTAATGGAAACTCTAATTGGGAATTCACCAGCGGAATCAATTATACCGAATTACATTATTTCAGGAGTTCAACAGAATCAGGATTCGAAAATTTCAATTCTAAAAGTAAAGAAAAATCTAGTTTCAATCATCTAGAATATCGATATAAAAAAGAGGAATCTTTTCATTTCAAAACCTCTTTGGACGCGAATATTCACCAAGTTGATATTTATGACTCTACCAACAAAACGGGTTATAAAGAAGAACGATTTGAACTGAGTTATTTAGCACAGCTTAATATTCAAATCAGTGATAGAGCAGCAGCATATGCCCTACTAAGAAGTGAGTTTTATGATGATACCTTTGTCATTTTAATTCCATCATTGGGCCTAGAATATGCTTTGGATGAAAAAGATACATGGACTACTAAATTTAATGTATCTAGAAATTATCACAAACCAAACCTCAATGATTTATATTGGATTCCGGGCGGCAATCCAGACCTTCTTCCTGAAGATGGCTATACTGGTGAATTGGCTTTAGTTTACTCAAAACCAAAACCCAATTGGAGCTTTGAATCCAAGTTAAATTTCTACGCATCATTAATCGACAATTGGATAGTTTGGCACCCATCTTCCTCTGGTGCTTTTTATTGGGAAGCAGACAATATTAAAAAAGTCTTTGCTAGAGGCATCGAATGGAATATAAAATATAATCTGGATTTCTTTAAAAACTGGAAATTAAAAACGGTGGCCAATTACGCTTTTACCGCAACTACCAATGTAGATGCTATGGAATCTGTTGACGAAAGCAGAGGGAAACAATTAATCTATATTCCTCGCCATACGGCAAACCTAATGATTGGTTTAAGCTATAAATCCTGGGAACTGAACATTGACAATTCCATCATTGGCAAAAGATATACGACTAGTTCTAACATAGAATCTGATTACGAATCCAATCTTTCAGCCTATGCCATAACTAATTTAAATCTTGAAAAAGATTTTACTTGGAAAAAACTAAATGCCAAACTAGGATTAAGAGTTGAAAATCTATTTGACACAGACTATATGAGTGTTTTATGGCGTGCTATGCCCGGAAGATATTATTCCGTTAATTTGCAAATAGGATGGAGGAAATAATATGACATCGAAAATAAGTACCATTTCTAAATTCTTATTTATCTTCTCCACCCCCAAAGGGAAAGAAAAAGAATCTCCATCTTATAATTTTCACATGAATTTCAGAAACCCTCTTCTAAACCTCATTCTACTCCTATCTATTTTTCTTAGTACAAGTTCTTGTCAAAAAGATCCAGTTGAAACTGTATTTTTTAATTTTGAAAACACCTCTGGAGTTTTTATTACAAACGAAGGGAATTTCATGTATGGAAATGCTTCTTTGAGTTTTTATGATATTGAGAAAAAACGAATTTATAATCACATTTTCTATGCAAGAAATTCAGCCCCTTTAGGTGATGTGGCTCAATCGATGGAAATTCATAACGGACAAGCCTTTATTGTAGTTAATAATAGTGGGAAGGTATATGTGGCAGATGCAAATTCCATAGAGTTCTCAGCAAGTATTACTGGTTTAAGTTCTCCTCGCTATATTCATTTTCTAAATGATCAAAAGGCCTATATCAGCGATTTATATGCTAAAGCCATCACTATTATTAACCCTAGTACTTATGAAAAAACAGGAAGTATTGATGTTAATAATAACAATCCTGATTTTTATCAGCATAGTACCGAACAAATGATTCAGTATGAGAATTTGGTTTTCACAAATTGCTGGTCTTTTGACAATCAAATATTAGTAATTGATTCTAACACCGACCAAGTAATTGACTCCATAGAAGTCCCAGCCCAGCCCAACAGCATGGTGATGGATAAGAACAACAAATTATGGGTTTTATGTGATGGAGGATATCCTGAAAGCCCATATGTCCATGAAAGACCAGCTTTGGTTAAAATAGATGCTCAAAATTTAGAAATAGAAAAATTGTTTCGTTTCAAGTTAGAAGAAAACCCTTCTGCATTATGTATTAATGGGAGCCAAGACACCATTTACTTTATCAACCGCCATGTGTTTCGAATGGATGTGGAGGAAGCTCAATTTCCAGAAACGCCTTTTATTGAAAGTAGTTTCACTGGTGTATATGGCGGCTTTTATAGTTTGTCCGTCCATCCCACTTCTTCTCAGGTTTATCTTGCAGATGCCATAGATTATCAACAAAACGGAATCATTTATAGATACCATCCTCAAGGTCATCTTCTGGATTCTTTTAAAGCTGGTGTGAATCCGGGGAGTTTTTATTTTAAAATAGAGTAAAAATGTAAGGGATTGAAACCTCTAAGAGCATTCAACCCTGAGATTTTTTCCTGTAATCAAAGCTACAATCCCTTCTTCCCTCAGGATCTGCATCCTTTAATCATCCTCAGCTCACTGAAAATTCTAAAGCATATTTTCCAAAACCATAGAAAAACTTCATATTTGCAGCTTATTTAGAACCGAAGAATGAACCTTAAATTTAATATCAAGGAAAAGTTAGAGATACTTCCTTTTGCACAATTATATCTATCTCTAAGTATCATGTTTGGTACATGGGTCATATATATTCCTCATATTACTGATAAGTTAAATATGGATGAAGGGCAGCTTGGAATAGCCTTGTTCTTTGCCGCATTTGGTTCTATTTCATCGCTACCATTTGGCAAAATAATTGTGGCTTTCTTAGGCGAAGGAAAAGCATCTTTAATCAGTGTTCTTACCGTAGCTATTTTCATTACCACTTTATTTATTGCACCATCATATTATTGGCTTTGCTTTTTCATGTTTCTATTTGGATTCAATTCAGGCATTATGCAAATAGCCATAAACTCCTTGGTAGCAACAGTGGAACGAGAAAGAAAGATAAATATCATGTCCACATGTCATGGTTTTTTCAGTCTGGGCGCTATGATTTCTGCAGGATTTGGAACCATACTAGTTGTCCTTCTCAACAATCCACTTCTTCATATTCTATTGGCACTGGGACTAGTTATTTTGCTTCAAATTATCTACAAAAAGAAAATTCACCACATCATCAACAACAGTATTGAAGAAGAAAATACTTCAAGCAAAAGTGCTATTAAAAACAAAAGACTTTGGTTGATCGGAATTATTGCCATCATAGGAATGGTGTCGGAAGGAGCTATTGCCGACTGGAGTGGTTTGTATTTAAAAGATGTGGCACTTACCAACTCGAACTACCTAGGATTAGGATATGCTGGTTTCTCTTTAGCTATGACCATTGGCCGATTTAGTGGAGACAAACTAAGTTCCAGGTTTGGAGCTTGGCAAATTATTCTTGCAGGCTATATTTTTGCATTTTTTGGCTTTGGATTGGTTTTATTAGGCCATCCTCTGATTAGTATTCTTGGTTTCTTCGTTGTGGGTTTAGGGTTTTCCATCATTGTACCAGAAGTCTATCGTCTTTCAGCTAATATTGAAGGGGTCAATCCGGCTAGTGGAATAGCATTTATGGCAAGTGTGGGTTATGTAGGATTTCTAACAGGTCCAGTAGCTCTAGGATTCTTAGCTGACCATTTTAGTCTTCAAATTAGCTTTAGTGTTCTTTTGGTTTCTGTTTTTCTGGGCTTGATTTTGAGCTCTGTTATCTGGTTTAAAAAACGGAGCTAAATAATAAAAGCCATGCCGTTTTAAGCTAATTTAATTTAATCCAGCCCAAAATCGCAATCCTTAACCTTTCCTAAACACAGCTTAACAAATTTTAACCGCGGATTTTTCCAACAATCCACTGGGCTGATTATATTTGCACATCATAATTAAAACGAATGCAAAATGATGCAAACAGATATTAGAGAATTGAATGAAAGAATTAGATTAGAAAGTTCATTTATCGATGTTTTAAGCCTCGAAATGAACAAAGTAATCGTTGGGCAAAAGCACATGACCGAAAGCTTAATGATCGGTTTGCTCTCCAATGGCCACATTTTGTTAGAAGGAGTTCCTGGTTTGGCTAAAACCTTAGCCATTACCACGCTTTCAAAAGCTGTGGATGGGAAATTCGCTCGTATTCAGTTCACCCCCGACCTTTTACCTGCCGACCTTTTAGGTACGATGATTTATAGTCAAAAGAAAGAAGAATTTCAAATTAAAAAAGGGCCCATCTTCGCCAATTTCGTATTGGCAGATGAGATCAACCGTAGTCCGGCGAAAGTTCAATCGGCACTTTTAGAAGCTATGCAGGAACGTCAAGTTACCATTGGTGACGAAACTTTCCCTCTTCCATTACCTTTCTTAGTAATGGCTACTCAAAATCCTATTGAACAAGAAGGAACCTATCCATTGCCAGAAGCACAGGTGGATAGATTTATGTTGAAGGTGGTGATTAACTATCCAAAGCAAGAAGAAGAAATGCAGATTCTTCGTCAGAATATTTCCAATACTTTTGAAACTGTGAATGCTGTTGTAAAACCTGAAGATATCATCAAAGCTAGAGAAGTAGTTAGAGAAGTTTATCTGGACGAAAAGATTGAAAAATATATAACCGATATCGTTTTTGCCTCTCGTTATCCAGCTAAATTCAAAATGGAAAAACTAGAACCAATGATTGCATTTGGTGGTTCTCCTCGTGCTAGTATTAGTTTGGCTCTTGCCGCTAAAGCTTATGCTTTTATTAAAAGAAGAGGCTATGTGGTTCCTGAAGACATTAGAGCAGTAGCTCACGATGTATTGCGCCATAGAATTGGTTTAACTTATGAAGCAGAAGCGGAAAACATTACTTCTATTGACATCATCAATGAGATTTTAAATACTGTTGAGGTACCATAGAGAAGATTGATTGAGGATTGAGGATTTATGAATTTTCAATTCTAGGATATCCTTTCAATAATTAAAAAACAACGAATTTGACAGCTAAGGAGATATTTAAAAAGGTTAGAAAGATTGAGATTAAAACCCGTGGTTTGAGTAATCAAATCTTTGCTGGGCAATATCATTCTTCTTTTAAAGGAAGAGGGATGGCGTTTAGCGAAGTTCGTGAATACCAATATGGCGACGATGTTCGAAATATCGATTGGAATGTGACTGCCCGTTTCAACAATCCCTACATCAAAATATTTGAAGAGGAACGTGAAATGACGGTAATGTTATTGATTGATGTTTCTGCCTCTCACCAATTTGGAACCATAGAGTCTTTTAAACAAGATGTGATTACGGAAATCGCTGCGGTTCTATCTTTTTCAGCTATTAAGAATAACGACAAAGTGGGTGTGATTTTCTTTAGCGATAAAATAGAAAAATTCATTCCTCCCAAAAAAGGAAGCACACATATTCTTAGAATCATTAGAGAATTAGTTGACTTTAAAGCAGAAAGCAAAGGCACAGATGTTTCTGAAGCCTTGAAATTCCTAACTAATGCCATCAAGAAGCGTTGTACAGCTTTTGTGCTCTCCGATTTTAAAAGCCCTAACTTTAAGGATGCCTTAAAAATTGCCAACAATAAGCATGATTTAATGGCCGTTAGAATTTTCGACAAAAGAGAAAATGACATTCCTAATGTGGGATTAATACAATTGGAGGATGCTGAAACTGGAGAAACCAAGTGGATAGATACTTCCAGTGCTGCTATTAGAAGATACTATGCTGAATCAGCCAGAAAAAATGAGATAATTGCCAAAGAGACTTTTAAAAAGTCGGGAGTAGATATGGCGGAAATAAGTACTGGCACAGATTATGTTAAGCCATTGGTGGCAATGTTTAAAAAACGAGAAGCACGAGCCTAATGAGAAACAACTGGATACTAATCATATTATTTTTGGCACTGAGCTGGACTAGTTCTGCTCAGAATGTTTCGGTGAGTTCCGATACCAATGCCATATTAATTGGTGAGCAGGTGAAGCTTGATTTAAAATACAATCTCCCTGCTGAAAAACTGGGACTTTTCCCTGTATTTAATGATACCATTACTTCCTATTTAGAGATTGTCTCTAAATCAACTATTGATACTACATTTACTGAAGACGGACAGCAGTTATTACAACAACAATTGGTGATTACCTCATTCGACACAGGTTATCATATCATCCCTCCTCTCCCATTTGGATTAATGGAAAAAGGAGATACTACCTTTCAAATATTACAAAGTCAGCCGCTTCTTTTAAATGTTTTCACCGTTGAAGTGGATACCACAAAAGATATCAAGCCAATAGTAAGACCCATGGCGGAACCATATACTATTGATGAATTCCTACCATGGATTGTTGGAGTATTCTTTTTGGGTTTAGCCATTTTTGCCATATTCTATTTCATTAAAAGAAGGAAAAAGAATAAGCCTTTATTCCAAAAGAAAGAAAAGCCTGCACTTCCTGCTCACGAACAAGCCATTATAGATTTAGAAACCCTACGCTTGAAGAAGCTTTGGCAGCAAGATAGATTAAAAGAATATCATACGGAGTTAATTGATATCATTAGGGTTTATATAGAAGGACGATATGGAATTCAAGCAGCCGAAATGGTGACTCACGAAATTATGGATTCTTTAAAGAAAGAAAACGTGAATTCTGAAGCACTTCAAAAGCTATATGCTTCCTTACAATTATCTGACTTGGTGAAGTTTGCTAAATCAGGAGCTTCAGCCATAGAAAACGATACCAGTTTAAATAATTGTACCGACTTTGTAAACGAAACCAAAAAAGTGGTGGTAAAAGTGGAACAAGAAGCTAAACAAGTTGAAGTAAAGGAGGATAAAGATGTTCAATAATATTGATTTCGCAAATCCTGGATATTTCTGGCTCTTCTTACTCATTCCAGCTCTTACAGCTTGGTATTGGTGGAAACACAAAGGCAACTTTGCTAAGATGACTATTTCAGGTTTAGATAATTTGAAAGGCGCTCCAGTTAGTCTTCGTCAAAGATTCATTCACCTTCCTTTTGCACTAAAAATGTTAGTGACCGGACTCCTCATTGTTGCTATTGCTCGTCCGCAAACCAGCAGTAAAAGAGAGGATGTCTCCGTAGAAGGAATAGACATTATGATGGCACTTGATGTTTCCAGCAGTATGTTGGCACAGGATTTAAAACCTAACCGCTTGGAAGCTTCTAAGAAAGTAGCCATGGATTTTGCCAAAGGTAGACCTAACGACAGAATGGGATTGGTGGTTTTTAGTGGAGAAGCTTTTACTCAATGTCCCCTAACTACTGACCATACAGTTCTGAGTAGTTTATTCCGCAATGTAAAAAGTGGAATGATAGAGGATGGCACTGCCATTGGTGATGGACTAGCCACTGCTGTTTCTCGATTAAAAGACAGCAAAGCAATAAGCAAAGTAATCATTCTACTTACTGATGGTGTAAGCAATATGGGAGCTTTAGATGCTTCTTCAGCTGCTGAAATTGCAAAGATGTATGGTATTAGAGTTTATACCATTGGTGTTGGAACCATGGGAACAGCTCCATACCCAGTTCAAACTCCATTTGGAACACAAATGCAACAAATGGAAGTGAAAATTGATGAGCCGCTACTGAAGCAAGTCGCTGCATTAACAGATGGCAGATATTTTAGAGCTACCAGTAACAAAAAGTTACAGGAAATCTATCAGGCCATTGATGAATTAGAGAAGTCGAAGATTGATGTAACGGTTTTCAGTAAAAAAGGAGAGGAATTTCATATTTGGGCTATTGCAGCTGCTTTATTATTTCTTTTACTCCTTATATTAAAGTATACATGGTTAAAAACATTGCCTTAAGAAATTATAAATGATAAAATTTGAAGACATAAGCTTTTTGTATTGGCTCGCAGCCTTGCCGGTTTTCTTCGTGCTTTTCTATTATATGATTTTGCAAAGGAAAGCTAGAATGAAAAAGCTGGGTGAACTAGGATTGATTAAAAGATTAATGCCAGAACAACCCAAGCAGAAATTGTGGTGGAAATTCGGAGTATACTCCTTAATATATATACTCATCATAATTGGTTTGGCCAATCCTCAAGTAGGAAGCAAACTAGAAAAGGTAGAAAGACAAGGTGTAGACCTCATGATTGCTTTGGATGTTTCTAATAGTATGTTGGCTGAGGATATAAAACCCAACAGGTTAGAAAGAGCAAAACGAGCCATCAGTAAATTAGTTGACAAGTTGGAAGGAGACAGAATAGGAATCGTAGTATTTGCCGGAAGAGCTTATACTCAATTACCCATCACCTCAGATTACAGTGCAGCTAAATTATTCATCAACACTATTGATACCGATGTGGTGCCAACTCAAGGAACTAGTATTGGCCAAGCTATCAATCTTTCCATGGAAGCTTTTGAAAAGAGCAAACACGATAAAGCGATTATTGTGATAACAGATGGTGAAGATCATGATGATAATCCTGTTGCAGCAGCTGAGGAGGCTGTCAAAAATAACATTAGCGTTTATACTATTGGTATTGGACTACCCGAAGGAGCTCCTATTCCAACTTTTTCAAATGGGAAAAAGACGGGTTTCAAAAAAGACCTCAGTGGTAAAACTGTAGTTACCAAGCTAGACGAAATCACGCTTCAAAAAGTAGCCGCTGCTGGCAAGGGTATATATGTTAGAGCCAACAATACAACTGCTGGTTTAAAAGATGTTTTTGATCGCATCAACAAAATGGAGAAACAAAAGTATGAAGCTAAAATCTTCTCTGATTATGAAGATCGCTTTCAGATATTCTTAGCCTTAGCCTTGTTAATTCTAGTATTAGACCTTTTTATCTCCGATAAGCGCAGCAAATTATCTGGCAGAATAAATATTTTCGAAACAAAAACAAGCAACAATGAATAAGCAAAGAAAAGATATAGTCTTGTTTTTTATGATATTGGGTATTATTTTACCATCGATATCAATAGCGCAATCAGATAAAAATTTGGTTCGTCAAGGAAACAAAGACTTTCAAAGTGGGAATTATAACGAAGCAGAAATCAATTACCGTAAAGCCTTAGATAAAAACCCTAAGAAAACATCCGCGCAATTCAATTTAGGGGATGCTTTATACGAACAAGAAAACTACGAAAAAGCAGCAGAAGTATTTGCGAGCAACAATATAGAAAAGGCTTCGAATACAGACAAGTCAAATACCTTATATAATCTTGGAAATTCATTTCTAAAGGACAACAAACTAGACGAAAGCATTGCTGCTTTTAAGCAATCTTTAAAGTTTAACCCAAGGAATGAAGAGGCACGCTATAATTTGGAATACGCACGACAAAAGCAAGCGCAACAACAGCAGCAAAATCAAGATCAAAATAAAGACGATCAAGAGAAAGATCAAGATAAACAGGATCAGAATCAAGATCAGCAGGACCAAAACCAGGATCAGCAAGATCAGAATAAAGATCAACAAGAGCAAAACCAAGATCAGCAGCAAGATCAAAAAAATCAAGATCAGCAGCAACAAGATCAGAAAAACCAGCAAGGTCAACAAAACGAGCAGCAAGCGCAAAAAATCAGCAAGAAAGATGCAGAACGAATGCTTGAGGCTTTGAAGAATAATGAGAAAAAGACCTTAGAGAAATTAAAGAAAGAAAAGAAGAAGAACGCGAAAGTAATAAAGTCTGAAAAGGACTGGTAAAACAGCTTAGACATTGAAACTTTGCGCTTTGGTATAGGAAATATATAGGTAATGTTTATTTTTGCCAACTAATTTTAGAGAATACTTAAAATAACATGAAGCGAATCATCATATTTTTCATCCTCCTCTTTGGCTTATCTAGTATAGATATGCAAGCAGCCGAAGTGGACTTCAAGGTATCTGCACCTCAACAAGTGCGCCTTGGAGAGCGATTCAGACTCACTTATCAAATTAATGCTGATGTGGATCAATTTACTCCTCCAACCTTATCAGGATTTCAAATTTTAAGTGGTCCAAGTAGAGGTCAAAATAGCAGCATTCAAATTGTTAACGGAAAGGTTTCTCAAAATATAAACATTAGTTATACCTATATACTTGCTGCTTCACAAGAGGGAAAAATAGAAATCCCACCGGCTAAGGTTAAAGTTAATGGTAAAATTTATCAAACGAAACAAAAAAGTATAAACGTTATTAAAGCTGAACAGAATCAGAATTCGACTTCGCAAGGTCAAAACAAATCAAGTCAAAAGAATGGAACATTAAAAGCTAATGATGTTTATATAAAGGCTTTTACTAATAAAAAATCTGCATATTTAGGAGAACAAATCATTGTAACATATAGAATCTACACAAAAGTTCCGGTTTCTAATTTAAGTATTGACAAATTATCTTCTTTTAATGGATTCTGGAATGTTGAATTACAGGAAAACAATGGAAATCTTAAACAGAGAAACGAAATTATAAACGGAGAAGAATACATAGTTGCTGACTTAAAAAAAACAGCTCTATTTTCTCAAAAAACAGGAACACAAGAAATAGAACCAATGTCACTATCTTGTGTGGTTCAGGTTCAAACGACTAAAAAAAGAACCTCTTCAAACGACCCATTCTTTGACAGTTTCTTCAACGATCCATTTTTCAGTAATAACTTTAGAAACATTGAAAAAACACTATTCTCAAATAAACTTAGTATTCAAATAAAAGACCTTCCTAAAGCAAATAAACCAACAAATTTTACTGGTGCTATTGGACAGTATTCTTTAGGTTCAAATATCGATCACAGAGAACTGATGGCTAATGAAGCTATTACCTTAAAATATACAATTAGCGGTCAAGGAAATGTCGATTTATTACCAGATTTAAACATCAAATTCCCACCTGATTTTGAAGTTTACGATCCAAAGGTTTCCACAAAAACCAGAAAAAATAAAGAAGGAATATCTGGATACAAGACATATGAATACATTGTAATTCCCAGAAGTGCAGGAACCTACAAAATCCCTTCAGTCGGGTTCTCATATTTCGATCCCGTTAAAAAACAATACAAAGAATTAACTAGTGATTCTTATGAAATTAAGGTTACAAAATCCAATAATTCGAACCAGCAAAATGTAACTTACGGAGGAAGCTCCAAAGAAGACATTAGGTATATAGGGAAAGATATTAGATATATATTTTTAATGCCTTTTGAATTGGAGCCTTATGAGCATTTTTTCTTTGGATCATATATTTTCTATTTACTTTTATTAAGTCCTATCATTATTATGTTCTTTATAGTTTTGCTGTGGAAAAGAGAAAGCAAAAGGAGAGGAAACACAAGTTTAATGAAAAACAAAAACGCTACTAAAGTGGCCAAGAAGCGATTAAAAAAATCTCATGAATTTCTAAAAGCACATGAAGAAGCTGAATTCTATAATGAGATAGGTCAAGCGCTCTGGGGTTATGTAAGTGATAAATTCAATATACCAGTAGCAGAATTGTCCATAGACACTGTTAATGGACGTTTATCAGAAAAAGGAGTAAGCGAAGAAGTCATTAAAGAATTCATTGATACACTTAACAATAGTGAATTTGCACGATTTGCACCTGGCGATAAAGATAGCATGATGGAAAAAGTCTACCAGCAGGGCTTAAATATTATTAGCAAAATAGAAGACCAATTAAAATAATAAGAAACATGAAAGGGAAAATCATTATTACTTGTCTTGCGCTCTTATTCTCGATTGGGTCTATTGCTCAAGATTTTTCGAGCAAATTAACCACCGCTCAAAATTTGTATTCTGGAGCTAAATATGATACTGCTGCTGTAGTCTATCAATCTATTATTGATAGTGGGTATCAATCACCAGAGCTATACTATAACTTGGGAAATACCTATTTCAAATTACAAGAAATACCAAGTGCTATATTGTACTATGAGAAAGCATTAAAGCTGAAACCAAGCGATGAAAATATTCTTTTTAATCTTCAACTCTGTAACTCAATGATTCCAGATAGAATTGAAGAAATCCCAAGATTATTCTTCATCGAATGGTATAAAAGTCTGTACAATCATTTCCCCATAGATACTTGGGCAAAAATTGGATTAGTGTTATTTGCCATTTTCACCTTACTACTAACAGTTTACTTCTTATCTAGTAAAACTATTATAAAAAAAGTAGGTTTTTGGTTTGCAATGTTGTTTTTAGGATTTTCATTTTTCACGTTCTTTATGACTTATCAAAAATACGATTCTTTTAAACAACATGATGAAGCCATTATTTTCACTCCCAGTATTACCGTAAAAAGTTCCCCCGCAAAAAGCAGTGTAGATTTATTTGTGATTCATGAAGGAACAAAAGTAAGCATCCTTGATCAGGTTGGCGTGTGGAAGAAAATCAAAATTCAGAACGGTAGCATTGGTTGGATTGAGAGTGAAAACATCGAAATTATCTAGTGATTTTGGGTCATTTTTATCAACTAAATAGTGCTGACACGACATTTTAACTACAAAAATCACTTTCAAAATCATAAATTCTTATTCATTTTACCCCTAATTATTGGCTCAAATGTATGATTATAGCCATTTGTACTTAAAAGATTCCCCTAATTTAAAATTCTCCAACTAAGCGAAACACCGAGAGCAAAAACCACTTCCCAAACCAACACATTCCACTTGTTTTCTGATAGTTACAAAGCAATAAAGCAACACAAGCAGATGTCAATTAAGGTTTGTTAATGAATTTTAACACAAATAGATGTAAAACATCAATAAAACCTTAATTTATGTTAAAATAAATTGAATTCTAAAGTTTGTAATCAATCAAATTTAATGTACCTTGTGCCACTATTTTAGAAATATTACGAAATTAATTCAAAATAAAAACAAGCGGGTATGAAAAATAGATTTTTACGATTTACCTTTGTAGTTTTTCTTGCAGGTTTAACATCAGTTTTGATGGCCTTTTCTGTTGATGGAAATGACAATAATCCTACCAACAAGAAATCAAAAATGACTTCTAGCGATTATTTAGCTAAGATCAAGAACAATCAGCAAACAGAAACATTATCTGTTGCAGATGTGGTTTCAGCAAGAGAAGCTGTTCAGCAAATGAAAAATTATAAATCGCAAGCATCCACTTACGAATGGACTTCGATGGGACCTCTTAATTATAGTGGACCTACAAAAGCATTTATCATCGACAATCAAGATGCAAGTGGCAACACATTTATCACCGGAAGCACTTCTGGAGGATTGTGGACATCTACAAACTATGGTGCCACATGGTCCATGATTCAATTAGATGAAGTATTGAATGTTTCTACTATCTGCCAAGCAGACAATGGAACAATCTATGTTGGAACAGGAGTTAGTCTTGAGCCTGCTGCTGATGTATTATCAGAAGGTAGTACAATTGGTAAAGGTATTTACAAATCAACTAATGGTACTACATTTGAGTTAATGGAAGGAACTTCTCCTGATGGCACAAACATTGAAGGAGATTGGGCTTTCATTCAAAAACTAGCTATTGATGGTTCTGGAAACATATATGCTGCAACTAATACAGGTTTGAAGTATTATAATGGATCTACTTGGTCAACTGCCAAATCAGGTGACACCGAATTAACCGGTAACAGCTGTGATATTGTAGTTAAAAATGGTTCAATAATTACTGCAGTTTCAGGAAATACGTATATTTCTTCAGGTAGCTCTACGGATTTCACTCTATTATCTGGTGAAGAAGATGGAATGTTACCATTGGGAACATTTGGAAACATCAAGTTTGATATTTCTCGAACTAATGCAGATTATATTTATGCTAGTTATGTTAACGCTGATGGGGCTTTATTTAATGTATATGTTACGATTGACAAAGGTCAAACATGGAGAGTCGTTTATCCCGGTGGATCTAATTTAGCTGATATATTCAATGGTCATGGTTTAAGAAACAATGCCATTGCAGTTTCTCCTAATAACGAAAAGAAAGTATATTTAGGTGCTTATGATGTATACGAAGGATATGAATCACAACCAACTGGTTACTATAACTGGACACAAATAACAAATGGTTTTTTCCCTCCTTATCCAACAGGTACAACTTCAAAATATGTGCATTTTGGTATCAACACCATAGTTTTTGATTACTCAAATGATGGAAATGTTATTATAGGCAGTGATGGAGGTTTAAGTATTACAAAAAATGACTTTTCAAGTCTTGAAATCATAAATCGTGGATATAATACTTCTGAGTATTTTAACATCAATGCTTCAAAATGGGGCAGTGTACTTGCTGGTTCTCAACTTAATGGTATTCATAGAATTGAAGATAATGGTTCCAAACAAGCTATTGAAATGCTTACAGGTAAATTTGGAACAGCTACTGCCGCTACGGGTGGTAACAGTCATATTAGTTTTATTAACCCAGAATTTGTTGTTTGTTCCGACGAGGCAGGAAATTTCTGGAGATCAGAAGACGAAGGTGTTAACCAAGATCCTACAATTTTAGGTTCTGTAAAATTAGGAAATGAATTTATAACACCATTTTTAATGTGGGAAACTACAAATGACCCATATTCAACAGATACAGCAGAATTTTTTGCAAGAGCCAGAGCATATGAAGCAGGCGAAGAAGTTTATGCTTTGAGTAGTACATATGACTTTCCTTTCCTTACTGTTTTGGAGCAGGATGTTGATTCAGCTGAAACAATAATAGTACGTGACATCGTCACTACAAAAGCATTTATTGCGACAGAAGATGGAGTCCATATGACAACAGGAATGCTTGATTACACTGCCGTACCTACTTGGTGGCAAATTGGTGCAATCGAGGGTATCCCATCAAGCATGTCTTATTCTGCCGATGCTAATTACCTTTGGGTTGGTACACTAGAAGGCAAATTATATAGGTTATCAAATATTTCTAGAGCACATTCAAAAGAACAAGCAGATATCGATAGTCCAGGGTGTATTATTGCTACAACTGAGATTGTTTTAACTACATCTCAATCTGTTACTTCTATTTCAGTTGATCCTAAAAATGCAGAAAATATTGTTTTCACATTAGGAAACTATGGTAATTCTGATTATGTATTTGCTTCAACAAATGGAATGAGTGATTCTCCAGCTTTTACTAGTATTCAAGGTAACCTTCCTCAAATGCCTGTCTACACATCTTCTTTTGAAGTTGACACTGACGGTCTCGTTTTTATTGGAACTGAAAATGGAATGTTTATTACATCTTCTTTCAATGAAAATAATGTAGAATGGTTTTTTGAAGACGCAATGTTTGGAAATGTTCCAGTATATGCAATAAAACAACAAAATGTAAATTGGCCCACAGTTTCATACCCAATTGGAGATTCATACATATATTACCCTGGTGCAAATAATTATAGAGCAATCTATGTTGGAACATTTGGTAATGGTGCTTATGTAAGTAAACAATTTATTGGATTTGAAGAATTTAATACTCCTAGTGCTAATGAGAGTAGCATTGAACTTTATCCAAATCCAGCTCAAAACCAAATAAGTATTGCTTATAACTCTACAAACAACACTTTTGTTCATGTAGATATATTTGACCTGAGTGGTAAATTAATAAAAAGTCAACGATTCGATAACCAAACTAGCAAGTCAAATTTAGAACTTGATTTATACGAATTACAAAATGGTTCTTATATTGTTAGACTAACAGATGGTCAAAAACAATACCAAACAAAATTGGTTATTTCTAAATAGTTAATAATATATAAAAGATATAATGATGAAGAAATTTTACGGAATATTTATCATGTTATTAGTGGTACAACTAACATTCGCTCAAAAAGTTACAGTACCGCAACTTACATCACCAGAAAATGAATTTGAAACAGGTATGCCTAATGCAATATTGAACTGGGTTGCCGTTTCAGGTATTGGAGAAATCACCTATCATGTACAATTAGCAACAGACGCTAGTTTCACTGACTTAGTTGTTGATGAAGACCAAAACAAACTATCAGCTTATTTTAATAGCAATTTACTTTTTGGTCAAGAATATTTTTGGAGAGTTAAAGCTAAAGATGATAATGGTGCTTCAGATTGGAGTGAAACATATTCATTTTCTATCTTTACTGAAATTGAACTCTCTAAACCTAACGATGGTAAAGACGATATCGATATTCTTGCAGAGTTAAAGTGGAAATCAAGAAGTAATGGAGAAGATATTGATGGAGTTGGTGGATTTGATATCCAGATTGATACAGTAAATACTTTTGATAGTCCTTATTATAGCATGATTAATGCTGAAGGTGTTGTATTTATTAAAGAAACAGATTATTTACTTTTTGGAAAAGTCCATTATTGGAGAGTTAGAGCAATGCATGCTGATGGATTTGGACCTTGGTCGGAAATTAGAGAATTCGAAACCGTTCCTACTGTTACTTTAGACAAACCAAATAATAATTCAACTGATGAAGAATTTGATTTACTGCTAAAATGGGATGCCTTAGGTGAATACAAACTAGATGGTGAAGATAATGATCTATTCGAGTATACTGTAGAAGTAAGTACTGATGAAGCTTTTTCAGAACCAATTATTATCACAACTCCAGCTGATGAAACTGAACCTGATTTTCTAAAATTTGGTTTAGATTATTGGTGGAAAGTTAAAGCTACTACTCCAACTAGTACATCTCCTTGGTCTGAAGTGAATAAATTCACAATGATTGTTGCACCAGAACTTACTGAACCTGAAAACAATGCTAACGTAAATACATTAAGACCTAGATTAGAATGGGAATTAATTGAAGGTGCAAATGGTTATGAAATTATTTTAAGTGAAAATGGAGATCTATCTGATGGTACAACTTATACTACTAATGGTACTACAAATAGTTACCCTCTTCCTGAGTTAGATAGAAACACATCATATTATTGGTCTGTAAAAGCAAAGAGAGAGAATAATGATTCAGAATTTGCTGAAACATTCACTTTCAATGTAATCAACGTAGGTGTTGAAGATTTAACTAATATTAGTGAAGTTAGTTTATTCCCGAATCCAGCTAGTACTACTATGGCTCTATCATTTTTGGCTAAGGAAAGTGGCAACTTAAACATTATTATTTCTGATGTTTTAGGAAAAACAATTTCTACTCAATCAGTTGATGTTAATACAGGAATGTTTAACGAAACCATTAATATTGAAAGCTTAACAGAAGGTATCTATTTCTTAGAATTAAGTCAAAATAACGAAAGTAAAGTAATTAGATTCTTAGTAAAATAATTACTTCTAAACATATTCTAAAAGAGCCACTCCAAAAGAGTGGCTCTTTTTTTGTTATACGATTTTCATAATCTTTTCGTTTATCAACAATATGATGTTATCATTTATAGAAACTAGACATGAGCTAGTTTTTATTTGTTGGTAATTTAGCAATATCAAATACTATGACCATGCGAAAAATATTATTCTATAGCATACTAAGCTTTTCATTAATTCTTTTTGTAGCTCCAAATCTATCTGCCCAAAGTTCACAGGCCGATAAAGAGTTTCTTTCACAACAATTGCTTTTGAGTGATTTGATTGAAAACAATAGACTTTTAGCGGCACAAACGCTTATAAGAGATTTAAAAAAAGAAGAAAATAATCTAAGCCAATCAGCAGATCTAAACTATTACAATGCATTAATCTCTCTTAAATTAGACCTTAGAGAAGGACCTGGTTTGGTAGAGAAATTTGAAAATGACTATCCTCATTATAGTAAGCTAGAGACTTTAAAAAAAGTTAGAGGAGACTATTATTTTAAACATAAGAAATTTAAAAATGCTGTAGTTGAATATGAACAAGTTCGCCCCGCAAATTTAGAAAAAGAAGATCGAGAAACATATTTCTTCAAGTTGGCTTATAGTTACTTTATGACTGACAAGTCGAAAAAAGCCAAACCCAATTTCTATAAAGTTAAAGATAGCAAATCGTCTTATGCCCCATCAGCAACATACTATTATGCTCATATCAACTATGATGAGAAGAATTTTCCTTCCGCACTAAAAGGATTCGAAAGTCTACAAGAAAACTCAACTTTCAAATCAATAGTACCCTACTATATCTGTCAAATATACTATCAAGAAGAGAATTATGACAAGCTATTAGAAACAGCTCCAAAATTGTTCGAGGAGGCTAAAGGACCTAGAAAGAATGAAATAGCTAAATTAGTTGGCGATGCTTATTTCAAGCAAGAAAAGTATAATGAGTCTTTGGAGTACCTCCAGTATTACAAGTCGAATAGCAACTCTGGCTATGAGAAATCGGACTATTACCAATTGGCTTATGCATACATGGAAATTGGAAATTATGAGAAAGCCATTAAGTATTTCGAAAAGGTAAGAAACAAACCCAGTGCATTGGCTCAAAATGCCTTATATAATTTAGGAAACTGTTACCTAAAAACAAATCAGAAAGAATTTGCCGGGAAAGCTTTCTACGCAGCATATCAAATGGATTTTGACAAAACCATTCAAGAAGACGCCATGTTCAACTTTGCAAAAATATCCTTTGAGTTGAGCAATGACCCATATAACAGAGCCATTACTGCTATTGATACTTATATTACAAATTACCCTAATTCACCAAGAAAAAATGAAGCTTATGGCTATCTGGTTAATTTATTCCTTTCCTCTAAGAATTACAAAGGTGCATTAACCGCAATAGAGAGCATTCCAAATAGAAGTGATGATTTAAACAGAGCCTACCAAAGAATTGCCTTCAATAGAGCTACAGAACTCTATCAAGAATCTAGGTTTGCAGATGCTTTTGATTTATTCAAGAAATCATCCAAATATCCAATGGATAAAAAGATGAATCTTCAAGCAAAATATTGGGCAGCAGATTGTCAATATCAAATGAAGAGCTATTACAAAGCCATTAAAGCTTGGAAAGAACTAGCTTCTGATTATAAAATCAAACAAATAAGTGAATCAGATAAACTAAACTACAATATTGCTTTTGCTTATTATAGATTAGATGATTATACCAACGCTATTGAATGGTTTTCAAAAGTGATAAACGATAGAAAGTCACAGAAGAAGCTAGTAGCAGATGCCCACCTAAGAAGTGGCGATTGTTACTATTTGCTTAAAGACTTTAGGAATGCCATTTCTTATTATGGTTCGGCCTACGACTTAAAACAATCCAATGCAGATTATGCTTTATACCAAAGAGCATTGGCCTATGGTGGAGATGGAAATCTACAGCAAAAATCCGATGAGCTTAGCTACTTCTATTCCCTTTACCCAAAATCTAATTTAGCAGATGATGCTTTATATGAATTAGGAACCACATTTCTAATTTTCGAACACAATCAAAAAGCCATCAATAGTTTTAACAATCTGGTTACCAATTACCCCAATAGCCCTTTTAAAAGACAAGCATTATTAAAGATCGGCTTGACTTATTACAATATGGACAAAAATGAGGATGCTTTAAAAGTTCTAAAACAAGTGGTTACCAACTATTCTGGAACGAAAGAATCAAAAGAAGCCTTAGTGAGTATTAGAAATATATATGTAGAATCAAATGCGGCAGATGATTTCTTCGTTTATGTTAAGAATATTCCTTTTGTGAATATCACCAATAACGAACAAGACAGCATTACCTATATGGCAACAGAAAATGTATACATGAACGGGAATTGCCAAGCCGCTGTCCCGGGTTTTAATACTTATTTAGAGAAGTATCCTCAGGGGGCTTTCAGTATTAATGCGCATTTCTATAGGGGTGAGTGTTTAATGAAAAGCACTGAATATGATTTAGCTCTTCTAGATTATCAATTTGTACTCGAAAACTCAAAAGCTGCTTTTAGAGAATCCTCACTACTAAAATCTGCTAGAATCTATAGATACAACAAAAGCTATGGAATGGCATTGAGGAATTACCAACAACTTTTCAATATTGCTTCTAGCGAAATTTATCTTTCAGAAAGTCTTGATGGACAGCTTGAATGTTTCCAACAAATGGGACAAAATGATAGCGTATTGGTTATTGGAAAAACCATACTCACTTCAAAAGTAGTTTCTGAACCAACTATGAAAAAAGCCCACAGTTATATGGCCCATGCAGCGCTAAAAACTGGCGATTTGAGTTTAGCTAGTCGAGAATACACTATTGTTTCGAACTTAATGCAAGGTGAAAGTGCTGCTGAAGCAAAATATTACCAAGCTTTAATTCAATACAAACTAACAAACTATAAAGATTCTGAAAAACTCGTTTTTGAACTCATCAACGAACATGGCTCCTATGACGAATGGATAACGAAGGGGTTTATTTTATTAGCAGATATCTATGTTAAATATGGAAACACATTCCAGGCACGCCAGACGCTGCAAAGCATTATAGATAACCAAGAGGATTCTGTTCTTGTAAATATGGCTCTTAAGAAAAAGAAAGTGGTGGAAGAATTAGAAGCCATAGAAGAACGAGAAATGAGTTCACCAGTGGAAACAGACAGCGTAACAATAGAATCAGATCAACAATAGCCTTAATTTTTAAGATTCATCATTATGAAAACATATCATCAAAAATATATCAGTAGTTTTAAAATAGGCTTTAGAATTGTATTAGCCGCTCTATTCCTCACTCCTCTTTTTGTTTCTGCACAGGTTGAAGAAATGGAGACTGATGAAGAGGTAATGGTAATTGCTCCTTTTAACCCAAGTATTAGCAAGGCTCAAAAGCTGAATTTCCAACCAAAGGCAGATACCAATACAACTCAGAAGATTAAAATAGACTATCTAACCACAGCTCAACTATTTGAAACTAATTATTCTTTAGAGAAATTAACTGCGGCTAAATTCATCGATAGAAAAAACCCCAAATATGCGCAAAACTTTGCAAAAGCAGGTTATGGCTTATACAATAGTATTTATGGAGAATTATTTGTGAATAGCGAAATGAGTAAAACTTCACAAGTTGGAGTACATGTTCGTCATTATTCCACAAATGGTGGTTTAGATGAATATGCATACAATGGAAGCTCTTTAACTACAGCTAAAGTATGGACAAAAAGTGTGAGAAGAAAACAAACTACAAACCTAGCTATCGATTATAAAAGAAATCAAATTCACCAATATGGATTTAGACTAGAAGACTATCCCATACAACATGACAAAACTACCAATGATTTCAAAGATGATATTAACCAGGTGTTTTCTCATATTGGCTTCAATATGGATATCCTTGGGAACTTTGATACCAAATATCGCGATTGGAAAATACAATTGGGTTACAAGTATTTTTGGGATATATTCAAAACCTCAGAGCACTTGATAGATATTGATGCTTATTACGAACATCCAGTAGAATGGATTGATGTAGACCAACAACATATCGGAATTGCATTCAAAGCTCAAACCTACAGCACCAAGTTTAATTTTTCAGGCCTCACTCCTTCTATTGATAGTTCTGAGAGTTATTTTCATGGCTTATATGATATTGCTCCATATTACCAGATAAAGCAAGAAAACCTACTGCTTGAAGTTGGCGCAAAACTTAGTATGGGCTTAGATAGTAATTCTAATGTTAGAGTAGCCCCAAGAATTAAATTAGAAGTAGGATTAATGGGTGACCAACTATTGCTCTATGCTCATTTAAATGGAGGAATCTATAACTATAGCGTATATGGTTTAAGTAATGAAAACAATTTTATTAGCCCAGTTGTTCCATTGATGTATACTGAGTATAAATACCAAGTAAAAGCAGGTTTAAAAGGACATTATTTGAGTTTCCTCGACTATCATGCTTTTATTGAAACTGCAGCTTTTGAAAATATGCCCATGTATGTCACTGATATATCAGCACCTTTTCATAATACCTTTACTGTAATTTACGATGGTGGACAACAATTGGGAGCTGGATTAGAAGCAAATTTCAAAACAGAAAGATGGAATGTGGAACTCATGGGGAAATATCAATCCTTCACCATGGACACAGCTACTAGAGCTTGGCAAAAACCATCTTTTACTTATAAGCTAAAAGTTGGATATTATGTGCTAGAAAATTTAAAAGTAACAGCTTTACTTTTAGGTCAATCAAAAATGTACAACCTATATCAAGGAGAAAAAACAGTAGAACCATGGATGGATTTCAGCTTAATGGCCGATTACCACCTTAATAAAGACTTAGGATTCTTCTTGAAAGTTACCAATATTTTCTCTGACCAGTACCATGTTTGGTATGAATACCCAGTACAGAGTATTGGATTTATGGGTGGTGTACACTTTGCTTTTTAGAGGTATTGGCTGTTAGTCTTTTGTTGTTAGCAATTAGCTTTTGATTCTCACTTCTGACTTTCAACTTCATGCTTCAAGCTTCGCACTTCATTTTTCTTACGAAAGCACATTGGTAATTTCAATAAACTCTGCAACACCAAGTTGTTCAGGTCTTTTAATTGCCAAATGACCCAATTCATCCAAATGATCTTTAAAACCCATAGTTTTTAAGGAGTTGGCAATGGTTTTTCTTCTTTGTCCAAAAGCAGTTTTTATAACAGTTTTAAAGAGCTTTTCATTACAGGCTAATTCTTTCACCTGATTTCTCTTCAATCGAATCACACCAGACTTAACTTTTGGTGGTGGGTTAAAAACATCTTCATTCACAGTGAAAAGATATTCAATGTCATAAAAAGCTTGAAGTAATACACTAAGAATACCATAGGTTTTTGATCCAGGACCAGCAGCCACTCGTTCTGCTACCTCTTTCTGGAACATACCAACCACCTCGTCAACTTTATGTCTATCGTCCCAAACTTTAAATAAAATCTGAGAACTAATATTATATGGGAAATTTCCAACTATAGAGTATTTCTCTGGGAAAACCTCCTCTAAATTAATTCGAAGAAAATCACCTAAAATTAATTGATCCTTTAGTTCTGGATGAACTTCTAACAAGTAGGCTACTGATTCTCTATCAATTTCAATTATTTGAAAATTATCAATAGGCTTCTCCAATATAAAATCGGTAAGAACACCCGTTCCTGGACCAATTTCCAATAGGTTTTGAGTATTCTTGTCTAAGGCATTTACAATTTTAGCTGCAATACTTTTATCGGTCAAAAAATGTTGTCCGAGTTGTTTTTTTGGTCTTACGTGATTCATTTGGCGAAAGTACAAAAAAGCATACTAATGTGATAAAAGGAAAAAATATCAATATATTTGGCAACTCAAATTTAAGTTATTGGTCTTATAATCCATTAAACACTATCGCAATACAGATGCTATGAAAAACATTTTACTCTTTACTATCAGTTTAATATTTTCTTTTCAAGTTTACGCACAAAATCAATTGATTGTGCGCTTAGAAAATGCAGGTACTACAGAACTTAAAATCTTTAATGAAAAGAAATTAGAAATAACAGCTTTTAGAGAAGGCTTGTATATTGATGCTTTGGTTAGTCAAGAAAAACATGATGAACTTATTAATGAGGGCTTTCAATTAATCATTACCCAAACAGCAGAAAAAAACAAAGCTCATTTAGCTCAAACAAAAGAAATAGATGGCTATAGAACCTATGATGAGGTGGTTGTCGAATTGCAACAGATTGTAATTGATCATCCAGAAATCTGTTCATTATCTGACATAGCAGACAGTCATGGAAAAGAGTATTTCGATAGCGGCATGACGCAATATGAGGATTACCAACACGATGTTTGGATGCTAAAAATATCGGATAATGTGAACGAAACTGAAGATGAACCTTCTGTTTTTTATATGGGAGCTCATCATGCTCGTGAACCTATTTCTACCGAAGTGGTCATGGGAATTATTAATCATTTGCTTGATAACTATGGCAGTGATGATGAAATCACAAATATGGTGAACTCTTCAGAAATTTATATTGTACCTATTGTAAACCCTGACGGACACGAAGTAGTACTCGACCAACTAAATACCTGGTGGAGAAAAAACGCTGCAGATAATAATGGCGATGAAATGTTCTCACATGTTAGCGATGGCCCGGATGGTGTTGACCCAAACAGGAACTATGGTTGGGAATTTGGAAGCTCTGGAGCATCAGCAGATCCTAACGAAGATACTTATCATGGTCCTAGTGCCTTTTCTGAGCCTGAATTATACGCCATGAAAGAGCTTATGGCTAGCCATCATTTCACTGCAGGCATTTCCTACCATAGTTATAGTGAGCTAGTTTTATGGCCATATGCATATTCTGCAAATGCACAAGCTCCTGATCATTTTGCTATGCAAGAACTTGGAGTAAATATGGCAGAAAGTATTCCTAAAATAACTGGTTCAGGCCATTATTTACCGCAACAATCAAATGATTTGTATCCTGCGGCCGGTATTACAGATGATTGGGCCTATGGTAAACATGGAATTTTCTGTTACTGTGTAGAGCTTGCTCAACAATTCATTCCTTCTGCAAGCCAGGTTCCTCAAATTGTAGAAGATAATATTGAGGCCGCTCTCATGGTTTTAAATAGAGCAAATCATCAAACACTTAGAGGTCATGTTTATGATGCTGAAACTAACGAACCAGTCGTGGCAGAAGTATTTATAGATGGTCTCGACGATCAAGGTAATTTTAGAGAACCTTATAAGAGCAATGCAAATTTTGGAGCTTACTATCGTTTATTATTAGAAGATGAATACGATGTTACATTTTCCGCATACGGATATATTCCTCAGACTTTCACGTCATTAGAAATATTAGCAGATGAAATAACCATTCAAGATGTATATTTAGAACGTGCTGCAAGTGGACCTATTTATGGTAGTGTAATAGATGGTAATACAGGAGAAAATATTGAAGGTGCAGAAATTAGTATCCTGAATACGCCTATTATTCCTAGCTATACTGATGCAAATGGCGTTTACGAAGTAACTGAAGTCAGCTTTAGTAATTACCAAATTAGAGTTTCTAAAGAAGATTATGCTCCTCTTTATATGGAACAAAATATTACTGATGGCAATAATATATTCAATTTTGCTTTATTACCTGCTGAAGCCATCAGCTTTGAGGATGGTGAATTTGGAGAAGAATTTAGTATGTCGACCAATCCTTGGACAATAGATGAGGACATTTCTTGGGACAATGATAAATCAGCGGTTTCAGGAGCTATTCCACATAACCAAACTACCAGTATGACTTTAGAAATAGAAAACAGAGCTGCTGGAGCAATAAATTTTTATACTAAGATAAGTAGTGAAGCTGGATATGACTTTCTCAAGTTCTCCATTGATGGAAATGAACAAGCCAGCTGGAGTGGTGAAGGAGATTGGACTTTTGCAGAATTTGAAATCACCGAAGGAAACCACAGTTTCCAGTGGACTTACCAAAAAGACGCAAACACAGCAGATGGACAAGATAGAGGATGGGTAGATTTTATTCAAATTCCACCGGTATTAACCACACTTGTAAATGCTGGTCCAGACCAAGTTATCTGTAGCAATGAAACAGCAAATCTAAATGCCTTCGCTGCAAATTATGAAAGTATTAGCTGGACAAGTGACGGAGATGGTGAATTTAGTAGTTCTAATACAGCTGAAACCATATACACACCAGGCTCTAATGATATTGCTAATGGAGAAGTTATTCTTAGCATTTCAGCAGAAGGTGGCAATACAACAACAGATGAAATGAAACTTACTGTTGATATTTGTACCGGGATTGAATCAATAAGAAAAGCTCCAAATTTTACTTTAAGCCCTAATCCAGCTAAAACAAGAGTAAACATTTCACTATTGGAAAATGAAGCTCGATTTGTAGAAATATTTAATATGTCTGGCGAACTTATTCAGTCTATTCAACTCATAGAAAACCAAAACAACCTGGAATTAAACATCTCAAGATATCACAGCGGAGTATATGTGGTGAAAATCTCAAACTCAAACGGCGATTATAAAGCTCAGAGATTGCTCATTCAATAACCTCCCCAAAAATATTGTATTTACAAACCTGTCAGTTTTTCCTACTGATGGGTTTTGTTTTATAAAAGAAAATAATTTAAAAATAAATTCAGTTCCTTTCCCTTTTTTTGATAGATTTACATCGAGATTTTTGTCAAGCCAACCAACAACAGATTACAAATTTAAACGATTAAACATGAACTTACAATTCTACAAAAGTATTGTGCTTACTTTGCTATTGAGCTTGTTTCTATTTTCTAGTTTCGCTCAAAAAACACCCATTGACAAAGCTGATTATCGAATGGCAGAACGCTTTAGTCCTACCAAAATTAAAAACATGGTTTTTAGCCTCGATGTAAGACCAAAATGGTTGGAAACTGGTGACAAATTTTGGTATCAATACAAAACAACCAAAGGTACTTTCTATTACCTTGTTGATTTAGAAAAGAAAACTAAAAAGCCTCTTTTCGACAATCATCATATGGCTACTCAGTTGACCTTAATTACTAAAGATCCTTACGACCTTCAACATCTTCCTAAAATCAAACCAGATTTTCAAGAGGGCGATAAAACCTTCCGTTTTGATGTAACCAGTACTCAGTTTGAAGAAAAAAAGAAAGAGGATGTTGCTGATACAACAGACGTGAAGAAAGAAGAAAAAGAGTTGGAGATAGAAGACGGTGAGAAGAAAGAGAAAGACGAGAAAAAGGGAGACAAAAAAGCCGATAAGAAGAAGAAAGCCAAGAAAGACAAACCTAAGAAAAAGGTTTTTCATTTAGAATATAATATTGAAACTGGTGAACTAAAAGAAGTTGAAGATTGGAAAAAAGAGATTAAAAACCCAGACTGGGCTAACATTTCACCAAACGATAGCTTGATCATCTTTGCTAGAAACTATAATCTATATTGGATGGATTATAGCAATTACCTAAAAGCAAAAGAAGAAGAGGACAAACAAAAAGACGATGAGGATTTTAAAGATTCCACAATTGTTGAACATCAAATAACCAACGATGGTGTAAAGAATTATGCCTACGGAGGTGGATATACAGCTCAGAATAATGACACTGAGAAAGAGATTAAAAAAGAAATGAAGAAAAGAAGAGGGGCTTGGGTCACTTGGTCTCAAGATTCTAAGAAATTCTCTTTAACCCGTTCCGACGACCGTCACCTTAACGAATTATGGGTGATTGATGTATTGAAGAATCCTCGTCCTAAATTGGAAACTTACAAATACCAAATGCCTGGTGAGAAAGACACCACTGAAGTTGAATTATTAGTTTTTGATGCCGAAACCAAAGAACATAAAAGAATTCAAACCAATAAATTCAAAAATCAGTGGGTTAGTGTTTCTAGAAAATCGACAACGAATAAGGAAAGGTTAGCAGATTATATGGCTTCTCAATGGATTTCTGAATCATCTGACAAACTATATTTCACTAGAAATAGCCGTGACTTAAAGAAGTTTGAGTTCTGTGTAGCTGATCTAAACTCAGGTGAAGTAACTGTTATTCTAGAAGAAAGCATGAATACCTATTTAGATACCAGAACTCCTATCCTATTCAAAAATGAAAAACAATTTATCCATTGGTCGGAGCGTACCGGTTGGGGACATTTTTACTTATATGATATTGATGGAACTCTAGTTCGTCAATTAACTTCAGGACCATGGAAAACAGATGAATATTCTGCGAAGTTGGATGAAAAATCTGGAAACTTATTCTTCACTGGACAAGGAAAAGAAGCTAATGAAAACCCATATTACACACACCAATATAGTGTTTCATTAAAAGGTGGGCAGCCAAAATTATTAAATGCTGGAAATTACTACCACAGCTCAAAATTAAGTGATTCTTATAATTATTTCATCAACAACTATTCTAGAGTAAATACTACTCCTAAATCGGAAATTAGAGACCGTTCTGGAAATTTAGTGATGGAATTAGAAACAGCCGATTTATCATCATTATTTGCTGCCGGATATAAATTCCCAGAGCCATTTAAGGCAAAAGCAGCAGATGGTATTACTGATATTCATGGTGTGATGTATAAGCCATTTAAAATGGACTCTACCAAGACTTATCCTATTTTGGAATATGTGTATCCTGGTCCACAAACTGAGGCTATGAGCTTTAAATTCTCTCCTCGTATGGATAGAAACGACAGAATGGCGCAGTTAGGATTTATTGTAATTTCCCTAGGAAACAGAGGAGGCTCTCCAGCAAGATCTCAGTGGTACCATACCTATGGTTATGGCGATTTAAGAGATTATGGTTTAGCCGACAAGAAATATGTAGTGGAGCAATTAGCTGATCGTCACGGTTTTATCGATATTGACAAAGTAGGAATTTCAGGTCACTCTGGTGGAGGCTTTATGTCAACAGCCGCCCTATTACAATATCCTGATTTCTATAAAGTAGCAGTTTCTTCCGCTGGTAATCACGAGAATAATATCTACAACCGTTGGTGGAGTGAAAGACACCATGGCGTAGAAGAAAAAGTATCAGATAAAGGAGATACCACTTTTGTATATCACATTGAGAAAAATAGCGATTTAGCGAAAAACCTCAAAGGTCACTTGCTATTAGTTACTGGCGATATCGACAATAATGTACATCCTGGAAATACTTTAAGAATGGCCAATGCTTTAATTAAAGCCAATAAGCGCTTCGACTTGTTTATTATGACTGGTCAGCGACATGGTTTTGGAGGACATGGTGATTATTTCTTCTGGCGCAAGGCAGATTATTTCTGCCGCCATTTAATTGGTGATTATTCTATTAGCACCGATATATTTGAAATGAATAGAGAACATAAGGCTACTTCTAGTAAGAAGAGGAGCAAATAAACTAAAACAAAAGGCCTGAATTACATAATAGTTCAGGCCTTTTATCTATAAAACTAATTTCACCCTATCTAATCAATAACATCTTGTTTGACTCTACATATACTCCATCCACAAAAATTGAATAGTAATATATTCCTGCGGGTTCATTTGTCATATCAACAGGAATTTGGTTTTTTCCTTCCTCAAATTTAAAACGTAAATTTTTAACCTCTTTTCCATTTATATTACAGATCCTTAAGTTAACCTTTCCTGCTTTTTCAAGCGCTATGAATATACTGGTTGAATTAGAAAATGGATTAGGGGAATTATTGATGATTTTGCCTCCATTTAAACCCTGGTTTTCTGTTTCATTTTCATTTTGCAATTTGTTTTTTGGTAGTAATGACAAAAGATAATCTCTATGTTTAAAGAACTTTTTTT
>JADGDY010000253.1:743-4309 GCA_016744655.1 Bacteroidales bacterium | reverse complement strand
ATTAATAGTATGACTAAAGCTTCGCATGCTAATTCAGCCTTATAGCTTATTCATTATCAAATTATAACAAAATAGAGATTTTCTTGATGTTATAATCATCCAACACTTAATAAAACTCCTGATATCAATAATTTACAAACAAGTGTGAAACTTCTGAACTATGGCATAAAAAAGAACTTCACAAAAAAGGGCAATCTCCAAAAAGAAGATCGCCCTATATCATTTAAGCCAAAAGGCTATATTTTTACTTTAAAAATTTCAAAGCACCACGAGAAGCTTTCAATAGTGGTTCTGTTGAGAGCTCTTTGCCTACAGCATTTTCCATCCAATACTTTGGTGTTAGTCTTCCTTCAGAATAAATTCTATTTACTTCCTCTGCAAATACTTTCCCTTCTAATTGTTGCTCAATTTGGAAATCGATTAATTGACCGATTGGATAAGCCGAAAGGTAAAGAGGATTGTCAATCATATGTGAATAGATCGCTAATATAGGTGCATCTTTTACACCAAAATTTTCTGCAAAATATTTATTCCATACCTCTTTGGCAATATCTATTACCGCTAATTTAAGTTCTGCTGCAGTAGCATTTGGGTTGGCATACATCCATTCCCAAACAGCCATATCAACCAAAGAAACGCCCATAATCTCATAACAGCTCCACAAATTGGCCAAAGCCATATAATGCACTTTTGCATCATTCTTTTCTTCCAACTTCAACAACTCTAAATCACGCTTTTGAAAGATAAACGCCAATGCTTCTGTAAATGCAGTGTTTGGAACTCCACGCAACATATAATAATCCACATCGTGTAAAGTGATGGTTTGTTCCACATTATGTCCAAACTCATGAACAGCAATATTATAACCTTTGTAGTTCATTCCTTCAGCACCAATTCTAGTTCTCAATCTGGCTTTCTCAGCTTTCATCTCAGCTCCCCAAGCATGACCTGCTCCTCTTGAACCATCCACTTGTATTTTTGATGCTAAGAATTTAGCTTGTTCTTCTGAGAATTGTAAATCTTGTAACATGCGTGGCATATCAGCTTCAAAAGCTTTTGGATTTGGATATTTCTCTTGAGTGATTACATTCAATTCTGCCTCAGACAAAGAACTTTTGGCTTTGAAACCATTATACCAAATATCGTAAGGACGTAAATCGCGACCCAACTGCTTTTTGATAAATTTGGCTAAATCTTTAACTTCCTCAGAGGATACTAAATCAATAAAAATACGTTCCACTTCTTCCTTCGGAATTTCCATGTTTCCTGAAAAACGACGCTCCATATAAGTTGGATAAGCAGGATAGTATTCATCTAGAGCCTTAGTGGTTTGAAAGTTATTGAGTAATTGCTGATAGCGAGTATCTGGTTCCGATTTAAAGTCGATATTATCTCCATTTTTAACTAGAGTATTCTTATAAATATCCCAGTCATATTCAGGAGAATTAATCACCTTTTCAGGAATGCTCTGGTCGATGATTCTTTGCATCACTTTATAAATCATTTCCTGCTTGAAATTTCCATTCTCAATGCTATAGTTAGACTTTAATTCATCGCGTAAATTCCAATGGGTAATTAACTTCATATCTTCTGGAAAATGTGTTTCGCCATCTTTCCCAATCACATGCCCCATATAAATATTATACTCAGAAATATAAGCATCAGATTTTGTAGCAGCATTTGAGCGAGCTTGTAATAAAGAAGCTGGAATACGAGAAGTAAATACATCTCCCATTCTGGCATAAGCCCAATCTAAACTATCCCAGTCTTTTCCTAACTCGTTCTTCTCATCCAGACTCATTTCAGGGAAGTTTAAGGCAGTAACAAAGGCAATTTTATTGGCAAACAAATCTTCAGCCAAATGAGCTTGAGGATTGTATGCTGCAAACATCATATCCACATCTGTAAGCTCCCCAATATCCATATGATTGGGCTCGTTTAACTCTAATTGTAACTTGAGTAGATTTCCCCATAATACTTCATAATGTCTATCGAAACGCAAAAATAACTGCTTTCGCTCCTCAGGATTGGAAACATAGTTTTTCTCACAGAAAGACTGAAACTCATTTACTGATCCATCGCTTTCTCTCCATAATCGAGCCACTTGTTCAACCCCTTTTTTCAAGAGATTAGCATCGGCTGTGGGTTGAGCTTTTTGGATAGATTTAATTACTGTTTCTACATTTTTAGCAGAAATTGCTGATTTATTATTTCCAGCATAGCTAACACTCATCAGGAAGAACCCTGTCATTATTAGCACAATAAGAGATGTTTTTTGTTGCATTTTATTTAATTTTAAACAACAAAATTAGTTTTTTTTCTATCCAAAAAATAGAATTTGACTCAAATTGGTAATATTGAATTGTTCCAAATTAAACCTAAATCAATAACCCTGATTTACAACTATATAAATCAATACTCTTGGACATTGTAAACTTTTAGACTATCAGGCCTTTTGATTTTCAAAATACTATTCAGCTTGCATAAACATTTTGATATTATCAATACCCAAATTCTCTAATACATATGCATTCCATTCTTTAAGTTCTTTTTTATCCTTCCCTAATTTCACATCAATTAGATATTGATTTGTGATGGAATCCATTTTATTTAGAGTTTCCTCATAAATAGCATTTATAACTTCTATATTTTGATTATTATCAATTAATTTTTTCTCCATCCTCTGCTTTTCAATTTCGCATATATCAAAATAAATATTGATAAAAGCATTGGAATTTTCATTTTCATCTGTTTTGTAGAATGTTTTAGTAAGATCAAAAACTGTAAAGGCTTTACAATTAAAAATACTATCCACTGGATTTATATCTAACAATATTTGAACCTTGAAATCATATAAATCTCTAATCATTCTGTGCTCAAAGAATTCATCAGATTCAGGTTCTTGTTTATCTATAAGGTGTTTGTTTAATGTCATTCGATATTTCTTTGACCAGAAAAAATAAGGTTGATGTTCATACCAATAATTCCTATTATTAAAAGCAGGTGAACCAGTATATATTTGTTTCATAAAACCGTTACCAAAATGGTTTTTGTCAAAATTGATTAAAATACCATCGGTTTTCAATACGCCTAATTGCTTTTTTTGATGATTTGACAACAAAAGTTTTTTACCATTCCAAAAGGCCTCATTATAAGGGATAATAGATAACTTTCGATAATCTCTATAACTATTATCATATTCAAAATATGGCAATATAAATGGCTTCTTATAATCATAGAAATAGAGCACACTAGATATTTCTACCTGCTTTCCAAAAAATGGTGAAATCCCAGCTTTTGTCTTGCCATTATAATTCATTTCATTAATTCTAAGATCAAATAGTGTATGGTCTAGAATAATAGTCGTGTCATTTTTTTGAAAAACCTTAGTGATTGAACAATTAATATCCTTGATTCTTTCAAGACCATTATTAACGAAAGGATGCTGTTCTGTTTTTACAATTTCTAAGCTGATTTTTCGAATAAATGAAGATTTCTTATTTATCCATATTTCCCCTTGAAAAGCAGTATTTGAGCTATCTTTAGGATGAAATGATATTTTATAC
>JADGDY010000253.1:0-733 GCA_016744655.1 Bacteroidales bacterium | reverse complement strand
AAAAATCAAGACTTACTTCGAAGTTCTTTTTCATCATCCTTTTCGAATATTGTAAAATGATATTTGGCATTAAATCACTCTTTGAGGTCAAATGAATTTTACTAAAAGCCTGTGTGGTATTGTGATTTAGAAATAATCCACCATCTACAGCCTTTAAAGCCAGCCTTCCATTCTTTAAATATAGGTCAATTAAGTCCCCTCCTCTCTGTTCTGCATTATAATAGCATTCTAAAAACTCTAATGGCTGCTCTTCTATTGATGTATTCAAAGAAAAATAGGCTTTTGATTCTTGAATTCTTTTACTCTTTTTTAAAACTTTCCTGCAATCGCTAAGTATATCATATAAGTAATCATTGTCCCCAATCACCTCAATTTCATCAAGTAAATGTTCAGTGGATTCCAGAGAGACAGATTCCCAAGAAAGCAGTTTAGATGCAACGATTTTTCTGCCTTGATAACCAACATACGAAAATACCAAAGTATCAGAATTTGAACCAACACTTATTTTAAAATCACCATCAATATTTGAAATAGAACCTGTTTTCAAACTCTGATTGTAAACATTACAAAATGCGATGCTTTCTTTACTTTCTTTATCAATTACTTTAGAATGAATTGCAGATTGCGACAATAATAAAAAAGGTAATGTCAACAAAAGAAAAAGAAACAATGATTTCAAACTAGAAATATTTACAAATAAATTAGAATTAGTTTTCACTTTGATATATTAAAT
>JADGDY010000252.1 GCA_016744655.1 Bacteroidales bacterium | reverse complement strand
AAAAATAGCCAATGTATTCTGTTAGCAATGTATCTGTAGTTTTTTCGGGAAATGTTTTATTCGAAGGAATTAACTTTTTAATCAACCCTGGTGATCGTATTGGATTGGTGGGTGATAATGGGAGTGGAAAAACTACGCTATTAAGAACCATTGCTGGCGAACAAGAATGCGAAACAGGTGAAATCATCATCCCTAATGATAAAAAGATTGGATATCTGCCACAGGAGGTAAAAAGTATTTCGAAGCTCACTGTTATTGATGAAAGCCAAAAAGCTTTTGATGAAATCAATAAATTAAGCGAGGATATTGAGAAGCTAAATGAGAGTTTAATGAGCCGCACTGATTATGAAAGTGCCGACTATATGAAACTCGTAGACAAGTTGACTTTAGCAAATGAGCATTTTCAAATTCTAGGAGGAGATAATAAAGAGGCCGAAATTGAAAAGATTTTAAAAGGATTAGGTTTTGTTCAGGAGGATTTTGACAGACCTTTAACAGAGTTTAGTGGTGGATGGCGCATGAGAGTTGAAATTGCCAAGCTATTGCTTCGTAAACCTGACATCCTGCTTCTGGATGAGCCTGTGAACCACCTTGACATCGAATCGATAGAATGGTTAGAAGATTTTTTAAAGACCTACCCTGGAGCTATTATTTTAGTGGCTCACGATAGAACCTTCCTCGACAAAGTAACTTCAAGAACCATTGAGATCACCAAAGGCAAAGCTTACGATTACAAAATGTCGTATAGCAAATATGTGATTGAGCGTGAAGAAAGAATGGTTGGAGAACAAGCTGCTTTTAGCAATCAGCAAAAACAATTACAACAAATTGAGCGTTTTATCGAACGCTTCCGATATAAGAATACTAAAGCCAAACAGGTAAAATCTAAAATAAAAGAACTGGATAGAATAGACAAAATAGAAGTGGATTCCATTGACCGTTCTGCCATTAACTTTAGCTTTCAAGAGGCTCCTCCAAGTGGGAAAATTGTGGTTGAGACTAAAAATCTACAAAAATCATTTGGGGATAATGAGGTATTAAAGGACTTAGATTTTGTAGCTTTAAAAGGAGAAAAAATTGCTTTTGTAGGTAAGAATGGAATGGGAAAATCTACCCTCTCTAAAATTATAGTAAAGGAACTGGATTTTGAAGGAGAAATGAAAATTGGCTATAATGTCATGCTTGGATATTATGCCCAAAACCAAACCGACACCCTCGACCCTAAAAAAACAGTTTTTGAAACTATCGATGACGTTGCCACAGGTGAAATCAGAAAGAAAATTCGTGATATTTTAGGTAGCTTTTTATTTAGTGGCGAAGATATTGATAAACCTGTGAAGGTACTTAGTGGAGGAGAAAAATCAAGACTCGCTTTGGCTAAAATGCTCCTTACACCATATAATTTATTAGTGCTCGATGAACCTACCAATCACCTAGATTTAAAATCGAAAGACATCCTCAAAAACGCTTTGCTCAATTTCACAGGAACTTTAATTATTGTTTCTCACGATAGAGATTTCTTAGCGGGATTAACTGATAAGGTGATCGAATTTAAAAAGGCTCACATCAAAAATCACATTGGTGATGTTCAAGAGTTTCTTGAGAAAAGAAGAATTGAAAAACTCAGCGATTTAAACCAAGGCTTAAGTAGCGGAGGAGGCAAAAAGCAAAAAGAGGATTCTCAAAATAAGATCAACTATCAACAAAAGAAAGAAAACGAAAAGGAGCTCAGAAAAATTCAAAATAGAGTAAATAAGTTGGAATATGAGATAGCTGAGTTGGAGGGAGAAATTGAGAAGCAAGATGCAAAATTAGCTGCCCCTGACGAACATCCTGGATTGGTTTCTGATCCTGATTTTTTTAAAAACTATACCGATCTAAAAAAACAACTTCAACAAAAAATGGAGGATTGGGAGACTGGCTTGGAGGAATTAGAGATTAAAGAAGAGGAACTGTCTTAATTTTCTTTATTTTTTGATGACTAAAAAAAAATAAAGAATTATAAATCATTGATTCTTTAAAAAACTAATCATTTCTCTTTTACACTTTTTCAAAAAAGTGTAGCAAAAACTACCGCTGTTGATTAAAGGCTATTCCGAAAATATATTTCCGGAAAAACAATAAACTCCTACTTTTAGAAATTTCCTAAGGAAGATTTCTAACGAGCGTCGAACAGTATTGTTTTCTTTTCCTCCAACATATTTCCTCCGCTTAACACCTTTACTCAAAGGCGGCCATGGTCTTTCTTCGAAAGACTATAAACTTTGCAGAGCCTAGAAACAGAATTTTCAATATTACTCATCAACCATAATCAATACAAATGGGAAAAGGTGATAAACTATTTAATGGCTAATTTTTTCATAAAAACAGAATATCCAACATCAAAGGAGTGGGATGGCTTTTTACTTACTTTTTACCATTAAAAAGTATAATGTTATCCTTTTTTGTTCCCTTTAGGGCTGGGAGAATCCAAAAAAAAATAATTGTACGTAAAGACTTCTTCTCAGCATTTATACACAACCCTAAAAAGAATACAGATTCATTGAATATTTCTTGACAAAACAAACATTGAAAGTAAACAAAAAAACTAATTTCGAAAACAGGAAAAAACTACCTTTGCAGCTATATGAGTGCATTAAAAAGATTTTTGGGTCAAACTGCTATTTATGGCCTGAGTAGTATTGTGGGTAGACTACTCACCTACTTTTTGGTTCCATTATACACCTACAATCTACCTACTGGAGAATATGGTATGGTAACAGACTTGTACAGCTATGTAGCTTTACTTTTTGCTCTACTTACCTATGGCATGGAAACCACATTCTTCCGCTTTTCGGAAACTGAGAAAAACAAAGAGCAAGTGGTCTCAACTTCTTCTATTTCTCTTTTAGCGACTTCACTCCTCTTTTTAATCTTGGCATGGACTTTCCGTAGCCAAATCGCTCAAAGCATAGGTTATGAAACCTATCAGCATTTTATCAATTGGTTTATCATCATTATTGGTTTTGATGCTTTAAGTGCCATCCCCTTTGCATATCTCAGACAGCAAAACAAAGCTGTAAAGTTTGTGAGCCTTAAGCTGGTTAATATCTTTGTCAATCTAGGACTCAATCTGTTTTTCATTCTCTATTGCCCTAAAGTTTTAGCGGCTGGAGAAGGACATTTTCTTTTTAATTGGGTTCAGTCTTTCTTTGAGCCAAATCATTTAGTCCAATACATTTTCATTTCTAATCTGGTAGCTAGCGGATTAACATTCATTCTGCTATTACCAACCTATAAATATGTAAAACTAGGTTTTAATGTTTCTATTTGGAAGAAAATGATGCCCTATGCCTTACCTATTTTAGTGGTAAATATTGCTGGTCTAATTCCTATTTCTTTGGATAAAATTTTACTTCCTATGTTATATTCTGGAGGCCGAGAAGCCGGAATGCAACAGCTCGGAATTTATGGAGCAAACGCCAAAATCGCAGTGATTATGTTGTTATTTATTCAAACTTTCAGATACGCTGCTGACCCCTTCTTTTTTGCCGAAGCTAAAAACAAAGATGCCAAACAAACCTATGCTTTGGTAATGCATTGGTTTGTGATATTTGGTTCGCTCATTTTCCTTGGCGCCATGTTCTTTATCGATATTATTCAATACTTTATTGGAAATGCCTATAGAGATGGAATTATTGTGGTGCCTATATTATTAATGGGAAATTTAATGCTGGGGATATACTATAATCTAAGCTTCTGGTATAAACTGACCAACAAAACCATGTATGGCGCCTGGTTTAGCATCATTGGAGCTATTGCTGCTATTGCACTTAACTTTATTTTAGTTCCGAAATATGGAATGTTGGGTTCAGCTTGGTCTGTTTTTGCTGCATATCTAATCCCTACCCTCCTCTCATTTTATTTTGGCAGGAAACACTATCCCATTCCTTATAAAATGGTTTCCTTAATTAGTTATCCTGTTTTGGTTGTTGCCTTGTTTCTTGTAAACCAACAAATGGAATGGAGTTTACTGCTTAGAATAGTGATATTTGTAATCTTTGGGGTTGGAGTGTTACTATTTGAGAATAGGGTTTTAGTCAAGAAATATATTGCTAAATCTTAGTTAGAATGAATAGGCTCTTAAAAAAGTCCTAGAATAGAAATTCAATGACTTTTCTTCTACCACAGATTACAATCTGTACAGCATCCTTCCTACCATAAAAGAAAAATATTTTGATTTTCAGGCCTACTTTAAGAATGGGGCAAACCTGAAATTCAATGAACAAAACTAATTATACCAATTAAATAACAAGATGATTGATAAAAGCCTCGTTATATAATTTATTGTGAGTTATTGATTTCACTATT
>JADGDY010000087.1 GCA_016744655.1 Bacteroidales bacterium | reverse complement strand
ACTGTCTTATATGATAGTAAGGATTTAGGATATTTAATAAAAACCATTAAAAATTATAGAAGTATGCAACGATTATTTATTTATTTATTTATTTATTTATTTTGAGTTTTACTTTTTTTAGTTGTAAGAAGGATATAGAAAGAGATATAAAAACTTCAGAAACTAAAAATGAGACAAAAGGTACAGATCCATTAAATATTGATGAGGCCATCATATTGGGTGCTCAATTAGAAAACCCATATTCGGTGGAAAACATGCAAGTAGCATATAACAACCTGCTTAAAGGGGGGAAACAAATTCCATCAGCTTTGAATGTTTATACATCTCATTATTATGTTCGGTTTTTACCAGCTGATGAAAATGAGCTGGATATTCTTTTGCAAGATACCACATTAGTACTATACGATTATCCATTGGACTATGAAATTGCTTCATCAGGAATATACTATCATGATCCCAGTATCTCCCGTGATGATATAACTTGGCAATACTGTACTGTAGAAGCAAACTATAGTTTCCCTAAAATACAATATGAGATTTTATCATCTCTTTTTATCCCTGAAGAGATACCGACTTATCATAGCATACAATATGAAGATGTGGTTTACGATCTTGTTTCGGAGGCCTTAAACATTACTGATAATAGCGACGATATAGTGAGTTCACGTTGGAGTAAATGGACACCATCAGGTACTATTCAGGTTTATGATGATATAGAGGATGGCATGATTCCACTTATTGGAGTAAAAGTAAGAGCACGTAGGTGGTTTATTACAAAGAGTGGCAATACAGATGGCAGTGGGAATTTTACAACCGGTAAATTCAGAAGACCGGTAAATTATAGCATAATTTGGAAGACTGGACAATATATTATAAGAAATGGAGTAGCATTTCAGGCATATTATAACGGACCTAAAAAACGTAGTGCATGGAACTTAAACATTAGCAATGGATCTAATAAATCACTGAGAATAGCAACCATTCACAGGGCAGCATATAGATATTTTTATAGAAATATTGATGGTTTAAAACGACCTGAGGTATGGACAAAGCTACGCATTAGCTATTTAAATACAGGTGGTTATGGGATTAATTGGGCAACAAATTGGCAACATATGATTGGTGCTGGTGGAGTAATTCCCAATATCCATATTCATGGTAAAGACCCTGATGATTATAGTTTTCATCCTACAAATGTGCTGTTTAGTACAACTATTCATGAAATTGGACATTCTTCTCATGTAACACTTATGAATGGTGCTGAATTACAATTTTGGCAAGTTTCTAGTCAAATACAAGAAAGCTGGGCCAATGCTCTAGAATGGTATATTACTAGATTAGAATATGTTGATTTGGGTCATGTGGATTATGATGATCCTAATGCATTTAGTAATATAGATAATATGCAAAATTGGAACTCATCTTCAACACTTCAAGATTACACTCCTCTTTTTATTGATTGCATAGATAGCTATAATCAGGCATTAAATAGAGGGGGGATGCCGAATAATAGATGCCCTGATGGTGGTTGGTTTGATGGAGTAAATTGTAGAATTGGAACACCTCCTGCCGGAGAAACAGCTTTTATTTATGCCGATAAGTTTTATTATACCCCTGTGGGTTGTTGTGATTGCCCTGAAGATGGCTCTTGGTTTGATGGAGTAAATTGTGTTTTACTTGATATTCCTGATAATTCAATTGGTTTTGTTTGGAATAATATATGGTATCTGAACCCGGCCGGTAATCCTAATTTCCCTTATGATCAAATTTCAGGATATTCTATATCATATTTGGAGTCTAATATTATTAAATACTCCTATGGCTTAACAAGTTTAAGAACAAAGCTCAAAGCCCATAAGCCTTCAAATATGACTGATAAGCATATTGATGTTTATTTGAATTTTTTCTTTAATTTATAAATCTGGTAAATATGAAAAACATAATTGCATTAATTATTATAGTAATATTAGTTGCTTCATGTCAGGATCCTAGTTATAGCGGAGACTACTTTATAAGAAACAATTCAAGCCATACAATTGATATTTATTTGTATAACAAAGGAAAATTAAGAGAGCCTATTATTCTAGATATAGGTGGCTATAACAAGGAGCATCGCTCAGATAGATCTGGTGTGGTTCCCCCTCCAGTTTTTTATGCTGATTCATTACAAGTTGTTTTTAACGACACTGTTTCTATAACACATTTTAGGGTGGCGAATCAAGATATTTCAAGAAACATGTTTTATTCAGAATCATGGTCTGGTGGTCAGTTAAATGATTATGATTACCAATATGATTATATATTCACTGATGAGGATTATATAGAAGCTTTGGAAAAAGAGTAAAAAAATAGGAGGCTGTAATTTATACAGCCTCTATTTCTATAGCCTATTTGGAGTCTAATATTATTAAATACTCCTATGGCTTAACAAGTTTGCGCACAGAGCTTAAAGCCCATAAACCTTCAAATATGACTGATAAACATATTGATGTTTATTTGAACTTTTTCTTTAATCTATAAACCTTTTGCCATGAAAAAATATATAACATTATTTATAATTATTGTATTAGTTGTAACCTCATGTCAAGACCCACACTATACTGCTAAATACTTCATAAGAAATAATTCAAATCAGAAGATAACCATACAAAAGTTTTACAGTGAAGTTGAGCATATAGAACCAATTGTATTAGATGTTGGTGAGTTTAAAATGGATTCACATGGAAATAGAGGCGGTGGTAATGATATTGTTCCAAATTTTAGAGCAGATTCTTTGCATGTGGTTTTTAATGATACAGTATCCATAACGCATTTTTATATAGTAACTGGTGAAGATTTAAATAGAAATATGTTTTTGTCTAGTTCTTGGATTAGTCAATTGTCGGAATATCATAATGAGTTTGATTATATATTCACTGATGAGGATTATGAAGAGGCTTTGGGAAAAGAGTAAAAAAAAGAGACTACAATATTGTAGTCTCCATTTCAAATACTCTAATTCAATGGCAATTAAATTAAAATTTCACTTCTCCATAAAAGGCTGATGAATATAATTTCATAAAGTCTTCTTTGGTGGTTTCTTTTGGGTTGCATCCTGTGCAGGCATCTAAAACTGCGTTTGCTGAAATTCTTTCTAGGTTTTCAGTAAAGTCTTTTTCCTCCACACCAAATTCTTTTAGTGTTTTAGGAATTTCAAGCTTCTCATTTAGCTTCTGAATTTGAAGGATATATTCATCCACCAATTCTTTATCTGTATTTCCTTTTAACCCTATGAATCTTGCAATTTCTGCATATTTTGCTTCAACTGATGTTCTGTTATATTCAATGACATAAGGAAGGTAAATGGCATTGGCACAACCGTGAGGAACATGGAATACAGCACCTGATTTATGAGCCATACTGTGGCAAATTCCCAATAAAGCATTAGAAAAGGCCATTCCTGCTAAGCATTGTGCAGTATGCATTTTGTCTCTGGCTTCTTCTTTTCCGTTATAAGAATCCATTAGGTTTTCGAAAATCATTTTAATGGATTTAAGCGCTAATGGGTCTGAAAAATCAGAAGCATTGGAAGCTACATAAGCTTCTGTGGCATGAGTTAAAGCATCTATTCCTGTGAAAGCTGTTAATTGTTTTGGCATGTGATAAGCAATCTCTGGACAAAGAATAGCAATGTCTGGTGTGATTTCGAAATCGGCTAAAGGATATTTAATTCCTTCTGAATAGTCTGTGATTACAGAGAAAGCTGTAACTTCAGTTGCGGTTCCGCTAGTAGTTGGAATGGCAATGAATTTGGCTTTATTTCTAAGCTCAGGAATATTGAAAGGCTTAGCAATTTCTTTAAAGTCAGCTTCAGGATGTTCATAGAAAACCCACATAGCTTTAGCAGCATCAATTGGAGAACCACCACCGATGGAAATGATCCAATCTGGTTGAAATTCTTGCATCATTTTAGCTCCCTTCATCACTGTTTCTACAGATGGGTCGCACTCAACTCCCTCAATTAACTGAGTTTCTATTCCTGCTTCTTTTAGATAGTCTTCAAGTATTTGTAAATAGCCAAATCTTTTTATTGAAGATCCTCCGATTACTATACTTGCTCTTTTTCCTTTTATTGTTTTTAGTACTTCTAGAGATCCTTTTCCGTAGTATAAATCTCTTGGTAATGTGAACCTGTTCATATGGCTTGTTTTTTTAGTAATTTTCAAACTTCTATAGTCAATGCCCGTGCCATAGATTGTAAGTGATGTACAATCAGTATTGTAGCTATGATAGTTGGTTTATGCGGAAAATCAGGGTGTACTAAATAAATACAGTTTGATATTTTTACACTGTCACGATTTTGTACATTGTCATGAAAATGGACAGTTAAATGTACCAAAATTGAAGGAAAAAACCTTGGATAAAGAAGGATGAGGATTCTAGCGAAATAAAATTGAAAGAGAAGATTTAGTGGAGGAGGAGACGAGCCAATTCCAAGTCTTCGGGATAAGTAATTTTGAAATTCATCCTATTTCCTTCTATCCAAGAACTTGTACCTGTTTGGAATTTCAATACAAGATTAAAATCATCGGTGATGGTTTCTGCATTCTCCGAAAGAGCCTTTTGGTGTGCGGCTTTTATGGCTTTTATCTGAAAAGATTGTGGAGTTTGTGCTTGTCTATACAATTCCCTATTTACATTGCCTGTAATCTTATTTCCTTCTAAAGCTATTAAGGTGTCACTAATGGGACTCAACAGATTTAAAGCATCAAAGTGGTCTAGTTTCTCTATGTTCTCGCTAATTATCTTTTCAGTAAGAAAAGGTCTAGCTGCATCATGAATCAAGACTTTTGCATTTTCTTCTCTCACTTCGTTTACTGCAATTCTGCTACTCTCAAACCTACTAGGACCACCTTGTTTTACGACTCTTACTTTTTGGTAATTTTTATTTTTAACAAGCTCCTCTGTGATTTCTAAATAGGCTTTGGGAACAACTAAAATCACATGGTCAATCTGAGGATGATTGGAAAATTTGAGGATGCTGTATTCAATTAAATATTTCTGGTTGATTTCGAGGAATGCTTTTGGAATTTCTTCCTGCATTCTATTTCCTGAACCTCCAGCTAAAATTAAAGCGTAATTTTTCATCCTCTTAGCATATTAATTCCGAATTATTCTCCTTTTGTTCTTTTGGCAAAGTGTAAACTATCGCCCCATTCATTATATCCTATATCGCCACCAGCCACATGAATCCTAGCTTCTAAACAGTTTTGACACTCATCGGCTTCTTCATCAATACAAGGTTTGTCTTCGTATAAAAGATAATCCTCACGATATTTTACAGGAGTAAGATTAGGCATAATCACATTGGAGCCAATAAATAAAGCCTTTTCGCGTCCTTGAGGGTCAATGGCTTGCATGGCTGTGGTAGCCGCTATATTGATGTCTTTCATTACAATTCGCAATAAGGCTACCATATTTAAAGATAAATCAAATCGTTCTTGCAATGACATCAAATCATGTCTGTGAGGATATAATGGTGTTTCTTTATGTTCAATAAATGGTCCCATTCCGGCCATATCAATATCCAACTTTTGAAAGAAAAGTAAATCATCCGCCAAGTCTTCCATAGTTTGAAACGGAAGTCCAATCATAACTCCAGTTCCAACTTGATATCCAGCTTCTCTCAATCTTCCTAAAGCAGCAATTCTCTCGTCAAAATCGTGAAGTGTATCGTTGGGGTGAAGTTTTGAGTATAGTTCTCTATTACTGGTTTCAATGCGAAGAAGGTATCTTCTAGCTCCAGCTGCTTTCCAACGTTTATAGGTTTCTAGGCTTTGTTCACCACAAGAAAGCGTAATCCCCAATTCGTTATTAGATATTTTCATTATTTCCTGAAGCAAATATTCAATTTTAGCAACAAAAGCCTTATCACTTCTCTCACCTGATTGAATCACTAAAGACGCAAACTTATTCTCATGTGCAAACTTGGCAGCTTCTAAAACTTCAGCATCCTCTAATTGGTAACGAGAAGGATGAGTATTTGAGGCTCTAACTCCACAATAATAACAGTCTTTCTTACATTTATTGGAATATTCAATTAATCCTCTGAAATAAACTTTATTACCAACAGTATTGGTTTTTATTTCAGCAGACTTTTTTCTTAATAAACTTCTTTCTTCGCCTTTTAAGCCAAGTAAATATACCAGGTCTTCTTTGCTAAAAGTGCTCTGGTTCAGTATGTTTTCTAATGTTTTCAAAAGCTGTTATTTAGCAAACAAAGATACATCATGATTTTAAAACAAATCATAATTGCATGTTAAGATGTGGTATTGGAATGCTTATTTATAAGATTATAAAATAGCGTGGCGAATCTTCAAAAGCTTTACCAATAAAGCTTCTAGATATTCTAACTTGAGCATGTTAGCTCCATCAGATAATGCAGTAGATGGATCTGGATGTGTTTCAATAAAAATACCATCAGCACCAACAGCTATACCTGCTTTGGCTACCGTTTCTATTAATTCTGGCTTGCCACCTGTAACTCCACCTTCTTGATTGGGTTGTTGTAAACTGTGTGTAATATCCAAAACCACAGGAACTTCATTTTTCTGCATTTCTGGAATTCCTCTGTAATCAATAACCATATCTTGATAGCCAAACATGTTTCCTCTATCTGTAAGAATGATATTTTCGTTTCCTGATTCTCTTACTTTTTGAACAGCAAACTTCATAGAGCCAGCACTTAAGAATTGTCCTTTTTTGATATTTACAATCTTCCCAGTTTTAGCAGCTGCTACTAGTAAATCAGTCTGACGACAAAGGAAAGCAGGGATTTGAAGAACGTCAACATATTGGGCTGCTATAGCGGCTTCTTCAGCACTATGGATATCAGTAACTGTTGGAATATTTAATTCATCGGAAACTCGTTTTATCGCCTCTAAAGCTTTAATGTCACCAATTCCAGTAAATGAATCTAATCTGGAACGATTGGCTTTTCTATAACTAGCTTTAAAAACATATGGGATATCTAATCTGTCGCAAATGGCTTTAACCTCTCTAGCAATCTCTAAAGGCATTTCGGTATTTTCCACGGCACATGGCCCAGCAAGTAAAAAGAAGTTTTTATGTTGGGTAAGTTTCTGATATATTGACATTATACTGCTTCTATTAATTTGTTTAGACTCGATTTAATAACTTCCACATCTTTTGTGGCAATTTTATCGCAGAGATTGGTATCTCTTTTGATTCTATATTCAATGATTTTATTCATGATGTCCTTGCCCAGAGGAGTCATTTTGATGTCTATGGCCCTTCTATCCGATTTATTAGTGGAGCGAGTGAGGTAGTCTTTGTTTACCATTTTATCAATGATTCTACTAACTCGTGAAAGGGAAAGCTGCATTTTTTCTGCTACGCTATAGCTGTTGAAATGCTTGCAATCTTTCAGACATAGGAACATATTGTATTCGGCTTGTGAGATATCAAGTGAGTTGAAAAAATCTTCATCACCCTGAATACATTTTTTCTTTAGTTCGTAAATTAGTTCAAGAATGGTTGAATCTGCCATAATTATATGCTTTTATGCAAAAATAATCAGCCTGAGAAAATAAACAATAGCAAAGCATTTATTTTCAGCTTATTTTGAATAATTATTTGAAAAATGATTGATATTTAGGACAATATCGCTAGTTCCTCTTTGATTTTACGAATCAAATCTTGTTTTTCATCAAAAGGGAGGAAGGCCTGTTGAAAGCCATTGAGTATCATTTGAGTGGTATCTGCTTTATCAAATTTATAAAGCTCAGAAGCTAGTTCATATTCTTTTGATAAGGTAGTTCCAGAAATTAGAGTACTGTCAGTATTAATGGTAACAGCCACATTTTTCCTTAAATAATCTTGGATGGGATGTTCTGCAATATCACCTACGCTTTTGGTTTGCATATTACTTGTTAAACAAACTTCTAAACCAATTTGTCTATCAACAACATAATTCAAAAGGTCAACATCCTCAAAAAGGTGAGTTCCATGACCAATACGTTGAGCTCCTAAGTAATGGATAGAATCTGCAATAGAATGTGCGCCATCAGCTTCACCAGCATGAACAGTACGACAAAGGTTGTTTTTTATTGCAATCTCAAAAGCTTTGATATGATTTTTGGCAGGGTGTCCAAACTCTTCTCCAGCCAAATCAAAAGCAACAACGCCTTTATGTTTGTAATCAACAGCAAGTTGAGCCAATTCCATATTCTTCTGAATCTCGTTTTGTCTCAATCCACAAATAATCAGATTACTTTTAATGTCAAAATCCTTTTCAGCTTGTTTCTTTCCCGCTAAAATGGCTTCCATCACTTTTTTTAATGAAAGTGATTTTTGTAAGTGTAAAGCTGGAGAAAATCTAGCTTCAATATATTTGATATTGTCTTTAGAAGAATCTTCCAAATATTCATACATGGCTCGTTCTAAAGCATCCTCAGTTTGTAGAACATTTAAAGTATATTCGAAAGGCTTGAAATATTCCAAAAGACTCTTACAAGAATCATCAATAGTAAGGGTTTTCAACAATTCGTCGTATTGGTAGCTCGGTAAGTCAACTTGATGTTTTTGAGCCAGTTCAAGAACGGTTTGAACTCTTATTCCACCATCTATGTGGTTGTGTAACTCTGCTTTAGGGGCTTTTCGAATAAATGCTTTTAAATCCATATTAAATGTTTGGCCTGCAAAAGTAGGAAATAAATGAGCAGTAGACCTTCATTTAAGCCTTAAAAGTGTTCGATTGTTAATAAGATTTTGAGGAGGCTTATTTTTTCAGAAAGTGGCCTATATGCCAATATAAAACATCTTGTTGTATGGGTTTGGTGGTATATTCGTTGCAGCCAAGGTTTAAGCATTTTTCTCTATCATCTGCCATCACATTGGCCGTTAAAGCTACAATGATGACTTTTGAATTCATCCTTCTAATTCTTAGAGTTGCTTCGTATCCATCCATTTCTGGCATTTGCATGTCCATCAAAATTAAATCAACTACATAACCTTTATTCATATAGTTGACTGCTTCTTTGCCATTTTGTTTCCATATCACATGGCATTTAGTAGCTTGGAGTAAAGTCTTTAAGTAAAGATAGTTGATTTTTTCATCTTCAACTATAAGTATAGTTCTACCAGTGAGGTCTGGTGTAGTAACCTTATCAAGACTAGGTTTTTCCTCTCCTTCAGCAAGTTTGTAAGGAAAGGAGAATATGAATTTACTACCTTTTCCTGGTTCTGATTCTACAGCAATATTTCCTCCCATCATATTACTCAACGATTTACAGATGGTTAAGCCAACACCAGTACCTTCTGTTATCTTTCTATCATTATCTGTAACTTGATGGAAGCTATCAAAAATCAAAGGTAATTGGTCGTTTGATATTCCTTGTCCCGAATCTTGTATGGTGATTTCAACTTGTTTTTCTTTTAGCTGACAAGCCATACTTACAAATCCTTGATTGGTATATTTTACAGCATTACTAACTAAATTCTCCACCACTTGCTTTACTTTCATCTCATCAGCTTTAATAAAGCAATTTTCTGATTCTAGAGCATTTTCAAAGAGAATCTTAATTTGTTTTTTTGTTCTCATCAACTCCGATTGATACTTTGAAAATATCCCATAAAGTAAATGATTCAATTGAAAATCGTTTTCAGTAATGATATGATGGCCAGCTTCAATTTTTGAAATGGTTACTATGTCTTCAATGATTTTTAATAGATGGTTTCCACTTCGTTTTACTATTTTTAAATAGTCAAGATAAGTTTCTGGAATATCTGCATCTTCAATAACTAAGCTAGTAAAGCCTAAAATATGATTTAATGGAGTTCTTATTTCATGGCTAATATTCGATAAAAATGCTGTTTTTAATCTATCACTTTCCTCAGCTTCCTCTTGAGCTTTTTTTAAATCACTAATATCGATAAAACTTTCAATGATGACTTGTTTATTGCCAAGCATTGCCATTTTTGCTGTTTTAAGAATAGGTATAGATTCCCCTTTTGAATTAATAAGAATTCGTTCTGAATTGTTTACGTTTTGCTTTAAATCAAGAATTGGACAACTACCTTCTTCAGCAGGACAGATAAAATTATGACATTTTCTTCCTACAATCTTTTGTTTTGTGCTTCCAATATGCTTAATGGCTCCAGAATTCAATTCTAAAATTTTATTGGTTTCAGGGTCAATAATAACAATACCAAAATCTATTGATTCTAGAATGGTAACTAGTCTGTTATCGTATGCATCAGAGTTATTATAGTTTAATACAACCTTTAAAAATCCAATATGCTCTTGAAATGAATTCTTAATATTTACTATCGACATTAAGCTTTTTATTTCATAACCATCTTTATCGATATGTTCTACTTCGCCATAGTAACTACCGCTTAATAAAGCTTGTTTAAAGCTCGGTAAAACACTACGCTTCATTTGTTCAGGGCTATGAAATTTTTTTATATCATTTCCTTGCTTTAAATCGGTGCTGTTAAATCCATGCATTTCAGCCCATGCATCATTAAAACTAAATAACTCGCCATCTGAAGTAATAAGCGCTATAGGATTATTGGTTTCTTCAAAAGCAGTTTTATAGTAGTTGTTTAATTGGTTATTGTATATTATGTGATGGTTTTTCTCTTTTTCAAAATGTTCATTAAGGAAGAGCTTTATCATTTCTATACTAATCAGTTTTTCTGATTCTCTGGCTTCTTTTACTAAATGATATTTATCACCATCAGAAGAAAAAATGATTTTGGCTTTGATGGAGCTTTCAAACACATAAGCATAACTCTCATATTGGTCATTAAAGATGTGTTTGTTATAAATTACATGCTCATTATTTTCTATTTCTAACCAATCTAGAAACTCTTTATTGGAACTTAGAATTTGAATAAGATTTTTTTGCTGAGATAAAACAGGGATTAACTTCTGGTTCGTTGATAGGTAGATATAAATATTATAATAATCTAATTTAGGAATTAGATTCAGGCTTTTTGTCAATTTAGACCAAGATATACTAGGTTTATGGTGGTCAGATGGTTTCATAACATTTGTTCTCAAACAAACTTAATGAAAAATTTTGAGTTTTCATAGAAATTCCCGAAATTTGAAAGAACGAATCATGCAAAAAATGAAATAATTAAGATATTATGAAAGAAACAATTAGCACAGAAGTAATGGAGAAGGCACAGGTATGGCTGGATGGAAATTACGACGAAGTTACCAAAGCTGCCATCAAAGACATGATGGAGAACAATCCTCAGGAATTAACAGAATCATTCTATAGAGACTTAGAATTTGGTACTGGTGGTTTACGAGGAATCATGGGAGTAGGGACCAACAGAATGAATAAATACACCGTTGGAATGGCTACTCAAGGTCTAGCCAATTATATGAAGATGATGTTTCCTGATAAAAAGGATTTAAGTGCTGTGATAGCCTACGATTGTAGAAATAACAATACACTCTTCTCTCAAATTTCAGCTGATGTGCTTTCTGCCAATGGAATTAAAGTGTATCAATTTGACGCCCTACGTCCTACCCCAGAATTGTCATTTGCCATTAGGGAATTAGGATGCCAAGCAGGTATTGTAATTACAGCATCTCATAATCCAAAAGAATATAATGGGTATAAAGTGTATTGGGAGGATGGCGGACAGCTCATTAACCCTCACGATGTAAACGTAGTAGCAGAAGCCAGAAAGATTGTCAATATTGATGATGTAAACTTTAAAGGTAATCCTGATTTACAAGAAATAGTAGGTAAAGATTTAGATGATAAATATGTAGATGGTATTAAAGGTTTAACGCTTTCTCCTGAATTAATTGCCAAGCATTCTGATATTAAAATTGTTTATACTCCTATTCATGGTACTGGTGTTGAATTAGTGCCTAGAGCATTAAAAGAGTTTGGTTTTGCTAATGTATATAATGTTCCTGAGCAAGACGTGGTTAGTGGAGATTTTCCAACAGTACATTCCCCAAATCCAGAGGAGCCTGCAGCATTAAAAATGGCTATAGATAAGGCTATGGATGTTGGAGCAGATGTGGTGATGGCTACCGACCCAGATGCTGATAGAATTGGAATAGCTGTAAGAAATGAGAAGAATGAGTTTGTTTTATTGAATGGTAATCAAACGGCAGCTCTCCTCACTTATTATCTTTTTAAGAAGTGGGACGAGAATGGTAAGTTAGATGGTAAGCAGTTTATGGTGAAAACTATTGTAACTAGTGAGTTATTAATAGATATGGCCGATAAATATAAAATTGAAACCCATGATGTTTTAACGGGTTTCAAATTTATTGCTGATATCATCAGACAATTAGAAGGACAGAAAACCTTTATCGGTGGAGGTGAAGAAAGCTATGGTTTCTTAATTGGTGATTTTGTGCGCGATAAAGATGCGGTAAGTGCTGCAGTTATGATAGCTGAAACTGCTGCTTGGGCAGCGGAACAAGGCATGAATCTTTATCAAATGCTAAAAGAGATATATGTAGAATATGATTTCTATTGGGAGCGTTTAATTTCTGTAGTGAAGAAAGGAAAAGCGGGAGCTGAAGAAATTCAACAAATGATGGCCGATTATAGAAAAACACCTCCAGTTGAAATTAATGGGAGCAAAGTTACTATGATTAAAGATTATCAATCTTCAGTTTGTATAGATGTAAATAATGGAACTGAAAGAGATATTGATTTACCAAAATCAAACGTACTCCAGTTCTTTACAGAGGATGGTAGCAAAGTATCTGTTCGTCCAAGTGGAACAGAACCCAAGATTAAATTTTATTTTGGTGTAAAAGCTCCGCTTGACAAAGTTGAAAACTACGATACTGTACATAAAGACTTAGATGCCCGTATTGAGGGAATTATTTCTTCTATGAAATTGAGATAAAAAACTAGTAAGTAAAAAGAAAGGGATGATATCGTTAAATGTGATATCATCCCTTTTTTGAGTTTTATTCTAATTTTTAGAAGTCACCCTTAATCCAATTATAAGGCTTACGATTTATCCATTTTCCTTTGGTGAAATCTGGGAAATCCTGAGGTTCTCCATTGTTTGCTATGGAAAGTTCTGATAGTGGAGTAATGGCACTCCAAGCAGCTGCATCATAGGCGTCTAATGGTGGAGCAATATTTTGTTTTGCTGATTCCACAAAAGCATTCATCACAAAGAAGTCCATTCCACCATGACCACTTCCTTCTGCTTCTTCTCCAAATTTCTTCCAAAGAGGATGGTCGTATTTATCAAACCAAGTTTTGGCTTCATCCCATCTGTGAGGCTCGCTCACTCCGTCAATATGAACTCTGCTGTCATAATAGTCAAACTCAGTTAAGCCATTTACTCCTTGAACTCTAAATCCAAGTGAATATGGACGTACAACATTGGTATCATGGGTGATAATCATTGTTTCTCCCATGGCAGTACTAATGGTAGTAGTTACGATATCTCCTAATTTCCAATTGAGTTTGGCATTTGGATGGTCTTTGCCGCCTTTATCTACTATATATTTATGTAAACCACGAGCTTTTGTGGAGTGAGAGGTTAAGGATTCAAATCTATTTCCTCTATTAATGTCAGCATAAACTGCCAGTGGGCCTAAGCCATGAGTAGGATAGAGGTCAGCATCACGTTTTAAACTGTGCTGGGTTCTCCATCGTGCTTCACTTATTGCTTTCTCACCAAATTCCACTCCATGACCATAAAAATGCTTACCATCATTGAATTTTACTTCACGTAAATCGTGTTGATAGCCTCCTCTGAAATGTAATAAATCACCAAACAATCCTTCTCTTAGCATGTTAAGTACAGCTAAGACATCGCGACGGTAATTTACATTTTCGAGAATCATTAATTGGGTACCAGTCTCCTCATGGGTATTCACTAAATCCCAACATTCTGGTAGAGTTGTGGCTGCGGAAACTTCTAATCCACAGTATTTACCAGCTTTCATGGCGTCCACAGCCATAGGTGTGTGTTGTAACCAAGGTGTGCTAATGATTACGGCTTCCACACTCTTATCATCTAATAGATTTCGGTAATCATAAGGACCTGCTGTATATAGTTTAGGATGCTTTACACCTTGTTCATCGAACATGGCTAAACACAGTTTTAGCATATTGGGCTCAGTATCGCAGATGGCAGTAATTTCTACATCATTTCTGAGTAGGGCATTAGAAACATGGTTCATCCCTCTAAGACCCACACCAATAAAGGCGAGTTTAAGTTTCTGACCATTGGCTTTTTGACCATTGGTTTTCTTACCTTTAGTTTTTTGGCCAAAAGCAAAGTGGGGAGCTGCACTAATACCAGCTGTGGCAATGCCCACTTTTTTAATAAAAGATCGTCTGTTTGTGCTCATTTTTTCCAATTTGTTGGCAAGTTAGAAAAAAATGAAAGATGGTCAGTTGTTACAAATCCTTTTTCTTCAAATACCAGAAAATATTTGATGACCTATTCGTGTGTATATATATAGTATTTACATAATATTATCAACATTTGATAGTATTTGAAACTAAATAATAATGGTATGATTTTTTTTGTCAATATGGCAGGTAACATGTCAAAAATAACCAATAAGATCTTTGGCATGTTAATTGAGTAACAATGTTGTCATCTGAAAATCAGATTGATATTTTCAAGAAGGTGAAATAAACTTAGCTAAGCTTATGTAATTTGAGACTGCAAAAGTAAACAGTTTTTTTTATTCTCCAAATTTGAATTTTTTATTTTATTTAAAACAGTGTAGATGAAAAAAAATGTACATGTTACGCCAAAGGGCGAAGAATGGGCTGTAAAAACAGCGAACAGTGGAAAAGCCTATCGGGTTGTAGACACTCAAAAAGAGGCCATAAATATAGGTCGAGAAGTAGCCAAGAATAATAGTTCAGAGCTATTAATTCACGGTAAGAACGGTAGGATAAGAGAAAAGAACTCTTATGGTAATGATCCATTTCCACCTAAAGGTTAGCAGATGAAGAAAATATATCAGATATCTGTCAATCAATTAGCCGATTTTTATAAAGGAACAGATGCAAAAAAATCAAGAATTATAAGGCAACAAAAAAATCCTAATCCTATTAGGATATCATATTATCAGCTAGCTAAGGCTAGAATTAAGAAATCTCTTCAGTTAAAAGGAGAGATTGAACCTATTTTAAATGGGATCAAGGAACTAAATAATCGCAAACTTTCAAACAAAAGACAAGTGAATGATAGAACGGTTTCTATAGAGGCAATGGAGAGATATATTAAAATGAGCCTTCCTAAAATATTTATAAATAGTGAATATGAAGTAATTAAGGTTCCAAAAAATAAGACTGTAATTGTTAACGGAGTAAGTGTAATTGTTTCACCTGATATAATTGTGAAAATTATTTCTGATGGAGAGGTTTTTATGGGAGGAGTGAAAATGCATATTTCTAAATCAAATATTTTTAGTAGTGAGCAGCAAAACATAGTTGCAACATCGATATATAAATATTTAAATGATGAAATAGCTATAAATGGTGAAGTCGTTATGCCTGAACTGTGCTTTTCTTTGGATGTATTTGGAAAAGGCTATAGCGCAACTTCTCCAAATATTGATTATTCTTTACAGAATATTGAATCAATTTGTGATGAGATTGTATCTATTTGGAATGCAGCATAATAATTGAAAACAAAAAGAGAAAACATGGAGGCTAAGAATATCCAACTTGTTTTCTCTTTTAATTCTATTTACAAATCCTTTTTCTTCAAATACCAGAAAACTACTGAGTTGAAAATGATTACCCATGAGCCTGAAATGAGGATGTCTCGTATGGCTACTATCGTTTGGAATTCAATACCAAAAAGTTTCATTAATTGACTGTTAGGCAACTGGATGATATGGCCAATAGAGGTGACGGGTAAGAAATCTCCCCAGTCGTTTGGGATTTTATAATCTAACACGGGATCGATAATAAAAGCATAGAGCATTAAAATTCCAATGGCAAATCCGGAACGATGAACCAAAGTGGCTATCATAAAAGCAAAGCTTAAATAGGCAAATACTTCATAGAAATAGGCTATGAGGAAACTAAATTTCCCGCTAAATACTGCCCAAGTAATTTCCTCTGTATTTCTAAACCCAAGGATAAGAATTATAGTAGCAATAACTGCTGTTGCGAAAAAAGAAATCGTTAAGTTGAGGATTACTTTAGACCAGAATAATTCATAACGAGTAAGTCCATGTAATACTTGTTGCTTAATAGTTTTATAGGAAAATTCGTTGGTAATAAGTATGATGCTGATAATGGCCATAAATATTTTCAGGAAACTAGCAAGGAATGTTAAGTTATGCCAAACACCAGGGAAAGAGTATAAAGAGACTCCTGGTATAGAAATAGGTAGATTTTTTCCTGCATCTGTTACCACTTCATTAATAAATGCTTCAACACCAAAAAGCATGGTTGCTATTACGGCAAAATACAATAATCCCAACCACCAAATGGCACGAAAACCCAATGCTTTTTTTATTTCTATTTGTAATAATCTAATCATGATTCTTGTTTGTGATTTCTAGGAAAAATTTCTCTAAAGATTTCTCTTTTGCCAAAAGATGTGATAAGTAAATACCTTTTTTACTTAGGATTTTATTTAAATCTTCTGCATTTGAGTCAGCTTTGATTTCGGCAATAAGTTTATCTCTATCTTCTTTGATGTTTTCAACCATTGGGATTTCTGAAAGTACTTGTTTTAATACTCCCATGTCATCAGCTTTCAACTCCAGAAGATGTTTGTCGCTGAGGATTTCGTCTACTCGTCCAGCCGCCAACTTGTTACCCTTTTGCATAATCATTACATGGGTACAAACTTTCTGAACCTCATCTAATAAGTGACTAGCCAATATAATAGTAACACCCTCCCCAGATATTTTCTTGATTAGGTTTCTAATTTCAGCAATTCCTTGAGGATCTAATCCATTGGTGGGTTCATCAAGAATTAATGCTTCAGGATTTCCAACTAATGCTGCTGCAATGGCTAAACGCTGTTTCATTCCCAAAGAAAAAGTTTTGAAAGGGCTTTTTCTTCTGTCCCAGAGCTCCACTAATCTTAAAACTCTTTCAATATCAGAATAGTCTTGTTTTTTTATTTTAGCAACTATTTTTAGGTTATCCAAAGCTGTCATATAAGGATAGAAAATCGGAGATTCAATGATAGCACCTACTTTTGTCCTTGTATTGTTTCCATGTTTTCCTTCAAACCAATTAAAACTTCCTGATTTAGGATGAGTAACTCCAAGAATCATTCCTAATGTGGTAGTTTTTCCACTTCCATTAGGCCCTAAAACTCCAAATACTTCACCTTTTTTTATGGTCATATCTAAAGCATTTACGGCAATCAATTTGCCATAATGTTTAGTTAGACTTTTTGTTTCTAGAATTATACTCACTTCTTATGTTTTGTTTTTTGACGCTGAAATTTCAACAAGTTACATTTATCGGCCAAATTGTAGCTTTATAAGACTGTCTATTAAATTATACTGATTCTTGAGCGAAGCAGAAACAATCATTGAAATTCAGTAATCATGTCACTTCGATTCCGCTCAGTGACCAAATAGTTCTGGCTCAAATATATTGTAATTATTTGATAATGAAGACTGTCATTCATGTCAAATCCCAAATATCAATATAATAATAACTCAAGTTATTAAAAAATAGTATGACATACCAAAAATTGAAAAATATGATGTTTTATAGACGCAACTATTGATAATGTAATGCGATAAAAAATAATTTATTTAGACTTTTTTAGTTTTTATCCTTAGTAAAATTTGTAAGGAGTTTATTAAATCATTTAAATATCAGTATATTATATTTTTATTACACGTCAGTGAGGTGGTTGAATTGAACCAAACAGCAGAAGAATACAACATAAAAAATATTTATTGTTAAATAATTAACAAAGGCTTTTTTCTATGAAAAAATATTATAATTTCGCCGCCAAGAACCAAAAAATGTAATAACAGAAGAGTTTTTAAGGGAAATATAAAAAACTCTTTGTGATAATAGCTATGGGCTATAAACATTATGGTACATAAGTATATTTTGATGGTTATTATAATATAAATATAATACAAAGCATATGAAAGTTGCTGATAAAATTTCTTTATTAAAAAAGAAGAGAGAACAAGTTGCAGAGATGGGTGGAGAAGCCCGAATCGAAAAGCAACATGCCAAGGGTAAACTATCTGCCAGAGAGCGTCTGGATTTATTATTCGATGAGGATAGTTTTCAAGAAATAGATTCTTTTGTAAAACATCGTTCTACCAATTTTGGAATGGAAAAAGTTGGAATTGAGTCAGATGGAGTAATTGTTGGTCATGGTTTGGTCAATGGTAGAACTGTATTTGCTTATTCTCAAGATTTCACTTCAAGAGGTGGTTCTTTAGGTGAAATGCATGCTGCTAAAATCTGTAAAGTAATGGATTTAGCCATGAAAGCTGGAGCACCTATCGTTGGATTAAACGATTCAGGAGGAGCAAGAGTAGAAGAAGGAGTGGATGCATTAAAAGGATATGGTGATATCTTTTTCAGAAACTCACGAGCTTCTGGTGTGATTCCTCAGATTTCTGCCATAATGGGTCCTTGTGCCGGTGGAGCTGTTTATTCTCCTGCCATGACAGACTTTGTGTATATGGTAAAGAAAACCAGTCATATGTTTATCACCAGTCCTTATGTGATTAAAACAGTAACTGGAGAAGAAACTAGTTTTGAAGAGTTGGGTGGGGCCATGGTACATAATACCAAAAGTGGTAATGCTCACTTTGCATGTGAAAATGATGAGGATACTATCGAGCAAATTATCGAATTAATCGATTTTCTTCCTAATAATAATATGGAGAGTGCCCCAGAAGTTGAAATGGGTGATGATCCAAAAAGAGATTGTGAATCTTTAGATACCATTATTCCTGACGATCCTAAAACTCCTTACAATATGAAGGAAATTATAGAGGAGGTTCTTGATGGAAATGAATTCTATGAAGTTCATGAACATTTTGCTGAAAATGCTATCGTTGGATTTGGTAGATTAAATAATCGTTCTGTTGGTATCATTGCTAACCAACCAATGATTTCTGCTGGTTGTTTAGATATTGATGCTTCTGATAAAATTAGTCGCTTCATTAGAACTTGTGATGCGTTTAATATTCCTTTAGTCACTTTTGTAGATGTTCCTGGATATTTACCAGGAGTAAACCAAGAGTGGAATGGAATTATTCGCCATGGTGCTAAACTATTATGGTCTTACTCAGAAGCTACAGTGCCAAAGTTCACTGTTGTTATTCGTAAAGATTATGGTGGTTCTTATTTAGCTATGAGCTCTAAACACTTAGGCGCTGATATGGTATTTGCTTGGCCAACTGCTGAAATTGCAGTAATGGGAGCTAAAGGAGCAGTAGAAGTTCTTTCTGGATATAGAAAAGAAATTTCAGAAGCTGAGGATAAAGTTGCCAAAACTCAAGAGAAAATCAATGAGTACGAAGAGGCTTTTAATATTCCTTATTTAGCTGCACAAAGAGGCTATATTGATGAGGTCATTCTTCCTAGTGAAACACGTTCTCGCTTAATTGCTGGATTAGATGCTTTGGCCTCTAAAACAGAATTGGTTCCTGCTAAGAAACACGGTAATATTCCTCAATAATTTCTAGCTATGACATTATTAGAGAAAAAGAAAAAAGCCGCTGCCATTGCTGTTGCTTGTTTTCTCCAACAGGAGAACGACAAGGCTTCACTTCCTCAAAATCAATGGGGAAAAATGGGTAAAGCTAGAATTATGGATGGCCGAGACTTTATGCAAAGAAAAGGCAGAACTCCTGGATCTTCGAAATAAATAACAGAACTTTTTTTAAAAAATACAATCATGAAATTTGATAAGCACGGGGTTTTAGAAATGACCCAAACACAATATAATGCCGACAGGCCAAAAGTTAGTAATCCAATTAAAATTCAAGACCTTAGTTTCCGCGATGGTCACCAGTCTCTTTTTGCAACTAGAGGAAGAACAGAAGATATGCTTCCGATGGCAAAGGAGATGGACGAGGTAGGTTTTCATGCCATTGAAACATGGGGTGGAGCTACATTCGATACCATGCACCGTTATTTGGGCGAAGACCCATGGGAGCGTTTAAGAAGCTTGAAAAAAGTAATGCCTAAAACTCCATTCTTTATGCTTCTTCGCGGACAGAATGTGGTAGGATATAGAAACTATGCCGATGATGTAGTGGATGGTTTCGTGCAAAGAGCTTGTGATAATGGAATGGATATTTTCCGTTGTTTTGATGCCCTTAACGATTATAGAAACTTCGAGACTGCTGCAAAAGTAGTGAAGAGAAACAATAGACACTTTCAAGGAACGATCTGTTATACTTTAACAGAACCTCGTTTAGGCGGTGATGTATATAATATTGAGTATTATCTAAATAAAGCCAAAGAATTAATCGATTTTGGAGTTGATTCAATCTGTTTAAAAGATATGGCTGGATTAGTAGCTCCATATGATATTTACAACCTAGTTGTTGAGTTGAAAAAGATGACTGATATTCCTATCAATCTTCATACTCACTTTACATCTGGAATGGGTGACTTAGCTATCTTTAAAGCTATTGAAGCTGGAATTGACATTGTAGATACTTGTATGTCTCCTTATGCTTACCGTACTTCTCATGCAGCTTTGGAGCCATTGGTGATTTCTTTATTAGGAACAAACCGTGATACTGGTTTCGATATCAAGAAGCTTTCTGAGATTAGCAATGAAATGGAAAAAGTAATTCCTAAATATAAACACCTAGCTAATAATCCTAAGTATTCTATTATTGATACTGATGTGATTATGCACCAAACTCCTGGTGGAATGCTTTCTAACTTGGTGAATCAGTTGAAGCAAATGGATGCATTAGATAAATTGGATGAAGTTTTCAGGCAATTACCAAAAGTTAGAAAAGACTTAGGTATGATTCCTTTGGTAACTCCTACAAGTCAGATTGTTGGTGTACAGACTGTAAATAATGTATTATTCGATTCTTATGAAGGAGAATATTCAAGAATTACAGAGCAAGTTAAGGATTTATGCTACGGTTTATATGGTAAAACAACAAAGCCAATCAACGAAGAGTTGAGAAAGAAAGCTTTAAAAGATTACCCAAGAGGAGAGCAACATATCGAGTGCCGTCCGGGTAGTGTTTTAGAAGACGAGTTGCCAGCAGTACAAGAAGGCATTAAAGATTTAGCTAAAGATATTGACGATGAATTAATCGTTGCACTTTACCCTGTAACAGGTAAGCGTTTCTTAAAATGGAAATATGGTAAGGAAGAAATTCCAGCAGATGTGAAGCCAAAAACCATGGAAGAAGTGAAGCGTGAAGAAGATATCGTTGCTAAAGCTCTTTCTGGTCAGTTGACAGATAAAAAGGTAGCTACAGATATGCAAGAGATGGAAGTATATGTGGATGGTGATAAATTCACTGTTGCAATTCCTACTGGCAAAGCTCCTGTTAGAAGAAAGAAAAAGGAACGCAAAGCTGCTGTTGAAAATACCGAGTCTGAAGGTGCAATGAGAGCTCCAATTCCAGGAATGGTAGTAGAATATAAGAAGAAAAAAGGTGACGAAGTGAAAGCTGGTGAAGTTGTTGTTGTGATTGAAGCCATGAAAATGATGAATAACTTTGAAGCAAAAGTAGACGGAGTTATTACAGAAGCTTGTTTTGAATCAGGTGATGCTGTAGCTAAGAACGATGTCTTATTTATCGTGACCCCTAAATAGTGGTCGCAAGAAAACTCCGATAACTGCGTTACGCACATTCTGAAAACAGTCATTTACAAAAGTAAACTCATTGTTTTTCAGAATATGCAAGCCTTGTTCTCGAAGCTTTCATTCAACCGCATTGAAAAATAGGGTTTTCTTGGTGATACCAAATAGGTTGTACGAGAAAACTAGTAAAAGACTGTATTGTTGTGTCTGCCGCACAACAGCCATTATATTTATATAGTTTAAGGCGAGGATTTTTCCTCGCCTTTTTTGGTATGTCGGGCATGGTAATGTGCTATCAAGATGAAAAGTTCTTGAGTTCGCCAAGTTGACAGGAAGAACTAGCAATTGGCAAGGGTGTTGGA
>JADGDY010000086.1 GCA_016744655.1 Bacteroidales bacterium | reverse complement strand
ATATTTTATTAAGTATGATTGTCTTTATGAAAAAAAGCCTAAAGAAGTGGGCTTTAAACATTCAAAACTTAAATTAGTTTTAATAATTTTAGAAAGTTTTATCTTTTATTTTCATCATTTGTAATAAACTGCTAATTTTGATTAAACTAATTAAGGTAAAATGGAATATGATAAATCAGGTATTTATCCTTTTAAGATAAAATCTTACGAGGCCGATTATAATGGGAAAATGAACCTAAATGCATGCTTTTTATTTCTTCAAGAGAGTGCTTGGCAGAATGCTTTAGATAATGGGTTTGGGTATGAGTATTTAGAGAAAGAGAATGCATATTGGGTTTTAACTAGAGTAATTATTCAAATAGAGAACTGGCCTAAATGGAAAGATGAAATTCATGTTAGAACATGGCCTCGAACAGCTGATGGATTATTTGCTTTGAGGGATTATCAAATTATTTTCAACAATGAAGTTTTTGCCAGTGTTGGAAGTTCATGGTTGGTGCTTGATAAAGACACAAAACGTCCTCGTAGAATATCTGATTTTATTTTTAGTAGTTCTGAATTTACAAATGAAAAGGCATTAAATAAATCATTAAGTAAAGTAGGTTTGCCTAACGAAATGAAGAAACTCGATTCTAGAAAGGTATATATTAGCGATATTGATGTGAATGGACATGTGAATAATGCGACATATGTAAAATGGATTAGCGATGCACTTTATCAAATTAATGCTAATGAAATAAAAGAATTTGAGATTAATTTTATACGAGAGTTAATGCTTGATGATGAATTTAGTGTTTATTTAGGAAATCAAAATGGGGAATATATATGTCAGATAGTTTCTCAAGAGAATAAAGAAATCTGTAGATCTCGAATTAAATATTAACTATTTGTAAATATGTAAAAAAATCTAGCTTAATTCAATTATATTTTCAAAGTAGTTTTAACCTAGCTCTAACACTAAATTTACCTTCTTTTTTGTAAAACCTATTAATCTTGCTTTATAAAAATAAGCAATAATGAATAGGACAACTTTTAAAGAATCATTTCAAAAAGAATTACAGCATGGGCTCGATGTGTTAACCCGAAAGAGCTTCGCACATGCGGCCCCTTCCGATATAATTAATCTTGATATGCATTGTCACGATTATAATAGTGATAAGCCAGATGAAATATTAGGTAGAATCTTAAATGTTTCTGAAACATGGTTGGAGTCTGAAACTCTTTTAGATTCTTTAAAAAGACACGGTTGTGGTACTTATACCATCACTAATCATAATAATGCAAGATCCTGCTGGGATATGCAAGATAAAGGCTATGATATTCTTTCAGCAGCTGAGTTTAGCTGTCATGTGCCGGATTTTAAAGTTGGAATTCATGTATTAGCATATGGGTTTAATCCCAGACAAGAACAAGTTCTTCTTAAATTACGACAAAATATTTATCGGTTCCAAGAATATGCACTTCAGCAGAATATACCTACTGTTTGGGCGCATCCATTATATTGTTATTCTCCTAAAGGTATTCCTCCGATTGATTTTTTTAATAAAATGTTATTAGTTTTTGAGCGGTTTGAAGTGTTAAATGGCCAGCGTGATACGTGGCAGAATATGCTTACTTTGGAATGGCTAAATTCTTTTGATGAAGAAAGATTACTTCAATACACTAAAAAATATGATATCAACCCCCATGACTATTGTTTTGTTCCCTTAAAGAAAAGCTACACAGGTGGCTCAGACAGTCATATGGGGATTTTTGCAGGTTTAACAGGTACGAAACTATATATTCCAAATCTTGTAGTACGCAAGTTTGATGATTCATTGTCGTCTTTAGCACTAGAGGCTATTATAAGTGGAAATATGCTCCCTTATGGAGGAAATAATAATAGTGAAAAAATGGCTATTGCTTTTTTAGATTATGTTTGTCAAATAGCCATTCATCATAAAGACCCTGGTCTATTTAGGATTTTATTGCATAAAGGAACCATGGCGGATAAGAGTGTTGCCTTATTGGTTACTAATGCCTTTGGAGAGCTTAGGCGACATAAGATTACGATGAATTTTATTGAGTTATTCCATAAGAGCTTTTTGGGAAAGGCGCCAAGTAGAACAAAAAAATGGTTTATTCCATCTGTGTATAAGCCAATTTTTAATGATGCTAAAAATATTGCAGAAACATTTAATAAGAGACCATTAAATATGGTTAATGATTATGATGTTGCAATAAAATCCATAAGTAAACAATTAAATTCTGTTCTAGCTACTCGATTTGGGCTTAAGATCGAAAAAATGATAGAAGATGGGCAGTTTGAACAATTGAAATTTAATACGATTATAGAAAAACTGGAGGTTCCATCAGAATTACGTGCATACTTAGATGAGAATTTGAAATCAAAGAACAAAAGGATACACAAGCCTGATATTTCAAAGTTTTTAGATGGTCTGAGTTTTCCTTTTCTGGCTTCATCTTTAATCCTTTCTGCACATTTTGCTTCCGCTAAGGTTTTGTATAACAATCGACCTCTACTGAACACGATGTCGTTTATAACTGGTAAATACCAACATCCAAAACGGATGTTATGGTTATCAGATACATTTAACGATAATAACGGGGTATCAATGGTTTTAAAATCTGTCTTAAAGGTGATAAAGGAAAGGGATTTGCCTATTGACATTTTAGTAGCTAGCAATAAAATAAAAACTGAAGATCATTTAATAGTAATAAATCCAATTTCAGAATTTGATATTCCTAATTATTCTTCTCAAGCTTTAAGAATCCCTAATTTCTTAGAAATACATCATTTATTTCAAAATGAGAATTACGATAGAGTGATGTGTTCCACGGAAGGGCCTATGGGTTTAGCAACATTGTACTTAAAGCATGCCTTTTCAGTGAAGTCCTATTTTTATTTGCATACAGATTGGATGATGTTTGCTAAAAAAGTAATGAAATTTGATCGCCCGGCTTCTAGTCGATTAAGAAGAATATTAAGGAGCTATTATGGCAGTTTTGATGGATTATTTGTATTGAATAAAGACCAGAAAAAATGGTTGAGTAATAAGCAAATGAATATAAAATCTAGTAAATTGCATTTAACTGCCCATTGGGTTGATAATAATTTTAAACCTCAAAATGTAAAAAAGGAGGAGGTCTTCGGAATTTCTTCGGATGTTCCTGTTTTGCTTTATGCAGGACGAGTTAGTAAAGAAAAAGGAGTAGAAGAGATTGTAGAAGTATTTAATCAGTCAAAAAAGGAATTGCCAAATCTTAGATTAGTAGTAATTGGGGCGGGTCCATATGAAGATGAGATGAAGGCTCAATTACCAAATGAGTTGTTTTTCGGATGGATGCCTCACCAAGATTTACCAAGATATTATTCGGCTGCAGATTTGTTAATACTGCCTAGTAAATTTGATACTTTTAGTATGGTTGTACTAGAGTCTATTTCATGTGGTTTGCCTGTTATAGCTTATAATTCTAAAGGACCAAAAGATATTTTAGAAGGAGAGAAGGCGGGTTTTTTAGTCAGTAAAAAATCGGAAATGATTCTTAGATTGATAGAATATTTTAAAAATCATAATTTAAGAGAGGATATGAAAAAAGCAGCAGTTTTACGTTCAAAAGACTATTCATCTGAATTTATAATGAACGAGATGCTTGACGTTGTAGACTTGTAAGCATGAAAGAACAACAGTATGCTGATTTTATTTGGTGGAAACATGGTGTTATTTATCATATTTATCCCAGAAGTTTTAAGGATAGTAATAATGATGGGATTGGGGATTTGCCTGGGATTATTGAAAAACTACCATACTTAGTAGATTTAGGTGTGGATGCCATTTGGTTGTCTCCAATTTATCCATCTCCTTTTAAAGATTCGGGCTATGATATTTCTGATTATACTGCAATAAGTCAAGATTATGGTGATTTATCTGATTTTAGACTCCTTTTAAACCTAGCTCATGAGGCTGAAATAAAGGTGATAATGGATTTGGTGATGAATCATACCTCTGACCAGCACCCATGGTTTGTTGAGTCTTCATCATCTATAGATAACCCCAAAAGGGATTGGTATATTTGGAAAAAAACAAAAGATACAAACCAACCTAATAATTGGAAATCAGCATTCGGAAAAAGTGCCTGGGAATTTCATGAACCAACTCAGGCCTATTATTTACATAGTTTTTTTAAGGAACAACCAGATTTGAATTGGCGAAAGAAGGATATGAGAATACAGTTTTTTAAAGAAATTGAGTTTTGGTTAAACTTAGGAGTTGATGGTTTTAGGCTTGATGTGATCAATTTATTAGGAAAGGATAGAAAGCTTCGAAATAACCCTTCTATTTTCCGTTTTCTATTTATGGAAAAATCTTGGTTTAATAGAAATAGGCCTAGGTCTTATAAAATTGTGAAAAAGCTGAGAAAATTAATTGATAAGTATCCGAATAGGGTATTGATTGGAGAGATTTACAACCCTCCACCAGGTGATTCTCAACTTGTGGCTTCATATTTAGGGAATGGGAAGGATAGTTTGCATATGGCTTTTGATTTTTCATTATTCTTTAAACGTTGGGAAGCGAAAAAGTTTTATAAAAGCATTGAGAAATTACAAAATGAAATTCCTTCTAAGGCATGGCCTTGTTATGTCTTATCAAATCATGATTTAAGTCGAGGAATAAATAGGTTTGGGAAAAACAAATTTGAAAAAGCTCGAGTAGCTGCTATGTTATTACTTACGTTACGTGGTACACCATTTGTGTATTATGGAGAAGAACTAGGAATGACCAATATTAGCTTGAAAAGAGATGCTATTGTGGATCCTTTAGGAAAGCGATTTTGGCCATTGTATAAAGGTAGAGATAAGTCTCGTTCACCAATGCAATGGAATGCTTCAATACATGGAGGATTTAGCTATCAGACGCCATGGTTACCAGTAAATGAAAACTATGCTTTTGTAAATGTAGAAGACCAATTGAATATTCCAACATCTATGTTGAATACATATAAAGCAATAATAAAGCTCCGAAAAAAAAGCAAAAGTCTACAAAAAGGAAAATGGAAACCATTAATAAAAGGAGATGACCAGATTATTGCATATTTCAGGACCAATAAAGATGAAAAGCTTTTGGTTGTTCTTAATTTTTCAGCAAAGTCAAAAGAATTCAAATTACCAAAAGGAAATTATTTCACCATTTATTCTTTACTTAAAGATTTTGAGAATTCTAAACCTCTTAATAAAAACTTCATATTGCCACCTTTCTCAGGGTTTATTCTCAAGAAAAAAACAGAGAATCAATAAATTTTGCATGTTGGTATTTTGTTATCAGTTTCCAAATAACCTCTAAATAAGGCCAATTATTGCTGTAGTTGGGCTAGTTGAATTTTTATATTTAAAAAAATATTATATTTGCCGCCGAAATGAGTGGAAAGATTTGATTTGCTTGCAACCACATAAAAAAATGCTAAAACAATAATGTCTTAACATTTCTGTGCAAGCCTTCTTTCCCCAAACATATTTAAAAAAATTATAAAACATAAATAAAATGGGATATTTATTCACATCCGAATCTGTTTCAGAAGGTCATCCAGACAAAGTTTCTGATCAGATTTCCGACGCATTATTAGATGCATTTATTGCTTACGATCCAGACTCGAAAGTAGCTATTGAAACGCTTGTTACAACAGGTCAGGTTGTATTAGCAGGGGAAGTTAAATCTAATACTTACGTTGATGTGCAGCATGTGGCTAGAGAAGTCATTAATAAAATAGGATATACCAAGAGCGAATATATGTTCGATGGTAATTCTTGTGGTGTGCTTTCTGCTATTCATGAGCAGTCTGACGATATCAACCGTGGAGTTGATAAAGCCAATAAAGAAGACCAAGGTGCTGGTGACCAAGGAATGATGTTTGGTTATGCTTGTAAAGATACCGATTCGTATATGCCTTTGGCATTAGAAGTTTCTCACATCTTACTTTATGAGATGGCAGCTATTCGTCGTGATGGAAAAGAGATGACTTACCTTCGTCCAGATAGTAAAAGCCAGGTAACTGTTGAGTATGATGACAACAATCAGCCTGTAAGAATCGATACTATCGTGGTTTCAACTCAGCACGATGAGTTTGATGACGATGAGCCAATGGTAGCAAAAATTAAAGAGGATGTGATTAACATTCTTGTACCTAGAGTTAAAGCTTTATTGCCAGAAAAAATCCAAGCCTTATTTAATGATGATATCATTTATCATGTGAACCCAACTGGGAAATTCGTGATTGGTGGTCCTCATGGTGATACTGGTTTAACTGGTCGTAAGATTATTGTTGATACTTATGGTGGAAAAGGTGCACACGGTGGTGGTGCTTTTTCTGGGAAAGACCCTAGTAAAGTTGACCGTTCTGCAGCTTATGCTTCTCGTCATATTGCTAAAAATATGGTAGCAGCAGGCATTGCAAATGAAGTATTGGTACAGTTGAGTTATGCTATTGGTGTTGCAGAACCTGTTGGGGTTTATGTAAATACTTACGGTAGCTCTCAGGTGGACTTAGCTGATGGTGAAATTGCTAAGAAAATTCAGAAAGTATTTGACCTTCGTCCTGCTTTTATTGAAGAAAGATTAAAACTTAGAAATCCAATTTATGCAGAAACTGCATCATATGGACATATGGGAAGAACTCCTATAACCGTAACTAAGAAATTCCATAGCCCTTATTTAGGCGATAAAGAAGTGGAAGTAGAATTATTTACTTGGGAAAAACTTGATTTTGTTGATGAGTTAAAAGTTGCTTTTGGTTTGTAAATCGAAAAAATACAAAAATAAAAAAGTCTTTTGGTATGATACTAAAAGGCTTTTTTTTTATAAATTAGTTATCTATATACCAAATAAAAAATGATGACCCGATTTTTTAAACTTAAAAAAATACTACCTGTTCTAGTTTTGATCGTTATTTTACTAAGCTCTTGTAAAAAGGAAGACGAAGAACCGGCTTCTGTTGTTGGAACTGTTTGGAAAACACCAATGATAGACCTAAAGATCTATGAGCTACATTTTCTTGATGAAGAAAGGGTTGAAAATATAATTCAGTATTATTACATACCTCACCCTATGATTTTTAATGATACTGTAAAAGGTATTACTGTGGATTTTATTAATGATTATACAATATATAATCGAACTGTAGAAGTTTATAGTCATTCCAAATTGAGTTATACCTTAAATGGTGGAAAGTTAATAGGAGAAGATTTGGTTTATGATAAGCAATAATTATCTTGTTTCCTCCTTATGGTTTTTAAATTACCATCGAGCCAAAAAACCTCTGGTATCCACATGAACAAAACCGCGATGTACTCCATTGGCTCGATAAACTCCCATTCCTCCTATTAGCCATTTGTATTTAGGCTCATTATCTATTTCATCTACCACTTTTGCTATAATATTAGCATCCTCCACATTTGTTTTACCATCCTCATTTAAATCATCCATGGCAGAATCCTTATTATTGTCTACATAAATATCAGCAGCATCGCCATAAATATGTCTACTGCTACTGCCATTTCCAATACTTTTGTTGTATTTGGGAGTTCTGTATCCACTCAACACATGTAGATATTCTACAGGATATGATTCTTCTTTGAGCTTCTTAATGATGAGCTCTAATTTATAAATTAGTTTTGGAGAAATAAGAACAAATTTAGGAAACTCACTGCTATTCTTACTTAGGAAGTTTTTTAGCTGTAAATGCTCACTAATAAAAGTATCCTGATTTTCAGCAGTCACCTTTATCATTCCTCTAGGGCACTCATATTGGTTGAGGTTTTTATAGGCTTGTTTGGGGTATTCTCCCAACGAAAAATGAGAGTTTTTTTTCTTTATTTCGTTCATTGGAGTCATTACAAAAAGGTTGAGGTTATTCACTTTATATTTTCCATGAATCTCCATCTGTATTAATCCTTCTTGTTCTGGAGCTTTCCATTCATAACTTGTTTTGGCTTTTACAATAGTTTGAGAATTGCCATCTTTTATAATAATGTCGTAATTCTCTTTATTCTCAATAGTAGCAATATCTCCAGGTATTAAAGAAAAGGAGAGGAGCTTAAAATCTAAAGGAATTTGGTTGACACTAATTAAAGATTGAGCATTCAGGAAGCTTACCGATAGCAAAAAGCTGAGTAAAAGGAGTAATGGACGAGTAAATACGGTCATAGTTGGTTTGTTGTTCTGCAAAAATAATCATCATAAATATGAGGGCTAGATATTTAACCAATATTAACAGAGGGTTGTTATATTGAAAATTAAATTCTAACCACAAAGGTATTGAAGGTTAACACGAAGGTAAATAAGGAATTACAGTAAATTACAACGAGACAACAGCTAATTGCTGAGATCCAAAATCCAATAAAACAAATTAGTATTTAAAATCCGCTTTCAAAGCATCAATCAAAACCTGATCACGCTTGTAAATATCTGGTTTGAAATATAAGTTTTGATTAAAACCAATACCTACAGTCCAATAGAGGAGGAGTACAGGTACTTTTTCTTTTAAACTCACATTTGTGGTTTTTCTAGATTCAATCACCGATTTGATTGTTTCTAGGCTCCAATCTTTATCATTGGGTTCCAAAAGCATTTCGGCAAGTTGATATATCTCTTTTGTTCGAATACATCCATGACTAAATGCTCTACTATCTTCCGAAAAAAGACTTCTAGCAGGGGTATCGTGAAGATACACTGAGAATTTATTGGGAAACATAAATTTGATTTCGCCAAGAGCATTTCCTGGGCCGGCTTTTTGTCTGAACATATAAGGGAAGTTTCGGGTATTGTATTTTGACCAATCTGTTCCCTCAAAAGGAACTGTTACTCCCTGCATGGTAATCACTTCCATGTTTTTATCAGCGAAATAATCTAAATCGTTGGTGAGCTTTGGAATGTAGGTGTGGTTTAAACTTCTAGGAACAGTCCAAGTGGGATTAATCACCAAATACTGCATGGTATCTTTAAATATAGGTGTTTGAGTATGGTATTTTCCAACCATAACTGCGCTGGTGAGGAGTTCCTTATTGTCTTCAACAAAGTATAATTCAAAACCTGCAATATTCACCACTATAAATTTCTTCTCAATATTATACAACACCCAACGACCACGCTCCAAATTGGCTTTTATCTGATTGATTCTATGTTCTAATGAAATATTTAATTCTCTTAATGTGTTTTTCCCCACATTGCCATCTGCTTCTATGCCATATTTCTTTTGGAAGATTCTCATTTGTTTTTGAAGTTCTTTGTCATAAATGGAATCGTTCTCTGCTTGATAGGCTTGTATTTCTTCTGTAGCCAAAAGTCTGGCTCTAATTGCTAAAACTCTGGAACTCTTGTCTCCAAGTTTAATGGTGGGGCCACTTGGAATCTCTTCCCATTCTCCCTTTTTACTAAATTGCTCGTAATTCTTTAAGGCTTCTTTCAAACCCGTATACATATAGTGTTTAGGCTTAATGCTTTCTATCAACTGCTCAACTTGATGTTTTTCCAAGGATGTTTCTATTAATTCAGCAACCTCCTCAAAATTTCTTTTATAGGATTGAACTTGCACCATCCATTGATTTTTTAAACTCTCTGGATGAACTTTTCCAGTAATCAAATGACTAGAAACTAATAATAGGGCATCGGTGAGAAGCACATCGAAAGCAGCAAAGTTTTTAGGCTCAATAGCATCGGAGCTTTTAAATTTAGCATAGGCTTTTTTTACATCGTCTAAATGATAATCCTCAGGATTGAGACCGTCTTTTGCAACATTTTCTATAGCATTTATCAATTGGTCAATATTGATATAATCGAGCCAAGCGGCTTCAAAATCTCTTCTTTTATAAAATTCCAGTAAAACTTCTTTGGCAAAGAGTTTTCGATTGATGATAGAAATTTCACCAGAATCAAGTATTTCTTTAATATATAATTGGGTATCCTCAATCTCAAACTTAACAGGTTTTATTATTTTAACCTCTTTATTATCATCTAAGTATGTAGAGTTAGTGGTTTCCGGCTTAGGTTTGCAGGATATAAAAGTGAGTAAAAATACAAAAGCAAAATATGTTAAAATGCGCATCATTATCATGGTTTTAGTTAACAAATTTACAAATCTTAATTCAACAATCAAATAATTCATTTATAGTGTTTTGCGTGACATAATTAAGTGTACCTTTGCCGCGAATTAAAATTGGCCATATATAATTGGCTTAAGAAAAAACACAGTGAATGAATTTTAAGGAAATGGGCTTGGCCCCTGAAGTATTAAAAGCCATTGGTGAGCTTGGATTCGAATCACCTACTCCTGTTCAGGAGAAATGTATTCCATTTATCGATGAAAATAATCAGGACTTAATTGCCAACGCCCAAACAGGTACTGGTAAAACAGCTGCCTTTGGATTACCTATATTAGGAAATATAGACCAGTCAGATAAAAGTGTACAAGCACTTATTTTATCTCCAACACGCGAACTAGCAGTTCAAATTGCAAATGATATTAAAGCTTACTCAAAATATTCTAACTTAGTTAATGTGATTCCAGTTTATGGAGGAGCATCTATGGATACTCAAGTTAGAGAATTACATAGAGGTGGGCAAATTGTAGTAGGTACTCCAGGTAGAGTAGCCGACTTAATAAAAAGAAGAAAACTAAAGGTAGGAAACATCAGATACCTAGTTTTAGATGAAGCAGATGAAATGCTAAGCATGGGATTTAAAGACGAATTGGATGAGATTTTATCAAATACTCCATCCACACGTCAAACTTTACTCTTCTCGGCAACTATGCCTAAAGGAGTTGAAGCCATCTCTAAAAACTATATGACTTCTCCTGTGAAGATTGCTTTAGGTAAGCAAAATCAAGGAGCTGATAATGTAAAACATGTTTATCACCAGGTTCAAGCCAAAGATAGATATGCCGCTTTAAAGAGAATTGTAGATATGAATCCTGGTGTATACGGAATTGTATTTGCAAGAACCCGTCGCGATGCCAAAGAAGTGGCTGAAAACCTGATGCACGATGGTTATAATGCTGATGCGTTACATGGGGATTTGTCTCAACCACAAAGAGAATATGTGATGGCACGCTTTAGAAGCAGAAACCTTCAGTTGTTAGTTGCTACCGATGTGGCAGCGAGAGGATTGGATGTGGATGATTTAACGCATGTTATCAACTATAATATTCCAGATGATACAGAAGTATATGTTCATCGTAGTGGTAGAACAGGTAGAGCCGGAAAGAGTGGTGTGAGTATTTCTATTATCCATGGTCGTGAGCAAGGTAAGATAAAGATTATCGAGCGCATGATTGGCAAGAAATTCGAGAAGAAGCCAGTGCCAATAGGAAAAGACATTTGTGAAACTCAATTGTTTCATTTAATGGATAAAATGGAGAAAGTAGAAGTGGATGAGAAACAAATTGGACCATTCCTTCCTGCTATCTTTAAACAACTAGAACACCTCTCAAAAGAAGATATTATTACTCGTTTTGCTTCTGTTGAGTTTAACAGATTCCTCGAATACTATAGCGATGCTCAAGATTTAAATCAAAGAGAACCTAGAAGAGGCGAAGAGAGAGAAGAAAGACAAAGAGAGGGTAAGAAGAATAGAAAAGATATTGATTATAGCCGCTTTTATGTGAATTTGGGTACCAAAAATGGAATTAGCCCAGGTAAACTTATTGGATTATTAACTCAACGTCCTGAATTCAAAAGCATTGAAATTGGTGAAATTGAATTATTTAAGAAATTCAGTTTTATTGAAGTAGACAAAGCTTTTGAAAGTCAAGTTTTCGACCATCTTGAAGACCTAGATTATCAAGGTTTGCCTGTAAGGGTTGAGCTAACAAAATCTAAGGCTACTCCTGCTACTAAAAGAAAATCTAATAATTTTGGTAATAGAAAACCAAAAGGCGGTGGAGGAGGTTTCGATAGAGGCCGAGGCTACGATAAAAACAAGAAATTTAGAAATAATAGAAAGAAATCTTAATCTGTTTCGACAGATGTTTTTTAATAAGGGTTTGTTTTTGGTTTTGCCAAGAACAAACCCTTTTTCTTTTACAGGTTTCTCCTCCATTTCATTTCGTCGAAATGACGAAATGTGTTTGGGTGAAAAAAAGCGCGACAACACCACTTGAATTGATATTAAGGCGTCGTAGTGCTTTCCCTCCAGATCTTAATAGTCTGTCATTTCGAAAGAGAAGCTTGCTTTGATTGAGAAATCTTAAATGATTTAGGGGCTTATGGTAATTAGGATTTTGGCTTCCTCAACTATCATATAGACTATTAAAAATGTCATTAAGCTAGATACATAGTAAATAGCTAAAAATTCCTTGAATTTTTAGCTATTTTCATGTTGGGTGATATAAAAGATTTTTAAATTTGCTCTTCGAAATCAGCAAAGCTGGTTTATTTATAAATTATTTGAAACAATGGAAAATAAAGAAAAACTCAATCAGAATCCTGAAGTTGTAGAAAATACAATTAAGGAGGAGAATTCTCCGGTTCAAGAAGTAACCGAAACAGTAGTAAAAGAATCCACAGACGTTAAAGCTGAAGTAGCTGAGGGCGAAGTAAAAGAAAAAGAAGAAAAAGTAGTTGAAGTAGCTGAAGAAGCACCAACTACTGAAAACGCCCCCAAAGTTGAAAAAGAAACTGCTCCAAAAGCTAAAGAGGAAACAACCTCTGAGGATGAGGACGAGGATGATGTTCATGAGGAAGAAGAAGAGGAAGAGGTAAGTGAAGAAACTTATCATCAACACACTCCTGAACAATTAGTAGAAGAGATGGATAAAGTGGTCGCTTCAGAATCTGTAAAAAATACTAAAAACAAAGTTGGATATATCCGATTGGTATTTGGTAAAAGATTAGCTGAGATGAAACAAGCAGCAGAGGAGAAATTCCTAGCTGATGGTGGTGTAAAAGAAGAGTATAAGCCAGAGCCTATTGATATTGAATATGTATTCAATAGATCTTTCAATCAATATAAGAAGTTAAGAAGAAAATTACGTTTAGAGCAAGATGCTTTAATGATTGAAAACTTAGCTAAAAAGAATGAACTTTTAGAGGAAATCAGAGTGTTAGTTAGTTCTGATGAAACTTTAAAAGAAACATATGACAAATTCAATGAGATTCAAACTCGTTGGAAAGCTATTGGAATGGTTCCAAAAACAGATATTCAGATTCTGTGGAATAATTACCATTTCTTAGTAGAGAAATTCTTTGATAAAGTAAAAATTAACAAAGAGCTTCGTGATTTAGATTTAAAGAAGAATTTGGAAGCTAAAATAGCATTATGCGAAAAAGCTGAAGAATTATTAATAGAGCAATCTGTAAACAAATCGTTTAAATTATTACAAGACTATCATAATGAGTGGAAAGCTATAGGTCCTGTTCCTACTTCTAATAACGAAGAAATTTGGGAAAGGTTTAAAGTAGCTAGCGATAAATTAAACGATCGTAGAAAAGCGCATTACGAAGAATTACAAGGTAAGTTAGAAGAAAATTACGAAGCTAAAAAAGCATTATGTGCAAAAGCTGAAGAATTGGTTCTTACACCTGTGGAAACAAATAAACAATGGACTAAAAGAACCGAAGAGATTGATGACCTGATGAAGGTTTGGAAAACTCTAGGACCTGCTCCACGTAAAGTAAATGACGAAATTTGGGCTACTTTTAAAGGATTCCTAAATCAGTTTTACGATGGCAAGAAAAAATTCTTTTCTTCACTAAAAGCTGAACAACAAGATAATTATCACAAGAAATTAGATCTAGTTAAGCAATCTGAAGCTTTGAAAGATAGCACAGATTGGGGAGCTGCCACTAAAACTTTGATCAACCTTCAAAAAGAGTGGAAAACGATAGGCCCTGTTCCAAGAAAACATAGCGACGATATTTGGAAGAAGTTCCGTGCCGCAAATGACTTTTTCTTTGAAACAAAAGCCAAACATTTTAAAGGTCAGTTTGAGAAAGAAGACGAGAACTTGAAATTAAAGCAAGATTTGATTAATGAAATCAAAACTGCTGAGTATGGTGAGGATAAAAAAGAAAACTTAGAGAAAATTAAAGTTTTTCAGCGTCGTTGGACAGAGATTGGAAATGTTCCAAGAAAAGAGATGGACAAGCTTTATAAGGACTATAGAGGAGCAGTTGACGAGCAATTGAGTAAACTAGATATCTCTTCTGTTGATTTTAGAAATGCTGGTTTCCGCGATCGTATTGGTGATTTAAAGAAGAATGATGACGATTATACTTTGAGAAGAGAACGTCAGAATATTCAAAATACCATGGATAAGCTTAAAGAAGATGTCCTTCTTTGGGAAAACAATATGGGCTTCTTCAGAAATTCAAAAAATGCAGATGTATTAAAAATGGAATTCGAGAAGAAAATCAAAAAAGCAAAAGCTGATATCATGGTTCTAAAAGAAAAAATTAGAATGATAGACAAATAAGATATCATCATCAAAAAATAGAAAGCTGCGATTTATCGCGGCTTTTTTTATGCTTATAAGTTTGTGAAATTGTTCAATATGATGCTTTTAATAAATTAAATATCAGCTAATTATTTGTATAATGTAAAACATTGTATTACATTTGTATGATAAAATAATATATATCATGTATTTAAATGCTATATCATCGGAAAAACAACTGAAAAGTGAGTACCGTAAAAAAGCCATGAAACTACATCCTGACATGGGTGGAGAAGAAGTGGAGTTTATTCGATTGACACAGGAATATAAATTCTGGAAAAACAAACTCATTGCTCAAAGTAACGATTTAAGTCAGCTAAGAAAAGGCGATACAGTATGGGTGAACAGAACAGAATGTGAAGTCACTTATGTAGATGAAGTTTCATTTATTGCCAAAGCCAAGGGTAGAGTAAAGTATGCTGTGTTTGATAAAAAATCGGGTAGAGGAAAATACAATAGTCAATATCGAGCGGCATTAATGAAAGAATATTTCAATAGAAGATAATTCATACAAGAAAAGAAATGAAGCAAAACAAAATAGCAACAGGGTTTAGGTTAAGTCCGTCTAATTATAAAATATTGGAGTATTATCAAAAAACACTGGGAATAAGTAAAACAAGTGTATTAGAATTGTTACTCACTGTTGCTGCAAAAGACAAAAAGATGATGCTCAAATTACTACAGAAGGCTGTTATGCCTGTAGATTAATGTATATTTGAAAATTGAAATACAAAATGAAGAAATCATGATTATACTAGATATATTAAAATATACTTTACCATCAGTAGTGGTTTTCCTTACTGCATTTTACATTCTGCGCCAACAAAATGAAAAAGATTTAAAGGTAAAAGAATTAGAGGATGATATTGATAGAAGAAAGAATACCAACCAAGTATTATTGCCTATAAGATTGCAAGCTTATGAACGGCTCACACTATTTCTTGAAAGAGTTCACCCTCATCAGTTAATCATCAGACATAATAAACCTGGATTAAATGCAATGACATTTCAATCAGTACTAATTAAAGCTATTCGCGATGAATTTGAGCATAATTTAAGCCAGCAATTATACGTTTCTGATGTTTCTTGGACCAAGGTTCAAAAGGCAAAAGAAGAAATTATTAAACAAATTAATTTTTCTGCCAGTAAGGTCGAATCTCAATCAGCTGCCAATGACTTAGGAGCTCTAATTATTCAAAATTTTTCAGGGATTCATCCTAATCCTATTCAGATAGCTATCAATCAGTTAAAATCTGATGTGCAAAAAGGATTGTGAAATTTGATTTTTTGATTAAACCATTTTGTAAATTGGTCATCAAAGTACAAAATAAAAACTTGCAGGATAAATCATCTTCAGAAATAAGTAAACTCATTCAGGAACCACAGACCAAGGAAGTCGGTTTTCGTTATATTGTATCTCAGTATAAAGAACGATTGTATTGGCTGATTCGTAGAATGGTAATTCACCATGTGGATGCTGAGGATGTAATGCAGAATACTTTTATAAAGATCTGGCAGAATTTAGAAAAGTTTAGGGGTGATGCCGATTTGTATACCTGGTTGTATCGAATTGCAGTTAATGAATCCTTGGCCTTTCTCAATAAAAAGAAAAAGCAACAGTTTAATCTTAACGATTACGGAGATGTGCTAAGTGAGCAGTTGGAGTCCGATTCCTTTTTTGATGGTAGTGAAGCTCAGAAACTCTTACAAAAAGCTATTTTAACGCTTCCTGACCAACAACGTTTGGTTTTTAATATGCGCTATTTTGAAGAAATGAAATACCAAGATATGGCCAGGATTTTGGATAGGAGCGAAGGAGCATTAAAGGCAAATTATCATCATGCAGTAAAAAAAGTGGAAGATTTTTGTAAACAATATTAAAATTTTTATAGTTTTAAGAATCATAATATAAGGTGAAAGAAAAAATAAACATAGATTTGAATAATTCAGAATTGAAAGAAAATTCGGGCGGTTTTAATATGCCACCTATTTTTTTTGATCATTTTGAAGAGGACATCATGCATAAAATCCGAGAGGAGGACCAGCCTAAAAAATCGAAGAAAGTGATTAGAGCTACTTGGATTACCATAGGTGTGAGTATTGCAGCTAGTCTTTTGATAGGCTTGTTTTTTATTGCAGGCCAAGAAAACTCCAATTCACTACAAGAATTTAGTGAGTTAGACTGGGATCAATATGCAGGTTTCGAAGAGTCTTGGATACTACAAGAACTTTCGGAAACTGAAGTACTTGAAACGGAAGATGAATATGCCATGGATATTGATGTGTTGATGTATGCTGGTGTAACTAATGATGAGATTTTTGAAGCTTTCGAAGAGCTTCCAATAGAAGAATAAAAGGAATGATATGAGAAAGATAGCAATTATTTGTATAGTGATATTCAGTTTAATCTCAGTGAGAATGTCAGCTCAACAAGGCGGAAGAGGAGATGATTTTGAGAAGAAATACCATACTCAAAAGGTAGCTTATCTTACCACTGAAATGGATTTAAGTCCAGAAGAATCAGCCATGTTTTGGCCGTTGTATAATGCTCATTCTAAGGAAGAAAAAAACTTAAAGAATGAGATTAAAGAACATAGGAGAATAATCAATAAGAAAGGTGATGCTTTAACAGAAGAGGAAGCTCTTGAAGCGTTAAATAACTATCAATACAAAATGGGGAAGATGCACCAACTTCAGGTAGATTATCAGTTAAAGTATTTAGAAGTAATTCCAGCCAAAAAAGTGGTAGTGATGCTTAGAGCAGAGAAAGAATTCCGTAGAGAATTACTCCGAAAGCTTGGAGATCAAAGAAGGCATAGAGGGGGTAAATACTCTAACGACCAAGAATAATAAATTCTGTTCTCCTGTTGTTTGCTCTTCCAAGCTCAGTTTCGTTTGTGTCAATTGGTTTGTCAAAAGAATAGCCTTTATAGGCAAGTCTACTACTATCAATTCCTTTTTCAGTTAAATAATCATAAACTGCTTTAGCTCTATTTTCTGAGAGCTCTTTGTTATATTCAGCGCTTCCTTGATTATCTGTATGGCCTCCAATTTCTATATTCAAACTACTATTCTTACTTAAAAATTGATACAACTTGTTGAGTTCACTATAACTCTCAGATTTTAGTGTGCTTTTGTCTAGTTCAAAGAAAATATTCTTCAAAACAATACTGCTACCCATTTGAATAGGAAGAAGTGGTATATCTTTAATAAAAGGTTTTAACCTATCGAAATTTTCTTTTATAAATATGGCATCAGAATAAAACAAATATCCATCTTTTGAAACATTAACCATATAGTTGTGATGAGGAGTCAAAGGCATAAAGAATTCACCATAAGAAGTAGAATGAGTGTTTTGGATAACCTCTCCATTTTCCAAGTCAATGAGTTCAATGCGAGAGGAAAGGAGTTCACCAGTTAACGAGTCGTATACTACCCCTTTGAAATAAGTAACAGGATCAGCTTGTATTTCTTTCGGCATTATAAAAGCATAAATATCAAGTTCGCCCAAGCCACCAGCTCTATCAGATGCGAAATAACCGATTTTACCATCAGGACCAACAAGCAAGCTGTTTTCATCATTGAAAGTATTGATAGGATACCCTAAATTTACAGGATCTCCCCACTCGTTCATCTCGTTTTTCTTACTCATGTATATATCTGAACCACCCATTCCCAAATGTCCTTTCGAAGAAAAATATAAGGTTTTATTGTCAGGATGAATAAAAACAGACTCCTCTGGTTCGTCTGTATTAATATTTCCAGATATTTTTTTTGGTTTAGTCCAATATCCATCATCCCCTAAGTTTGAAACGAGAATATCTGATTCTCTTCTAGCATTTCTATTAACACCTCTTACAAAATATAAGGTTACTCCATCAGCTGACAAACTAGGCTGGCTCTCCCAAGCGGCAGTATTTATAGGAGGTCCAAGATTTACAGCTTGAGTCCATTTATCGCCTCTTTTTCGAGTGAAAAATAAATCGCAACTCCCATATCCATTTCTTCCAGGACCGTAATTCCCATTTTGATCACAAGCTGTAAATATTAATGTTTTTCCATCAGCAGAAATTGTAGCTGCTCCTTCATTCATCTGAGTATTAATGGAATTGCCCATGTTTTTTGAAGGATACCAAGAGCCATCTTTCCTCTTCATGGAAATATAAAAATCTTCTTGTTGGTGCTGACCTGTAGCTCCTAATCTTCTTGTATAGAGCAGGACTTTTCCATCAACAGTCATGGTTGGAAAATACTCAGCATAAACACTGTTAATATTTTGCCCCATATTTAAAGGCTCAAAATCCACTGGGTTTTGAAGTGCAGTAGTAGCAAATTGACAATTTAATATGTTTCTTTCAGAATCACCTTTGCTATAATCATCCAAATCCTCATAAGTAAGGTATTGGGTGAGAGCATGCTCAGCCTCTTCGTATTTCCCAGAATTGATTAAAAGTTTTCCTAGGAAATAATGGGCTTGAGGATAGAAGTCAGGATTGATATCAACTGATTTCTGATAATATGAGATCGCCATGTTTAATTCATTTAAATCGGTGTGAATATCTCCCATCATTAATAAGGCTTCACAGAAATTTGGATCAGCTCTTAAAGCTTTCTCTAATTTTTCTTCTGCTTCATAATACTGGCCATAGGAAACATGGTAATTTGCTTCTTCGAACATTTTTTTTGCTTTACCGGATTTAGAGCTTAATTTTTGCCCAAAACTTAGTGATGCAAAAAGAACTGCAATGATTAGAAATATAGATTTTATTCTCATGTTATAAATTTAGAGTCTTCCAAATGCTATTTATAACAAAGATAGGCTAATCTGTGAATTTCTAAACTTAGAATTCAAACATAGTAAATCTTACATCAATATTTCACCTGCAATTAATCATTTGTAAGGATTCGTTTACTTGTTTATATTTGCTAATCAATAAATACTTGATAAACATGATGAGAAATTTATTTGTTTTGATAATTATTGCATTGTTGTTTACCTCTTGTTATCCCGATGCAAAAATATCACCAGCTGAGACTGATACCGTAAGTACAAGTTATGTGAGAGGAACACCATTCTCCGATTTTAAGTACTACCAATTAGTAGATAGTGTAATGAGAATTGATAACGCTGGAAATGTGGATTATGAAGAAGGTATTTATGATCAATTAATTATAGAGAGAATGAATAAAAACCTTCAAATTAGAGAATATGAAAATGTTACAAATTTTCCAGATTCTACAGCTGATTTTCATGTAATAATAAGTGATTTATCATCGATTCAAGTATCCTATTATTGGTCTTATATTCCATATGGAAGTTTTTATTGGGGATATGATCAAAGTAATGGTTTTTATTCGACTCCTTTACCAAATTATGTAACAGTTAGTGCCAATTCATATTATATGGTTGATATTATTGAAGCCAATTCAGTGAAGAGTTCGGATATCCCTATTTTTTGGAGGGGAATTATGCAAGGTATTTATACTCAAAGTATGGATAAAAGGCTACAAGACAATCTAGATATCATGTTTATTCAATCCCCATATTTAAAATCCCTAAACCAATGAAAAAACTTAGTCTTATATTTTTATTATTAGCTTTAGGAGTTTCGGTTTGTGCACAGGAAATCAAACTTACACCTTCTTGGTCAGCAGCAATACCCATGGGAGAAACCAACGACTATGTTAAGTTCACGAGTGGGAGAGGCTTTCAGTTTGAACTGGAACAAAATGTAAACCCAAATTGGAGTATTGGTGGAATTATGGGGTGGCAAGCTTTTTTTAATAAGAGCTATACTTTTTATTATCAGGATAACTCTGCCATTAGTGCCACCAAAAGAAACTATATCAATTCATTAATAATAATGGCGAATACAAAATATTATTTTACTACTACAGCAAGTAAAATACTACTTTATGTAGGAGCAGACATAGGAACCACAGCTATAGAAAACGATGAGATTTATGGTGTTTATCGAAAAAAGGAAATGTATTGGCATTTTGCATTTGCTCCTGTTTTAGGATTGGATATTCCCATCAGCAAAACTGTGGGTTTAAATATGTATCTGAAATATTTGAATTCCTTTAAGACTAAGGATAGTATACATTATTCTTGGTTTAATACAGGTTTAGGTATTTATTTAAGAATTCCTTAGAAAAAGAAAAATCCCTAAGCAATTTAGCAAAGGGATTTCTTGGTTCATTCTTCAGTAATCTATTTCTTTATACTCTTTCTTTCACGAAACCTTTTCTATAGGCTGATAAGAGCATTTTTAAGTCTTTAATTTGATTAAGGATATCTTTACCCACATCAGTATCTTCTACACGTTTTCTAGTGGCATTTGTTTCTACTATTTTTCGGCTGCTAACTATATCAACATCGTTTTTAATAGCGTCTTCAATAGATTGGAATTGATTGTGCTCAACTAATACCAGCCCATAACTATTGTAAATTAATGTATAACCACTTAATCCAGTTACTTTTTGATAAGGAATAGACATACCTCCATCTATAACCAGAAGTTTACCTTTTGCTTTAATTGGACTTTCTCCTTTGATGGCTTTCACAGGAACGTGACCATTAACTATGTGAGAAATATCAGGATTTAAACCAAAATCTTCTAATATTTTTTTACATGTAGCTTCATCTTCTCTGAGTTTGAAATATGCATTTTTTATTTCAGTATGGCTTTCTTTTTCTTTAATGAAATACCTTTCGTAAGTCGCCATTTTTTGTTTTCCGAATAGTGGTGATTCTGGTCCACACCATAAATACCATAAATAGTCTTTATTTACTTGATTGCTTTCTTCATTTCCCTCAAAATAAGCTCGTCGAGCCATTATATCCAGCTTGTCAAATAAGGCTTTCCCTTTGTATTTCTTATCACAAATGGTGAGTTCAGAGAATCCTCCATCATCTGTCATCGGCATACATCCATGGTAAAGTAGGTTGCTATTATAACATAAATGCATACTCCCTTTTGAATATAAAGCTTTGATATGATCTTGCAATCTATCGCTATTTAAAAACGAAATTTGCAACATATTCATCAATTCCTCTTCGTCTTCATTTAGTTTATATGGATCCTTAGGATCGATAGTTGGGAAGAATTTATCTAGTAATTCATAGGTTTTGCCATCTATGTTAATGGTTCCTTTTTCATAATTAACTTTATCGAGCAATAATCTATCATCCATTTCAAACTGTGGATTCCTCTTGATGATTTCTGCTTCAAGTTTAAATTGAATAACACTGATGGCCTTATGCATTTGTTTTACCAAGTGAATGCTCTTTCCATCGTGTTTTCTTTCAATATTTTTAGGCTTAAATACATCTGCTGTATCTATTCCATAATATTTCATTGCAAAAGTTGCCAGTGGGATTAGATTAATACCATATGCTTCTTCTAATGTATCGAGGTTTTCATACCTGGCACTTATTCTTAATACTGTTGCAATATATGCTTTAATACCAGCTGCAGCTCCCATCCATAAAATGTCGTGATTTCCCCATTGGATATCAATTGAGTGATGCTTGGTGATCACATCCATAACTTTTTCGGCACTTGGGCCTCTATCAAAAATATCACCAATGATATGTAATCTATCAATCATTAATCGCTGAATGAAATTACAAAGAGCTATAATAAATGGTCTTGCTCTTTTAATATCAATAATA
>JADGDY010000085.1 GCA_016744655.1 Bacteroidales bacterium | reverse complement strand
GTATTATATTGTCGTGATAAAAACCAATCCATCAATATTTATCTGATCTTGAAGCAATTGGGATTTAAAAATATTAAAGTGGCTTTGGGAGGATACGATTATATCAATGAGTTTATCATTGCACAATATGGTATTCATTCGGGCGATTATAATGATGAGAAACCTAAATATGATTATTTGAGGATGATAGTTGGTGTTGATCAACCTGTTCAAGATAGTATTACTGCCCCTAAGGTAATTATGAAGAACCCTAATAAAGTGGTTAAGGATTTCGACGAAGAATGTCCAGACTTAAACTAATATGCTAAAATTAAGACCAATGAAAAATTCAAAATATATCATTATTGTTAGCCTTTTTCTCGCTCTTGGCTTTAGTTCTTGTCAACAAAAATACGAGCCTGGACATGGGTTGAAAGAAGTTCCCGAAGGCAGAATAGATGTGCCTGAAATCGAAGCCCTCCTCACATTTATGGGCAACTCAGGTGATTATATTAATTCAACATCTTTTCCCAGTTTAATAAAAGCTGAGGATGTCTACGAAAATTTAAATCGCTATTATGTGATAGATATCCGTAAAAACTCTGATTATCAAAAAGGTCATATTAATGGTGCCGTAAATATTGATATTCCTAATGTTTTGGAGTATTTAAATAAAACTGTTGCTGCTTCTGCCTATGAAAAATTGATCATCGTTTGTAAAAATGGTCAATCATCAGCTTATGTAACAGGAGTTTTAAGGCTATTAGGTTATAGCAATGCATACTCAATGAGTTACGGAATGTCATCATGGAATCCAAGTATCGATCATTGGAGTGATAGAATTTCTAGTAATCATGTTATAGACTTAGACAAGAAAGAAAATAACCGAATTAAAACCTATCCGTTTCCTCCAATTAAAACAGGACAATCTTGTGGAGCCGAAATATTAAACGCTAGAGGAGTTACTCTATTTAATACTCCTACAAGTAGGTTAATGATTAAAGCCGATAGAGTTTTTAATGAGTTAGACGAGTTTCACATCATAGCGTATATGCCAAAAGAGATTTATGAACAGGGTCATATTCCTGGTGCATTCCTTTTTGAACCCAAGAAATCCTTAAGTAAAGATGGTTTATTAAATACATTACCATCAAATAACAAAAAAATCTTGGTTTATGATTACACTGGACAAACCGCAGGGTTCGTAATGGCCTATTTGAGATTGTTAGGATACAATGCATTCTCCATGCCAATGGGAGCTAATAGCTTTATGTACAGTGTATTAAAAACCAATGGAAAACCGGTATTCGAAAAATCGAAAAAGGTAAGCGATTTTCCTTTAATTAAAGGAAATACCCCCACTGATAAGGCTTTCGAAAAGCAAATCAACTCCTCTGTACCAGCTCCTAAAAAAGTAAAAAAGGTAATTCGTCGTAAGAAGAAAGAAGTAGAAGGTGGTTGCAGTTAAAAAATAACTCAATCAATTATATAAAAGAGACTTCTTTATTGAAGTCTCTTTTATTGTTTTTACTGGAATACTTTTACATTCTAATTCAATCACTGTTTGCTAGATGTTATTTTTCTCTTCAACAAACGTTTGCGGTTCATTAATAGCTACAAGAGTGCAATAATCAAGGCTTTATTTAGTTACATTTGTGATTCATACAAAAAATTTAATCATATGTTTAAAAAATTATCTGTACTATTTTTTGCATTTCTCATGTCATTGGGAGTAATTGCACAAGTGGTAACAACTGATCCTGCCTTCCCGCAAGATAATCAATCTGTTGTTATAACCTTTAATGCCGATCAAGGAAGCCAAGGCTTAATGGGCTATAATGGTGATGTTTGGGCTCATACTGGATTGATTACCGAAAACAGTGAGTCTGGTAGCGATTGGCAATACGTAGTTGCTGGTTGGAATGAAAATATCGATAAAACAAAACTTACTCATATTTCAGGCGACATCTATACTTTAGAGATTGGGCCTTCTATTCGCGAATATTATGGTGTGCCAGAAGGTGAAACCATTCTTCAGATAGCATTGGTTTTTCGTAACAGTGACGGAAGTCAAACAGGAAAAGATGATGGTGAGCTAGATATATTTACAGATGTTTATGACGCTGGATTAAATGTTGATATTGAATCACCAATCAATGGTACCATTATCAATTTAAACGAGACCATTCAAGTGGTAGCCAATGGTACTGATGCAGATTATACCAAATTCTATATCAATAACAATTTAATTGCTGAGTTCGATCCAGAAGGATTTACCTATGATTATACAGCTACTGTAGATGGTAAAACTACTTTTAAAGTAGAAGCATATAGCGGTGCTGATATGGTGGCAGATTCAGCTTATATTTTTGTAAAAGGGGAGGTTGTTGTTGAAGAACGTCCTGCAGGAATGAACGACGGAGTAAATTATTTAAACGATAATTCAGTTGTTTTAAGTTTACTAGCTCCCGGTAAAGACTACGCTTTTGCCATTGGTGATTTTAGTAATTGGGAAGTGAATGATGAAGTTTATATGAAAAGAACTCCAGATGGAGAGCGTTTTTGGGTTCAGATTGATGGTCTTACACCAGGTGAAGCCTACATCTATCAGTATTATATTGATGGTGAATTAAAAGTTGCCGATGTGTATTCTGAGCAAATTTCCGATCCTTGGAACGATCAATATATTGATGAAGAAACATTTCCGAATATGCCTGAGTATCCAAGTGGAAAAGCCAGTGGAATAGCCTCTGTTTTAATGACGGGTCAAGAAGACTATTCTTGGAATGTTGAGAATTTCCAAGCTCCTAAAGTAACAGATTTAGTGATTCAAGAGCTCTTAATTCGCGATATTCACGAAGACCACAGCTACCAGTTTCTTATTGATACTATATCCTATTACAAAAACATGGGTGTTAATGTAATTGAACTCATGCCTATCAATGAATTCGAAGGAAATTTATCTTGGGGTTATAATCCCTCTTTCTATTTTGCTGTGGATAAATACTATGGTACAAAAAACAAATTAAAAGAGTTTATCGATCTCTGTCATGCCAATGGAATTGCAGTGGTTATTGATATGGTGTTGAATCATTCTTATGGACAGAATCCTCAAGTTTTAATGTATTGGGATGGAACAAACAACCGTCCCGCAGCTGATAATCCATGGTTTAATGTACAATCTCCAAATTCTTCATACAGTTGGGGTTATGATTACGACCATGAAAGCGCATATACAGAGGCTTTTGTTGATAGTGTAAATTCTTATTGGATTTCAGAATACAAAGTAGATGGTTTCCGTTTTGACTTTACCAAAGGTTTCACCAATACGCCAGGTGATGGATGGGCATACGATGCCAGTAGAATTGAGATTCTCAACAGGATGGCCAATAAAATCTGGGAAGTTGATGAAGATGCCTATGTAATCTTTGAACACTTAGCAGATAATTCTGAAGAGAAAGTTTTAGCCAATGATGGAATGCTTCTTTGGGGAAATATGAATCATAATTTTAAAGAAGCCAATATGGGCTATAATTCTAGCGGAAAATCTGATTTGAGCTGGTCATCTTACAAGAACAGAGGATGGAATGATCCACATGTAGTTTCTTATATGGAAAGTCATGACGAGGATCGCCAAATGCATTATAATCTGACTTGGGGTAACAGTAGTGGATCTTATGACATTACAAACCTTGGAACCGGCTTAAAGAGAATTGGTTTGTCCACATTATTTCATACCATTATTCCTGGTCCTAAAATGTATTGGCAATTCAGTGAACTAGGTTATGATTATTCCATTAACTGGCCTAGTGGTACCGATGATGATAGACTTACCGCAAAACCACCAAGATGGGATTATCAAGAAGACTGGCAGCGAAAATATCTTCAAAAAGTAACAGCTGCATTAAATAAACTTAAAACTGAACAAGATGCTTGGGAAACCACCAATTATACCATCGATGTTTATAGTGCAATCAAAACGGTTACCCTCTTACATGATGATATGAATGTTGTAGCAGTAGGAAACTTTGATGTGGAAAACCAAGAAGTAGAAATAGATTTTCCAACAAGTGGAACTTGGTATAATTATTTCGATGATCAAACCATCACAATTGGTGCTGATTTAAAATGGTCAACTACTTTAGATAGAGGAGGCTACTTCTTATTTACTACAGTTGAGTTAGAAAACCCTAACTTAGGAACAGGAATTGCAAACAGTCCTTCTAGTTCTACTAACTTGTTAAATCTTTATCCAAATCCTACTCAAGATCAACTGCTTATTCATCTCCAGAGTGGAGCAAAAGGTAGTTTAGAATTAAAAGTATTAGATATTAATGGTAGAGAAGTTCTCAGGAAATCTAGTTACTCCATAACGAATACTTACGAAGGTGTTCTTCCGGTAAATAGTTTAGAAGAAGGTATTTATATACTTCAAATTCAAACAGAATCTAGTATAATTAGCAAGAAGTTTATGAAATTATAAACGGAATAATTGAAATATTAGAATCCTCAAATCATTATTGGTTTGGGGATTTTTTATATCAATTATCTTTTTATATTTGTCATCCTAACTATTGAATTGTATATTTATAACCTATTATCTATTTTATATGAAAAAGATTCTATTTCCTTTCCTATTGTTATTAGTTGTATTGGTTTCTTGTGATAAGAAATCTGATGATGATGAACCAAATCAAATTATTGAAGAAACCAAATACTTTAGCTTTACTGTTGGACCAAATTATAATATTGATGATGAATATCAAAGAATTAGAAACTGGGTTTTGGTGTATTCTGATGAGGACGAACTACTGATAAATTTGGAGTTAGAGAATGATACGGAGTATAATTTCGATGTTTTAGAATTACCTCAAAGTGGATTGAGTTTGCAAATAATCTCTTATACTGAACAAAGAGGTATTAATGATACTGTTTTTAATATAAAAGACAATGTTTCATTTGCCACATACAAAGAACTAATGCCCGATCATTGGAAGTTCACAAAAAGTAAAAGCAAGCAATATGAGTCTTTAGGTACTTTTGAAGTTGAACTTTATGGTTTTGAGCTAGGGGATTTCCAAATGTCAGAAATGAAGTCTTCATATGGAAATGCGAGTTCATATTCAAATATGTATAATTATCAATTGAATAGATATATTGACAAAGAGTATTTATGGTTATTTGCCATGAACGAAAATGAAGCACCTTATTTTAAAAAAATATCTAATATAGTATCAGATACTCAATTCATCATAAACAATAATGATTTAATTATGATGAATGATTATATTGATGTTACCCTACCACAAAATGAAAGTATGTTTGTTTATGTTGAGTCAGAAAATGATTATAGTAGTGAATTTTGGGAGTATAATACAATATTTTACAATTATTTTAATTATGGTGAAACATCTATCAGAACCTATTTTCCAGGTGATGCATTTCCTGGCTATTATAGTTATTATCGTTCACAAATGGGAAATATTAGTAATTATCAACTGAATTCTCGAGGAAGTATTCCAAATCAATTAAAAACATTAGAAATTGATTTAAATTTGAATAGTTCAAATATCAATGATTATAAAGCCTCAGTAGTTGGAAATTCAGATTTATCAACTATCCATTGGAATTATTATAGCTCTGATGAAGATATTTATTTTGGTTATAGTGTCCATTCTCCAATAAGCCCCAATCTAGAATTCTCAGCACCTATAATCCCAGAAAATGTGATATCACAATTACCTCCAGAATTCAACCTAGATAGTTTTGAATATAAATATTTTTTGGCAAATGAATTTGATGTTTTTGATGGTTATCAGGACTATGTTCAATCCTTTTATGTTGATAGAATTGATTTGTATTCTCAGAAAGTAGTAAGGAATTGGCAATATATCTATAAAGATAATAAGTCGATGGGAGAATTTAATGATATGGAAATTATAGAGAATTTAAGAAGAAATCCATATCAATAGTTATCCGTTTTGTTATAATTTTCCCAATCGGTCAACCCTTTTCATATTAGAACTGTCTAGAGTTCGTTAATATGTTTATTTTTGGGAAAAATTATATAAATGAAGAGATTTCTAAGCCTTACTTTGTTATTATTTATATTCATTGGAGCACAAGCTCAGGACTATAAATTTGCAGTACATTTTACCGATAAAGATTTTACGCCATATAGTGTGAATCAACCTGAAGACTTTCTTTCGCAAAGATCAATCGATAGAAGAGCGAAATATAGCATTCCAGTGATAGAGGAGGACTTACCTATAGATCCTGAGTATATTAATGCGGTATTGAGTTTAAATGAAAATGTTGAACTTATCATTCAAGTAAAATGGTTAAATGCCATTATTATTTCTGCAACAGATCCTTCAGAAGTTGAGTATTTACAATTATTAGATAAAGTTGAAAAAGTAGTAGAGGTTTATAATCCAAATTTCAAATCTTCAAAAAACGACAAGCTTGTCTTGAAATTAGAAGATGAGCAAATCTATTCCGGATTTAAATCTACACAAGCCTACGATTCTGCATTTTATGGAGGAGGTTGGGTTCAGATCAATCAACTTAAAGGAGAAAAACTTCATGAGCTTGGATATAAAGGGCAAGGAATGGTAATTGCTGTTTTAGATGCAGGTTTTGAAGGAGTAGATGAGCGATTAGTATTTCAACCTTTAAGAGATAATAACCAGATACTTGGGACCAAGAATATGGTATCTCCGGGAGAAACTGTTTATGCTACTCATACACATGGAACTGCTGTGTTAAGCACCATGGGAGGTTATTGGGAAGGCAATTTAGTAGGGACCGCTCCAGATGCAAACTACTACTTAATTAGAACTGAGGATGGTGCTTCTGAGGCACTTATAGAAGAGTACAATTGGGTAGCAGGTGCTGCTTATGCCGATAGTGTAGGAGCTGATGTTTTAAATACATCATTAGGTTATACAACATTTGATGATCCTAGTACAGATCATACATGGGAAGAGTTAAATGGTGATTCTACTGTGATAACAAGAGGTGCAAATATGGCTTATCGTAAAGGAATGCTGGCCGTGAATAGTGCTGGTAACTCTGGGAATGGTTCATGGAGATATATTGGTGCACCTGCCGATGGTTATCAAGTTTTTTCTATTGGAGCTGTAGATGCTGATCAACAAATAGCAGGATTTAGTAGTCATGGTTTTCCTTGGAACGATGATGTGAAACCTAATGTTGTAGCAAGGGGGGCTGGAGCTTCTGTTGCCAATGCTTTTAATGATGTTATTAGTACATCAAATGGGACCTCTTTTTCAGGCCCTATTATCGCTGGTATGACAGCTAGTTTGTGGTCAGCTAACCCAAATTTTAAACCTTCAGATATTAAAAGAGCCATTGAATACAGTTCTAATAAATACTTAAATCCAGATACTTTATATGGTTATGGCCTTCCTGATTATAAGCATGCTTTAAGTATATTAGGAATAAAAGATGAACTAGAATTTGAAAATAGTATAAGCATTGTACCAAACCCTGTAAATGAGACCTTCTCATTGAACTTAGAAACAAACGAAAACTTCATGTTTATCATGAAAATATACAACATTCAGGGGGCTATAGTAGAAGAAAGAAAAATAAATTGGATAGGAAATCCTGAGACTATAGACATAAAATCATATACTAGTGGAATTTACTTTGTAGAAGTAAACTTTTTAGACAAGATTTCACGAAAAAAAATCACTAAATTATAATCAATCATGAGAATCATTTTAACTGTATTTCTTTTGAGCTTTAGTTTATCTATTATTGCTCAGGTTGCACCTAACTATTATGCCATTAAATTTACTGATAAGAACAATAATACTTATTCTCTCGAGAATCCTGAAGAATTTCTTACAGCAAGAAGTATCGAAAGAAGATTAAATCAGGGTATTGGCTATGATCTAACAGATTTGCCTATTACTGCTTCATATATTGAAGAAGTAGCTGCGATAGGTGTTGAAGTTAAAAGACAGGTGAAATGGATCAATACTATTTTAGTCAAAACTACTAATTCTAGCTTAATAGATGAGGTATTGGCTTTATCTTTTGTGGAAAGCACCACTAAAATAGCCGATGTAAATACTAATCCACCAATTAAACCCAAGAGCTTTTTTCAAGTAGAGGAGGAGCTTGAAAATCAAAATACTACAGTATCAAATCATAAATCGACTTCAACATTAAATTATGGTCAAGCAACTGAGCAAATTGAGTTGATCAATGGTATTCCTTTGCATGAAATGGGATATCAAGGTCAGGGAATGGTCATTGCTGTTTTAGATGGTGGGTTTATTGGAGTTCCAGAAAGACGAGTTTTTGATTCTCTATATGCTAATGGACAAATTCTTGGAGCTAGAGATTTTGCTTCTGAAGAGAACGACCCATTCGCTGGAAGTACACACGGTACTAAAGTACTCTCTACGATGGGTGCCAACTGGCCTGGCCAAATGATTGGTACTGCTCCTAAAGCTGATTATTGGTTGATAAGAACAGAATACACTGATTATGAAAATATTATAGAAGAGTATAATTGGTTAGTTGGTGCGGCTTTTGCAGATAGTGTTGGAGCAGATATTATTAACTCATCATTAGGGTATAACGAGTTCGATAATTCTGAATTTGATCATACTTGGCAAGAACTTGATGGAAATACAGCCATAGTTACTATTGGCGCTGATTTAGCTGCAAAAAAAGGGATTTTACCTGTAAATAGTGCTGGAAACGAAGGAAGTAATGCATGGCAATATATCTCATGCCCTGCAGACGGTGATAGCGTATTTGCCATTGGTGCAGTTGATTTATCAGGGAATATTGCAAGTTTTAGTTCTCGAGGTTACCCTATGGATATAAGAATTAAACCTAATATTTGCGCTGTTGGAGCTGGTACTACAGTTGCTGACCCCTATAGTGATTATATCTCAGCTAGTAATGGGACCTCATTTTCTTCTCCAACTATTGCCGGTATGACAGCTTGTTTATGGCAGGCCAATCCTGAATTAAATAATAAAGAAGTGATGGAGATGCTTGAGATGTCAGCTTCTATAGCTTCAAACCCAGACAAAACTTATGGATATGGAATTCCTGACTATGAAGCAGCTCATGCATTTGTTGGTACTGAAACTTCTTTGGTAAAAGAATTATCTACTTTCGAAGTTTATCCAAATCCTACCAGAGATTATTTACATATTTCTGTGAATGACGAAATTTCAGAATTGAGAATATTTGCAAGCAACGGACAGTTGATTTATCAAATATATGGTAATCAAACAGATGTTAATGTTTCTAAGTTGAATTCAGGAGTTTATATGATTCAAGTGATTAATGAAAATGGAGTTTCTCAGTCGAAGTTCTATAAGCAATAAAAATTCAAATTCTAATATAGAAACTGCCTTTTATTCATTAATTGGCAGTTTTTTTTTGCCTGATAATTTTATTGATGATTTTTAAACTAAAGCACAATACCAATAGTCCATAGCTCATTCTATAAATGCTTTCACTATATTTGCTCCTCAAATTTAGAATTATGATATACCTTGATTATAATGCCACCACACCAATAGATTCAATAGTTGCAGAATCGATGAAACCATATTTAGAACTCTATTTTGGGAACCCGTCCAGCTCACATAGACTAGGGAGTGAGACTAAAAAAGCGGTAGAGAAGGCTCGAAAACAAGTGGCAGATATGATAGGAGCAGAATCCTCTGAAATCATCTTTACTAGTGGAGGTACAGAATCTAATAACTATGCTCTAAAAGGAGCTGCTTTTGAAAATAAACATAAAGGAAATCATATTATAACATCAAGTATTGAGCACCCAGCTATTTTTGAAGTTTGTAAGTATTTAGAAAAAAATGGTTTTGAAGTTACCTATTTGCCGGTGGATGAGTTTGGAATTATAAATATTCAAGATTTGGAGGAGGCCATAAAAACAGAAACTATTCTAATATCAATTATGCATGCCAATAATGAAGTAGGGAGTATTCAACCTATCTCTGATATTGGTAAAATAGCTAAAGAAAAAGGAATATTGTTTCATAGCGATGCTGCGCAATCCATCGGAAAAGTAGAGGTAGATGTGAAAGAAATGGGCTTGGATTTAATGAGTATTGCAGGTCATAAGCTTTATGCTCCAAAGGGAATAGGAGCTATTTTTATTCGTGAAGGTGTGGTTTTAGAAAAATTGATGCATGGGGCAGATCATGAGCAAAACATGCGAGCAGGAACCGAAAATGTTCTGGAGATAGTTGGTCTAGGAAAAGCTTCTGAATTAGTAAGTCAGAATTTAGAAAGTTATAGAAATCATTATGCTGAAATGCGTGATTTATTGTGGGATTTCCTAAAGAAAGAATTACCTCAAATAAAACGAAATGGGCATACAGAGAAGTGCCTTTCCAATACTTTGAGCATTTCATTTCCTAAAATAGAAGCAAATACACTTATTTCAAGATTAGATAATGTTGCTGCTTCAGCTGGTGCTGCTTGCCATTCTGAAAGTATCGATGTTTCAGTAGTTCTCGAAGCCATGAAAATTCCATTGGAATATGCCATGGGAACTATTCGTTTCTCCACTGGGAGATCTACCTCAAAAGAAGATATAGACAAGGCTGCTAAAGAAGTATTGGCAAATGTTAGAATATTAATGCCTAAAGAAGAGGGCGCTTCACAATATTCTTCTGAGAAAAAAGAGATATCGAATATTAAGCTAACTCAATATACACATGGTTTAGGTTGTGCATGTAAAATAGAACCTCAAAAACTCGAGCAAGTTTTAAAGTCACTCCCTCAAGTTAAAGATGCTAATGTTTTGGTGGGGACTGATACTTCTGATGATGCTGCTGTATATAGTTTGACAGAAGAATTAGCATTGGTGCAGACTTTAGATTTCTTTACTCCAATAGTAGATGACCCATTTCAGTTTGGTGCCATTGCTGCAGCAAATGCTTTAAGCGATGTTTATGCCATGGGTGCAAAACCAATATTCGCTTTAAATATAGTTGGATTTCCTGAAGATGCTTTGCCTATGGAAGTTTTGGAGTTGATATTAAAAGGAGCGCAAAGTAAAGCCGAAGAAGCAGGTATTCCAATATTAGGCGGTCATACTATAGAAGATCCTGAACCTAAATATGGAATGGTAGTCAGTGGTTTGGTGCACCCTCTAAAGATGATTAAAAATAAAGGAGCTCAAATAGGGGAGGTCTTGGTATTAACAAAACCACTAGGAACAGGAATTATTTCCACAGGAATAAAACGTGGTTTGGTTGAAGAAAAAATAGCTGAACAAGCCATTGAGTTGATGAGTACCTTGAATAAAGTAGCAGCTGAAGTTATGGAGAAATATGATGTTTCAGCTTGTACTGATGTGACCGGCTTTGGGTTAATGGGACATTTAAAAGAAATGGTTGAGTCTTCGGATGTAACAGCAGAAATAGTTTTTGAAGCCATCCCATTTTTAGATACAGTTAAAGATCTTGCAGCTGCTAATGTTATTCCAGGTGGAACCTATAATAATCGAGACTTTGTTGATTCGATTGTTGATTTTGGAAACCTTTCTCGGACCTCTCAATTATTGGCATGTGATGCACAAACTTCTGGAGGATTATTAGTTTGTCTTCCTGTTGAGCAAGCCAAATTATATGTGCAAGAATTAACGGATCTTGGATTGGAAAATGTTACTGTAATTGGAAATATTACTCGTAAAGGAGCAGAAATAATACTTCGTTAATGATGAATGAAAAAACCTTAACAATTACTAATCTATAATAACTGATTGCTATTGCTAAGGTTTTCTAATGAGTATTGGAAGATCTATGAATGATTCTTTTTTAAAATGCCTTCCAAGCTATATTTCCCTGGACCATAAATCAAAACAACAACTAGCATGACCATATAATAAAATGGAATTTCAAATCCGTTATTTCCAGCTTCCCACCCATTGCCCATGTGAACAGTAAAAATTGCAACCAACATAACAACAATCAGAGGTAATGATATTAAGCGAGAAGCAAAGCCAAGAAGAAGTAATACGACACCAGCTGTTTCAGTTCCAGCGGCCATATAGGCATTTAACTTTGGAAGTGGATAATTCATACTGTCAAACCAACCAGCTATGCTATCAATATCCTTCCATTTGTTCATAGCTGGAGTATAGAAGCCATAGGCTAAGGTCAGCCTAATTAATAATAAAGGAATATCTTTTAGAATTTCGAGCGCTTTTGATAAGGAGTTGCATACTCCGATTAATCTACATTTCATATTATACAGGATAATTTTTTCACATTTTGACATAAAAATAGCCGTTCCCATTAGAAATCTGAAAATCAGAACAAATAAGAACGGCTTAAAATCTAATGATTTTTATTATTTACCATCTCCACATTTTCCACTGCCACATTTTTCTTTCTTAGCCTTAGATTTACTTTCAAGGCTAGACTTTGAAGCTTTGGTTGCTTTTCCGTCTCCACATTTACCATCTCCACATTTACTTTTATCAGACTCTAGAGTGGCGCTTTTAGTAGCTGTTTTACTTTTTTTAGCAGATTTATCCATTGTAGCTTTACCGTCTCCACATTTTCCATCACCACATTTGGCTTTCTTTTCTCCTTTTTTGGCTTTGGCTTCTTTTGTTGCTTTCCCATCTCCACACTTTCCATCACCACATTTTCCATCAAAGTCAGCGTCTGTATTTACAAATGCCAATTGTTCTTGAGAATTTGTGATATCTGTTTTTGCAGTTCCATTCATCATAAATGCTACGCTTGCTACAAGCATAAAAGCTATCGATAGTATTCCAATGTTTCTTTTGTTCATCATTTTTGTTTTTAAATGCCTCAAAGGCGTTAATGTTATTTATTTGAACTTATAGTCGAGAGCTTCTATTAATCCTTACAGAATATTAGATAAAATCTAGAAATAAACTTTAAATTTATGAATATAAGGTTGATATGTGTTGTGGTTTTGTTTCACGCAAAGAAAATGCAAAGGTTTTTCGCAAAGCTCGCAAAAGGCATTGTCTTTATTTTCGAATTGTAGTGTCTTGGATATGATTCATCAAGTAGTCAGTATTTTAGCCTTCTTGGTGTGGTTTTTCTTGGCGGCCTTTGCGTGAAACCTTTTAAACTTAAAAATAAACAGCATGAAATTCCAAACCATCCTCATTATTATATTCTAAAGTGGGGAATGGAATCTTGACCATATTAGCCACTTCTAGCACAAGTCTAAGGAACTCTGAGTTGGTTTTTATTTTGGTTAAGTCTAGATCGAGGGAAAGGTAGAATTGTCGTGTTCTGTTAAAATTGGGGATTGCTACTCCATCCACTTCCTCAGGATTATAATAGGTTCCTGTCATACCTTTAGCGCCATAACCAACTGCAATATTTAACCATTTCGGAAATATTCTTCTTGATGAGGAAAAAGATTGTGGATTTATTGATAACCAATAGGTTTGAGCATTATAATCTTTGAGGAATCTTTCGGTATGATTGCTGCCCAGTAAATTAGGGTTGTATTGAGCATATTTGGAAGGAGAGTAGGAGAATTTGAGTTGAATTCGTTGTTCTTTCCAAAGCAATTGTTGACCAATGAATAATCCAGAACCAGCAGCATTGGCCATTACATCTCCCCAGCTAAAACCCCAATTGGTTGAAAAACCATCGAAAATTTCTACTGTTGTAAGGAAAAGAAAGCCATAGGTTCCTCCAATCCAGACAGATTTCTTCTCGTCTAAACCTGCCCAGCGAAATCCTGTATAGGCTACACGCCCCATTTGGTAAGCAGAAAAGACGTGACCTATCTTATCTACTTGAAGCCAAGCCTTATTGTCATTGATGGTATGAAAACCAGACTGGTCATAATCTTTATACCAGAGGTAATATAAACCTGTCATACCGCCTACATATGCAGTTCCTGCCAAGGTGCTAACACCAATTAGTCTACCTTTTCTAATTTGAGTAGTATCCTGTTGACTTTGTCCAAAGGAATGGCTCAAAATAGAAAAGGTGAAAAATAATATGAGGAGGGTTTTAAGCAAAGCTTTGGATGATTTCTTTGCACTTGTTCACTACTTCGTCTAATTTTTCTTTAGTTTTAGCTTCGGCTAGAAATCTTAGGTAGGGTTCAGTATTTGATGGTCTGATATTGAGCCACCAATCTGGATATTCTAACCTATAGCCATCGAAATCGAAAAATGCATCTGGTTTCGCTTGTTCAAAATAGTAATCCTTAACAGCTTCCATGGCTTCAGCTTTCTTTCCAATCTTGAAGTTGATTTCACCAGAATTTTGATAAGTTTCAATTCTTCCCATTAACTGAGAGAAGCTAAATCCTTGCTTTTTCATCTCAGAAACGATATTGAGAACGAGGATGGCAGCTAATAATCCAGAGTCGGAATAATAGAAATCTTTAAAGTAGTAATGACCAGCCAATTCGCCACCGAATAAACCATCAATTTCCTTGAGTTTGAGTGCAGCAAAAGCTCGTCCAACTCTCCACATGTGCATCTCTACTTTATATTGACTCAAATACTCACCAACTGCTTTACTGGTTCTAATGTCTTGTAAAACACGAGTTCCTTTTGGAGCATCCTCTAAAAAGTGATGTCCTAAAAGTGCAATGATCAAATCCGGAGAGATAAATCTAGAGTTTTCATCTACAAACATTACTCTATCAGCGTCTCCATCGAATATAACACCGATATCGGCTTTTGTTTCTTTCACTAAATTTTGAAGATCTACTACATTTTCTGGCTCTAATGGATTGGCTTCGTGATTGGGAAAGCTACAGTCAATATCATCGAAGATATAATGTGGCTGATTCCCTAGGATGTCTTTAATAAACATACCGGCCATACCATTACTCGCATCTAAGGCAATATTTAAATTGGAAATATCTTTTAAATAACTCAACTGAAATTTGAGATATTCTTCTTTGTATTCGAATGCATTCACACTTCCTTTTTGTTCAGAAACAATAACCTCTTGTGTGTTCATCATTTTTTCCAAATCAGCAAGGCCAGTATCGTAACCAACAGGTTTTACATCTTTTCCTGAGATTTTTAATCCATTATATCGGGCAGGATTATGCGAGGCGGTAATCATAACAGAACCATCAAATTCAAATTTTCCAGAGCCCCAATAAATCATTGGTGTTGTACAAAGGCCTGCGTCCCAAACATCTGCTCCAGCATCGTTAATACCTTTGCATAGGTATTTGTAAATTTCAGGTGATGATGTTCTGGCATCTCGTCCAACTAGTATTTTTTTAGTATTTAATAATTGAGGTAGGAAGAATCCTACTTTATAAACGTCTTCTTTATTGAAATCGGAATTGTATACTCCGCGTATGTCGTATGCTTTAAATGCTTTCATTTTCTTATTATTTTATTCTAGAGCAAAGATAAGAATTTGATTAATGGTTGTTTAATACTGTGTTTGGTATTTATGAACTTTGTCTTATTGTTTTCGGTTGTTTTTTTGAAAATGTAAGAAATAGTACTTGTTTGGAAATTAATTGAGAACCATATAAGTAATATAAGGACATATAAGCTTGTATTATATTGAAATTAAAAAGTCATGAAGTATTAGATTTATATGGAGTGGGAGAATTAGCATACAAGATAGATGTAAATATCTTTCTTCTAGGTCTTATATGAACTTAAATGTCTTAAATGGGTATTTTTCTTTCTATATCCTACTCCCAATCTGCATCAATATCTCCCGAATAATAGTTTGTTCATAAATCCCACATCTATCAATTTGACTACTCATTAGGGTTCGGAAAGCAGCAGCTTCTGCAGCGTTAAGACTCATTTTGTTTTTCTTTTTTAAATCTTGATAACGATTAATCATCTTTTTAAGCACTTTGCCAAGGATAAAACGAGCCATAAGTATTTTGTCAAAGTCTTCTTCATCATTAGCTTCATAGGATAACATACAGTGGGTGAGCGCTGTGAATTGCTCATTGGATAACTCTATTTTAATCTTTTCATTCATGATTCAAAAATAGGGATTAATATCATTAAATAGGAAATGATACAAAATAGAATTTTTAAGATAGCTCTAGAAATAATCTACCACACAAGAGGGGTTGGCATATTTAAATTGGTCCACTTTTTTTGAGGATACTTTGGTATTATAAATCTTCAAAGTCCTCAGGCTAACCATTTCATTGAGAGGTTTTAAATTAGCAATACGAGTATTATAGGCAATGAGTGTTTCGAGCATATAGAGTGAACTCAAGGCTTTTAGATTTTTAATCTGAGTACCACTAATATCTAAAACTTGTAACTTAGTTAATTGCGAAACCCAATCAAGGTAGCTGATTTGTGTATTCGAAATAATAACTGATTCAAGAAGAGGTAGTTCGGCCAAAACATCCAAATTCATAATTGGAGTTTGTGATAAATCTATGGATTGAATTCTACTCAGTTTTGAAAGACTATTTACATCACTAACTTGGGTACCTGAAAGATTGAGTTTTTTCAAGAATACAAAAGTTTCTATCTCAGTGATGCCTTGAATATTTCTATTATTCTCAATTTTCAGTTCAGTTCTTTTTATCAATTGATGCAGTTCATCTATATTGGGGGTATTGTCCCATTTCTGCATTTTCATGAATACATCTTTCCATGTGGAAGATAATGAACTCCACCATTGTTTTAGTGATTCACTTTGATAAACACACAAACAACGTGGGTTACTGATGATAAAATTCTCAAAGCTTGATTTATTAATTTTGCTACCATCTGCTCGTAGTTCTCGTAAACCTGTTAATCCCATTATAGGATCTATATTATTAACAGGAGTATTGTTCATACAGAATTTGTTCAAACTACTGGCCTCCTCTAAGGCATCAATACTTTCAATATCAGTTTCAGAGATATTCAAGTATTGTAAAGAATGATTGTTTTCTAGAGGACCTAAAGAACTAACTTTAGTTTGACTAATATCGAGCCAAGCTAAATCACGAAGTTCATAGAGAGGCTCTATAGATTCCACAGAAGTTTTTGATAGGTTTAGTTTCTTTAAATTTTGAATTTGTGACAAAGGTTCAATATTGGAAATATTATCTTGCTCACTTAAATCTATTTCCAAAATTCCTGCCACTTGGTGTAGTTGCTCTTTTGTTGGATTATCCACATCTATTTCAACATAATCAACAAAGATATTGACCCAAGTTTCAGGTAAGTTCTTAAACCACTTTTGCAATTTTCTACTTTCGTAAACTACCAATACTTGCGGGTTTTCGCTCATAAATTGTAATGCTTTTTGTTTTCCTAAAAGCGTATTGTCACAATATATTTTACTTAATTTCTTTTTTCCATCAAGAGCCTTAATACTCGTTATCTCAGTGTTGTTAACATGTAAAATATTGAGTTCTTCCATCGATTTTAAAGGACTAATACTTTGGATTAAAGTGTTATTACATGATAAAACCCTTAATTCTTTTAATTCTGCAATGCTTGATAAATCAGAGATTGGACTGTTGTTGATGTTTAAAAATATTAAAGATTCCAAACCAGCAATAGCTTCTAAATCACTTACCATGGTATTCTCCATTTGTAAGTCCTTTAGATTTTTATATTCGCTAATGGCTTCTAAATCATCTATTCCTGTGCTAGAAACATCCAAAATATTCACATTATCTAAATTTACCAAGGGATCTAAGGAATAGACTTTAGTATTCGATAAATTTAAGTTGTGGATGGCCATACTATAAATTAAAGCTTCCAGATTGTTTACCTGAGAATTGGAGATATTTAAATCTTCTAAATCAATAAGGTTTCTGATAGGGTAGAGGTCACTAACTAAAGTTCCACTAATATTCAGACTTCTAATAGCCGATAGCTTACTCACAGGTTCAAGGTGACTAATATCTAATCGGCCAGAAATATCAAGTTCTTTTATAGCAAGAATTCTATTTAAGGATTTTGTAAGCCTTTCTTTATATGCTATTTTAGCACTATCTGTTGTGAAATATAAGGTATCAATGGTAGGTTTAGGAATTTCCACAGCAAGACTATCCATGGTACTCAGTTCTATGTCTTCTCTCGTTATGGTATCTTTTAAAGGATCTAAAATAACTTGGTTGCTTTGGATATTTAGAACACGAGAAAACTCTAGACCTTCAACAAACTTTTGACCGCTTCCTAGTATTTCTTTCCAACTTATTGGAAGGTTATTCCACCATTTAATATTCTCTTCTAGCTCATTGATTTTAGTGGTATAAACACTTACTATTTTAAGTTCTCGTAAATCTGGATTAACAGCAACCTCAACAAAACGTGCTTGCTCATTATAAATACTATCCTGATTTAAACTCGTCCCACTAATGGTTCTGAGGGCATGAATTTTGAAGAAAGGTTTGTCGTTTTCATCTTGTTGAAGGTTAACGGATAGAACTTTATAGGAAAATATGGCTTGTTCAAAAAAGAAGTCCACATCCTTTAGATAAGCTTGAACATCTTTATTGGTGACAGCTTCTCTATCTGGTACTAAATCGTCTTCAACTTGTACTTTACCATCTCTAAAAAGCTTGGCAAAGGATTCACTGATGATAATGTCTTTTTCCTTAGGTGTGAGCTCGTTATCTCCAATTGCATTAAGTGTAAATTCAAGGTAGGCTACTAAATCTTTACACTCCTCACTAAATTGTTTTACCTCCTCAGGATTTAATTTTTGTGCTTGTGATGAGCTTATAAAGATGAAACTGATAAGCAGTATGAATATCTTCTTAGTCATGGTAAATGTATTTCATGAGTACTGCTTTTTCTTCTTCGGTAATTGGTGTGAGTCGAGAGATGAGCCAACCTGTATTGTATCCTGATCTATTGAATTTTTCCAATTCAAAATACCATCCAGGTACTTGAAAGAAATGGAATTTTAGATTCATAACAGTTTGGAATTCGAATAATCCTTGTTTGAATTCGTAGATAAATACGCTGAGGTAATCTGCAGAAAAACCATGGCTGGTATATTCTTCAATGGTGGTTTTATCACCGAATACTTTAATGAAATTCATGAAATCCAGCTCATGACTCATAGGATGGAGGAATTTGTTTTGATTTAAACCATCCTCTTCTAATATCTGAGCATACTCTTCAAAGAAAACATTGGTTAAAACCCATTTATAACCCAAATTTTCTTGCTCTAATTCTAGATAGAATGTCACATAACTTGGTTTTCCTCTGTACAGAAACTTGGTCTTTACCTCAGCAAACCATCCATCTGCATGAAAATCTAAAAACTGAGGAGTGCTATCGTTATTAACAACAGAGATAAATTGATTTCTTAATTGTTCATCGAGACTAGTGTTTTCGAGGTCAAAAAGAATGTTAAGATAGGTGTCACGAGTATCTGGGTTACGATATTCGTTGCTTCTCACGCTATATCTAATTCCATCGGGACCTTCTTCATTATTAAAACGACGAAAAAACTGATTCACCTGTTTGGTTTCAGCATAGAGTTTTGATTCATCGTCCATGAAATTGCCCACCACTTGAGTCTTAATTGGAGAACTCAGGCAAAGCATGATAAACGCTAATAAAATGATTTGATGATTTTTCAATGGCAATGGAATTAATAAAAAAAGAGCAGCCGGAACCTTAGTACCAACTGCTCGAGTTTAATTTATTTTGAAGTTTCAGCAACTCTAATGTCGCCTAGTAAAACGTCCCAGAAACCGATGGTTCTACCACCAATTTGAGTTTCTTTACGCTTTACATAAACAGTGATGTCTTTCTTAGTAGTATCTACATAAGTTAAATCGTCACCTTTTTTACCTTCAAACCTTTGATAAATGGTAATTACTCCCACATAAGTACCATCTGGCTGAGGTTCTAAATCGCTAATATATTGAATGTTATACCAACTAATAGTCACTTGATCATAGTTCAATGCCATTAAGCGGTTTAAATATTTACGTACAGAATAGTATTTGATATCTTTTCTATATAAAGAAGAAACACCAATCTGACTGTTTGGAGCAAAAAGCTCTAAAGTTCTATCAATAACACGGTTAGCTTCAGAAAAACTAGTTTCTTTACTTCCAATAATGCTGATATACTTACTTAAATCTTTTACTTTCTCCATTGCTAAGCTATCGATAGCTTCTTTTCTTTCAGGAGAAATTTCATCTTGAGCCCATACTTGTGCTGTTCCCATAATAAGAAGAGCCAAGAATAATATTTTTGTTACTTGCTTCATGATTTCCAATTATTTTTTAATGAGTTCAATTTCAATGATTTTTCCCATATCGTCATATTTCAAATTGTCGATTTCCTTATTATAGGTTTTAACATCTTTCAAATAATTCAAATATTTCTCAATATTGGTTGGACGATCATAATCTTTCTGATTATCGCCATACACACTTAATATTATCAGTACAGGTACATCTTTTGAAGCATATAAAGATAAAGCTCTGTCAATACGAGAATTAGCCTCATTTACTGAAGGTGCAGAAGCAACAGCATGAAAATGCGAATTGATATTATCTAGTTGAGCTTGTTGCTGATTTCTAGCTTCTTGTTCGGCTCTCAAACGAGCTTCTTCTTCTTGACGTTTAAGCATTTCTTGGCGTTCTTTCTCCAATTTAGCTTCCACTTGATTAATGAGGTCTTCCACTTCTGGGTCACGCAATTGCATAGCCACTATTCTGTCGAACTCATTTTTCTTCTCTTGCCAAGTTTTAGGGTTATCGTCGCGCAATAAGTCTTTTAAACTTGCTTTTGCTTGTGCAATTTGGTTGGCCAGTTCTATGGCTGCTTTTTCTTCGGCTATCTTTTTCTTACTCTTACAGGAAGTTCCTCCTACGGCAATAAATAAAGCCAATAGTATGATCATCACTTGAGGAAAGCTGATGATTCTTCTCATTGATTTACCCTCTTTCATTTGCTTGTTGTTATATTTCAATTTAATGTTTAATTTCTCTTCATTGTAATTAGAGCTCAATTGCGAGCAAAATTATCAGCAAAAATAGTGAAAATCGCTATGTGATTGACACCGTAAAACTGCTTATTTCTCATTCCTTGAATTGGGTGATTTTCCTCACCTAATCAGAAACCAGTAATGACATAACGTTTCCAATCTTCTTGCATTGCTAGAGCCTATGAATATTAAGTTTCTTTAACAAATGAGGTGGGAATTTATTTTTCTCAACCAATTTATTTTGAATGGTATTATACACAATCAATAATATCCATCAATAATTTACGTTTTTAATTATTCAGTTGTTTAACGCGTTTCTTATCATTTGTTATATGAAATTAAATTTACTTCTATTATTTTTTCTCCCTTTATGGGCTTTTGGACAAATATTAAATATCGAGGTTTCTGATTCGATATCAGGTGAAGTGCTTCCTTATGCAAATTTGTATATGAAAAAATCAGGCATAGGAACCACAACAAATATGGATGGAATTGCAAGTTTTGATATTGCAAAGCTTTCAAAATCTGATACTATGATTGTTTCTTACATTGGCTATGTGGAGAAAGCGCAATGGGTTGTTAAAATAGATAAAGAGACTCCTTTGAAGGTGAAACTAATTCCTTCTTTTCAATATTTGGATGAACTTGTAGTAATTGCGAAGAAAACACCGAAGCCTGAGAAAATCATTAAAAAAGCTATTCAGGCTATTAAAAAGAACTATTCCACTGATGACGTTATATTGAAGTCATTATACAGAGAAACTATTTTTGAAGAGGGCCCATGTATTCAATTAAATGAGGCCTATCTTAAAACCTATTACACTTCTTATCCTCAAAAAAAAATGGATTCGAAAATTTGGATGGATTGGTATTATGACGCTTCTTATGCATTTGAAGTAGAGGGTGACAAGTTTTTCAAACCATTATTAAAAGATTTTAATACAAAGCAAGATAAACAAAGGGTTCTAGGTTCACGGCGTTCTGAAAATTGGAGTAACTGGGGAATAAATACTACAATTATAGGAGACCCACTATTAATATTGGCATTTGATAAAATAAAATATTTATATGATTTTTTCAACCCCAAAGTATTGAATAAATACACTTTTAATTATGAAGGAAAAAGGCAGATGAATGGAGAATTATGTTTCGTTCTTTCTTTTTATCCAAAATCAAATGATAGAAGGTTTGTTATAAATATGTCTAGAAAAAATAAAAGTGCTATTTATATAGGTCAAATATATATATCGTGTGATTCTTATGCGTTGG
>JADGDY010000084.1 GCA_016744655.1 Bacteroidales bacterium | reverse complement strand
GCATTTAAGGGCTATAAAAAATAAAATAAATGCGTAGTTTTGCAGCAAATACAATTATATATGTCAGTAGAAAAAGCTTTAAAAGAGAGCATAGAATTAAAAAAAACAGTACTCGAACATCCTAATATCACTAGTGATTTAAATATATTAGCCCAAAAAGTTGTAGATAGTTTTAAAAAAGGCGGCAGAGTTTATTTCTGTGGAAACGGCGGTAGTGCAGCCGATGCTCAACACCTTGCAGCAGAATTAAGCGGAAGGTATTATTACGATCGGCCTCCTTTAGCTGCTGAAGCTCTACACGTTAATACCAGTTACCTTACTGCTGTTGCCAACGATTATAGCTACGATGAAATTTATGCCAGATTATTTATTGCATTTGGTCAGCCAGCCGATGTTTTAATTGGGCTTTCCACCAGTGGAAACTCAAAAAATGTAATCAGAGCATTTGAAGAAGCCAATAAAAAAGGGGTCTTAACTGTTGCCTTAACAGGTGAAACCGGTGGTAAGATGAATGATGTGGCTGATATGATCTTCAAAATACCAAGCACTGATACTCCTAGAATACAGGAAGTTCATATGCTATTAGGCCATAGCCTTTGCGAAATTGTTGAACAAAAAATATTTCCTAAAGATGACTAATGAGACAATAATTATTTTAGAACCAAAGGAATTAAAAAACAATCACGATCTGTTATTTGAGGAGATCAATGGAAAACCATTTCTACATTATCAGTTAAGTTATTTATCTGAGAACCTCTTTACTCATGTCGTATTTATTATCCCCGAAAACGAAAATAGAATTCACAATCTATTTGGGAGTGAATATTTGGATCTTAAAATAACTTATCTCACTTGGAATCAAGAAATAGGAACAGGAGGAAACATCCACCAAGCACTAAACTTTGTTAATGACACATTCGCTTTTGTATTGTCTGCAGAAAATTATTTCAGGCTAAATTTTAAAAAAGCTGATGATTTTAGAAGAATGCGTGATGCTAGGATATTACATATCGGAAAGAAAGCAATGGACTTCAAGTCTCAAAGTGCAAAGCTATTTCTTAATGAAAAAGGAAAAATCACGAATATCATCGATGCAGAATCAACCAATGATGAGGACACTTATCTGTCTGACACTTGGCTTATCAACAAAAGGTTTTTCGCTAAGGAATTCCTAAATAAATCCTTTTCTCTTTTCGATGATTTCCTCAAAATTGAATATAAATCTTCTCCACAATATTGTTTAGCATGTAGACAATATTTAATAAATATGGAAGAGAATAAAGACTTAGAAAAAGCAAAATATGAATTTGCAGAATATTATTACCGCTAAAAAATATTTATTCCTAGATAGAGATGGAGTAATCAATAAACGAAAAGTTGGTGGCTATATTCAGCATTGGGATGAATTTGAAATTCTCCCCGGTGTATTGGAAGCCATTTCTATTTTTAGCAAACACTTTGATAGAGTTGTTATCGTTACCAATCAGCAAGGTATTGGAAAAGGATTAATGTCGGAGGAGGCATTAAATGAAATTCATAAAAACTTTGGTCGATTAGTTGAAGAAAGTGGAGGCCGCATTGATGCCTTTTATTTCTGTCCAATGCTGAAAACCGAAATTGACAACTGCAGAAAACCGGGCATACAAATGGCCTTGAAAGCACAAAGTGATTTTCCGGAAATTGACTTGAATAAAAGCATTATGATAGGTGATACAGCCAGTGATATGAAGTTTGCTAAAAATGCAAATATGAGTGCTATTCTTTTACAAAACGAACACAGTAGTAAAGATGAATTTGAGCTATGTGACACTTCAATTAAAACTTTAACTGAATTATCTAATCTTTTAAATTAAAGCATCTTGACTCATTTAACTATTTTATTGGTTTTTGTTCTTTATACAGCTCTACTATTCGTTATTAGTTGGTGGACAAGTAGAAAATCAGGCAATTCAAGTTTCTTTCTTGGCGATAAAAAATCGCCTTGGTTTGTGGTTGCATATGGTATGATCGGCGCCTCTTTAAGTGGTGTAACTTTCATTTCTATTCCCGGAACTGTCGGAAGCAATGGATTTAGTTATATGATGATTGTATTTGGTTATCTCTTAGGATATCTTGCCATTTCAAAAATACTTTTGCCACTTTATTATAGGCTCAACTTAACCTCTATTTACACCTATTTATTAGATCGATTTGGAAATTCAAGTTATAAAACTGGAGCTTCCTTTTTTCTACTTTCTCGCATAATTGGTGCTTCATTCAGAATGTTTTTGGTGATTAATGTACTCCAGTTATTCGTATTTAATGCTTTAGGAATTCCATTTTGGATTACAGTGTTTGGTTTTGTTGGTCTAATTCTGCTCTATACTTATCAGGCTGGTATTAAAACCATTGTCTGGACAGATACGCTTCAGACTACATTTATGCTTTTAGCTGTTGGTATTACCATTTATTTTATTTCAGATGATTTACAAATAGGTATAATTGATCTGTATAAAAACATTGATGCTGAAGGCTTAACAAAAATGATGGATTACGATTGGAATAGTGGAACACATTATCTTAAACAATTCTTTTCGGGTGCTTTTATAGCTATTGTTATGACTGGTCTAGATCAAGATATGATGCAAAAGAACCTAAGCTGTAAAAATGTTAGAGAGGCTCAAAAGAACATTATTTCTTTGAGTTGGGCTTTGGTACCAGTAAACTTTATATTCTTAAGTTTGGGAGGTATTTTGTTTTATTACGCTCAAACCAAAGGCATTATTATAGAAGGAACCACTGATAACTTATTTCCTACCATAGCATTAAACCATCTTGGAATTGGAGCTGGAATAGTTTTTATCATAGGCTTAATCGCAGCTGCTTATTCTAGTGCTGATAGTGCTTTGACTTCATTAACCACTTCTTTTTCAATTGATATATTAGGTCTCGAAAGAAATACCAGCTTAGATAATGCTGCCAAAGAGAAACTAAGAAAAAGAGTACATTTAGGAATGGCAGTAGTTTTAGTTTTAGTTATATCTGCATATCAATTGATTAATGATCAAGCGATTATCACAAAACTATTTACAATAGCAGGATATACTTACGGTCCACTATTAGGCTTATTTGCCTTTGGATTATTTACCAAACGAAGCATTAAAGACTCGTGGACTCCTTTTATTGCTATCCTTGCCCCGCTTCTATCCTATCTCATCAAAGCTTACGCTCCTCAAATTATCGATGGATATCAAGTAGGATTTGAGCTTCTTATTATCAATGGAAGTTTGATGTTTTTAGGTTTGTTACTCATTTCAAAAAGATCGTAATATGAACTATCAAATATGCTCAGCCAGTGAAAATCATATTGAATTAATTGCTGACTTTCAGTTAAAAATGGCCCTAGAAACTGAATCCATAAAATTAGATCAAACTACTGTTTTAAATGGTGTTTCAGCCGTTTTTAATGATCAAAATTTAGGTCAGTACTTTGTTGCTAAACACGAAAACACAGTTATCGCTTCATTAATGATAACCTATGAGTGGAGCGATTGGAGAAATGCAAAAGTTTGGTGGATACAAAGCGTATATGTGATTCCTGAATTCAGAAGAAAAGGTGTATTCCAACTGTTTTATCAGCATATACAAAATCTCGTAAATGAGGATGTTAATATTGGAGGCATTAGACTTTATGTAGATAAAACCAATTTACCAGCACAAAAGACCTATAATAATGTTGGTATGAATGGGGAGCATTATCAGTTATTCGAGTGGATGAAGTAAGTCGCTATAAACCAGAGTGTCTATCCTTTATATTTTACAACTATTTTTTCTTTTTGAATTTTTTATTCAAATCAATAGAATAAGAAACCATTAACACATAAGCTTGCATAGGCATATAAGTATAGTATTCTCTTTGTATTCTAAAAGCTAATGTAAGGTCCGACCATTTGTTTACAGGATAGCTGGCTCCAAAAGTATAACGCATTTGTTCAGTAAGCCATTGATTCTCTCCATTTAAACCCAAATAATGCTCTACTGCAATAAACGTCTCTAACTTATTCTTTCTAATATCATAGTTTAATCTAAAACGAGTACGTAAAAATTGCTCAGTAAACTCTTGTTTATAGTCACTATGGAACCATTGCTGCTGGTAACGGGCTCGGATATCATAAGAAAATCGTCCAAATTTATTATCATACACCAAATCTAGGTTCCATCGATGAACAGGAGTTTTTCCGAATACATAATAGCTTACATAGCGGTATTTACTACCTAAAGCAAAACGCTTATTCAATTTATATTTTGCTCCAAATTCCCAATGAAACTGCTTTAGTAATTCGGAGTTTTCTCTGGTTCTTAATCCAAAACGAGTATCTAGGCGTAACTTCTTATTAACTTTATATTTAGCAGATATATTCCCCCAAATCTGAAAATCTTCTTCTTGTGCAATAACCAAGATAGACATCACGAAGCTTAACAAAAAAGTAAGAAGAAGCGGTTTATAATCTTGGCTCAATGGCTTGCTCATCTCTTAGTATAATTAACTTATAATGAATCTGTTCCTACCATTTTGGAGATCAACGAGAATCTTCTTTTAAAGCGATTAAATTTAAGGTCTTTGTGAAAGATGTACATTCCTGTGATAAACTTACTAAAACCATTAGGATATATCTTAAGCTCCTTTAAACTGCGCTCTATTTCACTCATTCCACCAGAACGCTCTGACTTAACTTCTAAAACAACCAACTTTTCTAATTTAGTCATTTCATCATTATTGCCCTCCCCAAAACTTACATTCAAATCTATGGTAACACGTTCGGCATTCACTCTATTTACCAACATAATTCGTTGGAAACTATTATCAAGAACTCTTTTTAAATCATCCATCTGAAAAGGAGTATTCTCTAGTATAAACTTACTATCCTCTTCTTTATTCACATCATATAACCTTCTAGTTTTTTCGGTATTTCCTTTATTCGATTTGAATTTAATTTCTAGAAAATCCTGCCCTGTTAGCATATACTTACGTCTGCGTATCTTATAACGATTCAATTTCCCATTTTGATGCCAGCGTAACATTTGCCTATCTTGGGTATCATAATAAATACTTTCATAGGGCATTATTCTAACACCTTCTATTTCCAAAACATGATAATGCTGTTTAATAGAATTCAAAATAGGTGCCAAGTATTCTTCATTGAAGTAGAATTTTGTATCAACCCTATCCATCAAACTCACTCTATCCATTTCTCGCAAAGAAATGGATTCCATATTATTTATCAGATCTATTGCTTTTTCCATATCACTCATATTAGTCTATTATATCTAGCCTACCAACATCAATAGATTGATTATTTTCTTGAATATTTACATCTATAATTACGGGAATTTCATCTTGAGGATCCAACATTTCTGGATCACGGCTGTAAGCAAAAATTTCATACTCTCCGATTGGAAGTAGCTGGAAAACAAAAGAACCATCGTAATGGGTCCTTATTCTATCAAAATAATAGTTATCAAGTTTGCGTGAGATATAAACATATTCATTCTTCACATAAAAACTATCCTTGAGAATGGTCATTTCAGAATTATAATCATAGGCAAATAGTTTTCCAGAAATGGTATTGGAACCTTCATAATTAGTCACTTGGTCTAACACTAACATATCGTTTACAGCGACTTTTTTTCCATTTTTATTAATGTTAATATCCCTAATCACTGCTATTTCACCACTTTCTGATTGACCTGTACTATCATCTGAGTATGTGAATATTCTATAATCACCCTTTCTTAAATAACCAAAATTAAATTTCCCATCATAACCGGTTTCTGTTTTGTCTGAAAACACTTCATCGTCACCGTAGATGATAAATACATCCTGACCATGTGCCGGATATTCAGCGTAAGTTGTTTGAAAATCATCACTAACCAGCTTTATATTTACTATTCCAGAAATAGATGCTGTTCCTCCTTCGCCCTCATTTTTTGTACAAGAGGTAAATACAAATAATGCTAAAATGCCTAAATATAACCAAGTCTTCATTGATGTTAATTTATAAATAATATTTTCTTATTTTTTTGCAAATATAGTATTCTATTCAAACCTTCATCTGCGTATGTTAACGTAAATATAATGATTTTAGCCTTTATTAACTAATCATGTACTAATTTAATACCATTTAACATTCCATATATCTCAATGCTATTTTTTCACAAAATAGCTGAATCGTAAGAATAAAAAATATCGATTTTATTTCACAAATTAATTGATATTCTTCTATCTAAAACCCATTTGTTTTTTAAAAATAATGGACATCTTAAATCGATTAAATGTCTCACTAAACATCATTCTTTTTTTATCCATTCTTTTTAAAAGGAATTAATATATTTGCATTTGCTCATTTTTAATGATTTTTTTTCGAAATGGAACAATATAACCATTTTAAACATCGTTAATAGAGCAATTCATAAACAAATATTTTATTGTGAGAAAATTTACTCTTAGCTTACTTTTGATTTCTCTTTTATTTAGCACTTTAGGATTTGCTCAAAGTGGTGAAAAAAACACATATAAATTCCTTACACTTCCAAACTCAGCAAGAATAGCAGGTTTAGGTGGTAATTTTGCAACTATAAATGATAATGATATCAATTTAGCTGTTGCTAACCCATCACTAATCACCCCCAAGATGCACAACAATCTAGGAATGAGCTTTGTGGATTACCACTCCGATTTAAACTATGGATACGCTACCTATGGTAGAAGCTTTAATAAAATTGGTAGTTTTGTAGGTACTATGCAGTATATTGATTATGGTACATTCAATTACGCTAATGAAACTGGAGATTTGCAAGGGGAATTTACTTCTGGAGAATATGCGATGAATATAGGCTGGGGACGATCTTTAGATAGCTCATTTTCAATTGGAGCTAATATTAAAGGTATTATGAGCAGTCTTGAAAGTTATAATAGTTTTGGATTAGCTGTTGATGTAGCTGGTACCTACCACAACGAAAAAGCTAAATTTACAGCGTCGTTAATCTTTAGTAATATAGGAAGACAACTAAGTACTTATAATGGTTATAACGAAAACCTACCTTTTGAAATCAAAGCTGGTTTATCTAAAACCTTACAGCATATCCCTTTAACATTCTCTGTTTTGTTTACTAATCTTCAAAAATGGGACCTAACTTATCCTGAAACAGAATCAAGCTCCGGATCTTTTACTGAAGAGGAAAGCTCTAAAAGTGGGATCTCAGATTTTAGTGATAAATTAATGCGTCATATTATAATCGGTGCAGAGCTTAGACCTTTCAAAGTTATTCGCTTGAGAGTTGGTTATAATTATCTGAGAAGACAAGAAATGGCTATCGAAAGTAAACCAGGGACTGTTGGTTGGTCTTGGGGCTTAGGTATTAAAGTCTATAAATTTGAAGTTGCATACTCTCGTAGTGCACAATACCTAGGACCTTCATTTAATTTCTTTACCGTTACTACAAATATCGATAGTTTCTTTAAAACTATTAACTAAAGAATCCCGTATCGTTTCAATACCATATTATTTGATTATTATCAGCTTACACAAGCTTGTCATATAAAGTTTTATTGCTACTTTTGGGCTCGAACCAAATAAATACAAATACAAAACTTTTAATATGCAAAAAAAACCAAGACTCAGTTTTTGGCAAATTTGGAATATGAGCTTTGGGTTCCTAGGAATTCAGTTCGGTTTCGCCCTTCAAAATGCAAATGCAAGTAGAATATTAAGCACTTTTGGTGCTGATGTAGAACACCTATCCTGGTTCTGGCTTGCAGCTCCTCTTACAGGTATGATTGTTCAACCTATTATTGGTCATTTCTCCGACAAAACTTGGAACAGGTTTGGTCGTCGTCGTCCATATTTTCTATTTGGTGCAGTCCTTACCTCCATTGCCCTTGTGCTTATGCCTAATTCAGGTAACCTGGCCATTTATATGTCACCTATGATTATTGGAGCTGGTATGCTCATGATTATGGATGCTAGTATTAATGTTTCCATGGAACCATTTAGAGCTTTAGTAGCCGATTTACTTCCTTCTGATCAAAGAACCCTCGGTTTTTCCATACAAACCTTTCTAATTGGTATTGGAGCCGTTTTTGGTTCTTTTATGCCTTACATTTTAGCTGAATGGATAGGGATTAGCAAGGAAAGTGCAACTGGAGGAATCCCAGACAATGTTATTTTCAGTTTTTATATAGGAGCTGCAGCTCTTATTCTTACCATCCTCTGGACTGTTCTTAGAACCAAAGAATATCCACCAGAAGATTTTGAGGAATTTGCAAGACAAGAAGCTATAGAAAAAGGTGAGATAGAAGAAGGTGAAGAAATTGTTGAAGAGAAAAAACAATCAGGTTTTTTAGAAGTTTTAAACGATTTCAAAAACATGCCATCTACCATGAAGCAATTGGGAATTGTACAATTCTTTTCTTGGTTTGCTTTGTTTAGTATGTGGGTATTCACTACTCCCGCTATTGCTCAACATATTTATGGATTAGATATTACTGATGCTACTTCTGCTAAATATAATGAAGCGGGTAACTGGGTAGGAACACTATTTGCTGTTTACAATGGAGTTGCTATGTTTTATGCCCTCCTCCTTCCATTTATTGCTTCAAAAATTGGTAGAAAGAGAACACATGCTGTTTCTCTAATAGCTGGTGGCTTAGGTTTAATTAGCATGTATTTTATCACCGATAAAGATTGGTTATTATTATCAATGGTTGGTGTAGGTTTTGCTTGGGCTAGTATTTTAGCCATGCCTTACGCTATTCTTGCTGGTTCTATTCCTGTTAAAAAGATGGGAATCTATATGGGGATCTTTAACTTTTTTATCACATTCCCACAAATTGTAAATGGAGTTTTTGGAGGACCAATAGTAAAGCGATTATATGATTCTCAAGCCATATATGCCATCGTTATTGCAGGAATCTTTATGATTCTTGGTGCCATATCTGTAATTTTTGTTAAAGATAAAGACGCTATTGTAAAATAATATATAAATCAATTTTACTAAAAAGAAAAGAGTGTTTTGTTCACAAACCTTGTTATTTCCTACTTAAATTAGATTCAAGCCATTGATCAACTTTGTTTGGAAAAACTGAAACAGTAAATGCACTCAGTATTATAAGAAAATGTTAAAGGATAAGCTTCTGTGATATTAATCACTCAGGAGCTTATCTTTGCAAAGAGGAATTACATTCAGTAAAACAACATCAAGAATTACTATTTTCAATAGTAAAATACACGAATTTTAAATTAATATGCAAAGAACAGCCGGAGTATTATGTCCAGTTTTCTCTTTAAATGGGGAATATGGAATTGGGCAAATGGGGAAATATGCCCATAGTTTTATCGATTACCTATCAGAGAGTGGATTTACCCATTGGCAAATTCTTCCCTTAAACCCAGTCGATTTTGTAAAATCTCCCTACTCCTCTCCTTCAGCTTTTGCAGGATATTTTGCCTTAATAGATCCAGAACAACTTTACGATTTAAATCTGTTGAACAAAACTGAAATGCCCTTGCCTTCTTTAGAAAATAAGGATAGAGTTCCCTATCAGAAAGTAGAGTCGGTGATGTTGTCTACCCTAAAAACTGCTTTTAGTCATTTTTACTCTTCTGCTGATAATGTTTTACGTACAGAATATGATTTATTCTTAAGTAGAAATTCTAAATGGCTCAACGACTATTCTCTATTTATGGCCATAAAAGATCAGCATGGAGGAAAAATGTGGACGCAATGGCCTACGAAATATAAGTTTTACAAGCAACTATTAAAAGAAGATAAAATTCCTTTAATGGAAGATGCGGAATTTCACAAATTCGTACAGTTTATATTTTTCAAGCAATGGAAAAACATAAAGGATTACGCTCATCAAAAAAACATTAAAATAATTGGGGACATGCCCATTTATGTGAGTTTTGATAGTGCTGATGTTTGGAGTCAAACCGAATTATTTCAATTAGATGAGCATTTAAACCCCAAGGCTGTAGCTGGTGTACCACCTGACTTCTTTGCTCAAGACGGACAATTATGGGGATTTCCTCTTTATCAATGGGAGGAACATTTAAAGTCAAATTTCCAGTGGTGGGTAAAAAGAACCAGCCATCAGCTTGATATGTACGATCAACTCAGGTTTGATCATTTTAGAGCCATTGAAGCTTATTGGTCTGTGCCAGGAGATCACCATATTGCTAGACATGGAAAATGGATAAAAGCTCCAGGAAAAGAATTACTAGAAGCCATTACTAAAATCAAAGAAAACGGGTTAATTGCAGAGAACCTTGGTGATATTTCTGAGGAGGTTGAAGTTTTAAGAAAAGACTATAAAATTCCAGGAATGAAAATCCTTCAATTTGCTTTTGGTGGTCATATTCAAGATCAACACCTTCCCTACAATGCACCAGAAGAGGACATCTATTATAGTGGAACTCACGACAACGACACCTTACATGGATGGCTTCAATCCTTAGCTCCACATGCTTTTGAACATCTCTGTAAGTATTATGGCGTAACAGTTGAACAAGTAAATGTAGAATGGTTGGTTGACAGAATCCTCAGTGGTTCTGCAAAACAACTAATACTTCCTCTTCAAGATTATTGGGGATTAACAGATGCCTGTCGTTTTAATTCACCAGGTACTGTTTCAGACGAAAACTGGACCTGGAGATTTTCACAATCAGATTTAGAAAAGAATAAAAGCTCAAAAGTAAAAGAGCGTCTTCAGTTTTTTGGAAGAACGAGTTTATAGCCTTAAGTTAATCCATTGCTTCATTAAGGAAATAATTAAAGTCTTTCATCACTTTAAAAACCTCAATCACCTGATTTACAAAACCTACTTGATTAACCTGAATATCAGTCACTTTATGTAGAACAGTATAGCTTTTAAATTTCAACAATTCAATATCTTCAAAATCAGCAGGAAATCCTTTTGGAGGTCTTTTGAGCTTTTCCCCTTCTACCTGTCCAAATACTTCCACAAACTTGTCAGACTCTATAATACTTTTAAATGCTTTAGTATTATACAATACTTCGTCTCTAATTTTCTTCAAATTGGTTGATTCTGGCATATAGACTCCTCCAGCAATAAAGCTATTACTAGGTTCTAAGTGTAAATAATAACCTGCTTTTCCACTCTTCTTTCCACCAGGAACAATAAAGCCTCCCATATTATTCTTATAAGGCTCCTTGTTTTTTGAAAAACGAACATCACGATAAATTCTAAAAACACATTTTTTTGCTAGTTGATCTGCTATAGTGGCATCAAATTCAGATACCCTCCCAATAACATCTTGCACCAATTCTTCCATCTCCTGTTTGGCTTCCAAATACCTTTCTTTATTAGCATCAAACCACTCCTTATTGTTGTTCAAAGTTAGTTCACTTAAAAAGCTGATAATGTTGTTTTTATTTACGCTCATTTTTTCATAATTTTATGACCATAAAAGTATAAACAATAAGATGAAAATTAAACTGTTTTTTCTAATTCTTTTGTTAATCTCTACGCAAGTTAGATCCGCTCACGATCCAACTACAATTGGTGCTAAATCGGCGTCCTTAGGAACCATTAGTGTGGTTGGTATTGATTTTAACAATCTCCATAACAATCAAGCTGCATTGGCCTACTATAACAAAATGACTGTAGGTTTAGATTATGATCAAGGTTTTTTTGTAGATAAAAATCTAAGTACTAAAACTTTTGGCTTTGCAATCCCTACAGGTTTTGGAACCATAGGGGTCAATATGAAGTATTTTGGATATGAGCAATTCAACGAACAGAAAATTGGATTAGCTTATGGTAAAGCACTTGGAAAATACTTAGCCATTGGGGTACAATTGGATTATTTCAGAACATTTATTGGAAACGATTATGGTTCTGCTCAAGCAGTAAGTTTTGAATTAAGCCTTTATAGTAAACTCAGTGAGAAGCTTGAATTAGGTGCTCACATGTTTAATCCTATTGGAATGCAAATTGGGGAACAAAGCAAAGAAGATATTCCAATTGCCTTTAAACTTGGTCTTTTATACCATGTGGATGAACGTTTGTATTTAGCCACAGAGGCAGAAAAAGTTTTAGATCAGAAAACTATTTATAAGTTTGGACTTCAATATTCTATAGTTGATCATTTCATCGCGCGAATTGGTGTTGCTACTAACCCAGGACTTTATACTTTTGGTTTTGGATTAAACTGGGACAGACTGATTTTAGACATTGGTACAGGTTATCATCAAACTTTAGGTTTTACTCCGCGTGTTTCTTTACAGTTTAATTTGAAATAATGAAACTGAAACCAACACATAAATTGAGACTTATTTTCATCTTTCTCATTTTGGGAATTTTCTCTATCCCCCATTACACCTATGCTCAGCAGCAAGCAATTAAAAATATCATCGAAGATTTAACTGAAAAATCCGAAACAGAATTTGATTATTCAGATCTTTTAGATGAATTTCTAACTTTAAATCAAAATCCAGTAAATATTAACTCAGTACAAAGTCAAGAGTTACTCTCTCTATTTTTACTTGATGAGCTTCAATATAGAAACCTAAGACAGTATATTGACAGTAATGGGTATGTTTTGAGCCCGCAAGAGCTATTGCTTATCGATGGATTTACCCCTCAAAATATTGTCAACCTTACACCTTTTATTAAGGCAGGACCTATAGAGGAGTCTACAAAGATAAAACCTTCTAAAGTTTTTAAATATGGTAACCATCAGATATTCACCCGGTACCAGAGAACATTACAAGCAGCAGATGGATATAAAAACAGAACAGATTCCACTTGGAGTGAAAACCCTAATTCGAAATATTTGGGCAATGCAAACAAGTACTATTTGAAATATCAATTCAAGTATTCTAATATGATCAGTGCTGGCTTGGTTGCTGAAAAAGATGCTGGGGAAATATTTTTTGAAAACATAGATCATCCTGTGCTGGACTCTCTTATTGGAGATGGAATAAAAAAAGGTTTCGATTTTTATACTGCTCATTTATATGTTCAAAAAATTGGAATTTTAAATCAAGCTGTTATTGGTGATTATCATTTACAATTTGGTCAAGGGCTTAATATGTGGTCTTCTTTAGCTTTTGGTAAATCAAGCAATGCACTGAATATCAAAAAATACGAACGTGGCATCAAAGCAAATACCTCCACAGACGAGAATAAATTCCTAAGGGGAGCCGCTGCTCAAATTAAAAAAGATAATTGGTTGTTTACGGTATTCTATTCTTCAAAGGAACAAGATGCTTCTAGTCAATTAACAGCTGAAGACCAAGAAACTAATTTTGTTGAATCCATTAACGGAACTGGATTTCATAGAACTGTAAATGAGCTTTTGAAAAAGAATGCCATCCAAGTACAATTGATGGGAGGAAGAATCAAATACACCAAAAAACTTTTTAGTATCGGTATTATTGCCTCACATACCATCCTCAATAAGGAATTGCTACCAACAGGAACACCTTATCAATACTATAATTTCTCAGGAACAGAAAATACAGTTGTTGGTAGTGAATTTCAATTTAGATGGAAAAATATCGACTTTTTTGGAGAACTCAGCTATAATATAGACGGAGGGCTAGCTTATTTGGCCGGTTTAAACGCTCCATTAAGCAATAGAGTTGCATTGTCCATTTTATATAGAAACTATAATGAAAAATACAATAATCTCTTTGGTGCCGCTTTTGGTGAAAACACAGTAAACAAAAATGAAAGAGGAATTTATACTGGACTTAGTTTTCAAATCTCAAAAAAAGTCCATTTAAATACTTATATAGATCTATTTAGTTCACCTTGGTTGAGGTACAGAACTGATGCTCCATCGTTTGGAAGTGAATTTTTGGCTTTATTAAACTATGAATATAGTCGTAAAGTACAAATGCAATTTAGGGCAAAATACAAAAATAAAATACTGAATTATACTGAAGAGTATGCCATGACTTCAAGTTTGGAAAACCAAACAAAATATGGTTTTAGATACCATATTAGCTATCAAGTCCATCCTCTTTTTACATTAAAAAACAGAATTGAGTATCAATTATTTGACTCTCAAGATGTGGGCCAAAAACCAGGTTTCTTGATCTACCAGGATATCAAATATAAAAGTAAAAATGATGCTTTGGGCATGAGTGCACGCTTTGCACTTTTCGATGTAGAAGACTATAATAGTAGATTGTATGCTTATGAAAATGATTTATTATATGTATTTTCCATACCTGCTTATTATAATAGAGGAGTTCGTGCATATTTTGTTCTCAATTATAGAATAAACTCTACTTTTCAATTTTGGTTTAAGCTAGGCCACTCATGGTACGAAAATGTTGACGAGGTGGGAAGTGGTTTAAATAGAATTGAAGGAGGAAATAAAACCGAAGTTAGAGCTCAGCTCAGGATTAAAATTTAAACGCAATCCCAAAACCGTAATTCTGCTTCACTTGAAGATGTATACTATCACCAGTTTTCACCCTACCCCCATCTACCACTTCATACTCTGGAACCTTCACATTGTGGTCATAAATCATATGTAGATAAAGGTTAGCAACAAAGTACTTATTTATAGTAAAGTCAAAAAGAGTCTCCCAATCAACATCAATATTCCATCGGTTTGCAGGATCTGGGTCGGCATAGTTATTATATAATGTCAAGGTGGAATTAACATCTATGTTTTTAAACAACTCCTTTCTATATCTGAGCTTTACATTTACACCTAATTCTGCTTTAATATTCTCACCAGGTACTATGATATTACCCTCCTCATCTTTCACCGCTGCTTTAACACCGTAACTCCCATTGTTTGCCAATTCTTGATTCATCACAAAAATCAATTTCCCAGCCACAGGAGCAAAAAACATAGACAATCCTTCAATAGATTTATTTTCTACCCCTAGTGATAATGTTAGGTATGCTGGTGCAAACCAATCAGATACCACTGTAGAGTCATTTGGATATTTATATCCTTTACTGTATTGGCTTTTAAAATCTAATTGCGCATTGTAGAAATAATTGGTGACAAATTGGTGAGCCACACTAGAGTTAAAATTTAATTTATCCTCAGATTTACGAGTACTAGAATATCTATATAACTGAATACCATAGGCCGTATTTAAATAATTCTCAAATTTGAAATTACCTTTTTCATATTTCGCCATTAAATCAAAATACATCGTTGTTGAAAAAGAACTCTCCCCTCCGTCAGCCCAATTATTGAGTAAAATTGTATTCATATTCAACCTTGTTCTACCTTCCCATCTCCAAAAAGTACCTGAATCATATACTTTAATTGAATCAATGGGTAAAATTATAGCAGGAGGCAAAGTAAAATCCTTTTCACTAGCTATTAAATCACCAGAAGTCCCTAAAAGGACTACCATTACTATTATTATAAGACTTCTCATATAATCTAAATATGATACAAAATTAATAATTATAACAGTTTAGCCTATAATTTATTATCACTTAATAGTAAAAATTCGAAATGAAATCATCTATTTGATAATATATATTTTAAATGTGACTTTCAATAATACTTACTTAAAGAACAATGTATCGATCTATTACCTAAAACTAACACACACTGTTAATAAAATCGTTAATATTTTCCCATTATGTTTTCTAAATTCCAATTACTGGACAATGTCCCTACAGGGTCACTTTTCCATACCATCTGATTTACAATAGTTTATATTAATGGCATTATTATTAATAGTGAATGAGCAAATTAAAACAGAATCATAAAAGAAACAATTTCAAAACTTAAAATAATTTAAAATGAGAAAATTAATTCTATCAATGACCGCAGCAGTTGCTTTATTGTTTACAGCATGTGACAAAGACAAAGAACAAGATCAAGCTCCTGTTGATACAGGATTTGAGTTCAAAATTGAACAAACAGACTTCAACTTCAAGAGTGATGTTCCGGCATGTGCAGATCTTTCTATGGATTATGTTAAATTTGACATCAATGGTACAACTTACAAATCAGATATTTATACTGTAAACGATGAGATGTTAACTCAAGTTATCAAATTGCCTGTTGGTGAGTACACAATGACTAGTTTTTTAGTGTATAACGATGGAGGAACTCCGAATGACGAGTCAGATGATGAGTTAATAAAAGCATCTCCAGCTACAGATAGTGAGTATTACGATTTAGTAGAAAACAAATTAAATCTTAATATTGTAGTTGACGCATTCTACAAAAAACAAATTACTGTTGATGTATTATGTTTCGAAGACCTTTTTTATGAGGCTTTTGGATTTACATGGTTCCAATTCAATGATATTAAAATTGAAAGACAGTTATTCTTTGGTGATATTTGTACAGGTTGTTATGATGATTTTGCTGGTAGCTTATATGCTGACCAACCAGAAGGTATTCAGATGGATATGCCTGCTATTTTTAAAGTTATTGTTTATAAGGATGGTGTAGCTGATCCTATCAGAACTTTTGATAATTCTGCATGGTTAGGTGTTGGTCAAGCATTAGAAGTATACTGGCCAAATGACCTTAGTAAAGTAGAGGAATTTACTTTCGAATTATGGGTTTTACTTCCTAGCGGTGAAAGTTTCGAATACCAATTAATTACTGTATGGGATGTTCAAGACCAAAATGGTCCTACAGCTGGAACTGATGGTGTAGTTGATTTTGTAATGGGTAGCTGTCAATATCAGAACTCTGATTATAACTTCCCTTACTGGATGAACCTTCCTAATGGTGAATTTAACATGCAAACTGGTAGTAATTCTCCAGGTTCTCAAGGAACTTATTTTGATGTTACTTTCTCTGGTTTAGGAAATGGTTATTACTTAACAAATGGTACTTTCGGTGTATATTGTGCAGATAAAGAAAACACTATTGGTTTAGGTCAATCTTTTGACAACATGACAGCTTATAATTCTTTATCTACTACTTTACCTGCTGATTTCCCTTTAACTTCTGAAGAAACTGTATTTGTAAACTATTTCTTTAATAACATAGGTGATTATATCGATGGTTGGGATTATGATAACCCATCAAATGTAGCTGTAGTTCAAGATGTAATTTGGGGTATTACTGATGCTGATACTTTCACTCCTTCAGGTCTTGCATTAACAATACTTAATGATGTAATGGTAAACGGCGTAGGTTATAACGTTCCTCCTGGTGGATATGCTGGTATTATTCTTTGGGACAGAAGCTCTGATCCTTCTATTCAAATGCTGTTCACAGTAATTGACCCTTGTTAATATACTAAAATAAAATATACAAAGGCAGTAATCTATCGATTACTGCCTTTTTTATTATTCAATAATTACTGCTACACGTTAAAAATAAAATGTCTTACAATTATTTTTTCGTGTAATTTAAAAAATCATCTCTTTTTGCATTAGGATTCTATTACCTTTATAGTCTAAACCATTTAATCCCATGCATTATGTCTTATACTATTTACAATTCACACATCCATACTTTTAGGGATGTAGATATTCCTCGCAAATTTTTACCTTTAGGATTGGTCAGACTATTAGCTAGTAATTTTGGTGCTAATATCTTCACTACATTATTAAATAATGTAAATCCTTTTTCTGAGAAAGATCTACTAGATAGATATGTAAAATTCATCAAGATTGGGAAATTAAAAACCCAAAAGAAAGTATTTGAAGAATGCTCGAAATACTATCCTGAGAATACTAGGTTTGCTATCTTGGCGATGGACATGGCATATATGGGTGCAGGTCGAGTACCAAGAGACTATATTGACCAGCTAGACGAATTAGCTCAAATAAAAAAATCTTACCCAAGAAAAATATTACCATTTGTTCACATTGACCCTCGTAGACCACAAAGCCTTGAAGTTTTTAAGAAGTACATTGAGCAACATGATTTCCACGGACTGAAACTCTACCCTCCTCTTGGTATTTTTCCACATGATGAAAGGCTCTATCCTATTTATGAATATTGTCAAAAACATCATTTACCAGTAATTGCCCATTGTAGCCCAAAAAATCCAGTGTACTATAAAGGAAGTAAAAGAGATATTTATGAATTACTGAAAAAATCAAAAAATCATATCTCCACCATTAATAAAACAAAAAAAGAGCTTTGCTCAAATTTCACACATCCGTATAATTACACCTCTGTAATGAATGATTTTCCTGAATTAAAGATCTGCATGGCTCATTTTGGATCAGGCGATCAATGGAAAGAATTTTTAGAGCAACCTAGAAATCCAGATAACTGGTTTAGTATTATCCGGAAGATGATAGCTGAATATAAATATTTCTATACTGACATTAGTTTTACAATGAATGACAAAAGCTTTTTCTCTCTTTTAAAGGTATTAATGAGTGATGAAAAAATTAATTCGAAAATACTATTTGGATCGGATTATTATATGGTAGAAACAGAATCTGATGAAAGGCGTTTTGGTCTTGACTTAAGAGCTTTTCTAGGAGAACAAAATTTTAGAAAAATTGCACATGCGAATTCTAAAACATTTCTTTGTAAATCTGCTTTAATACCCTAAGAACCTTTCTTGTATTAATTGCTCTTATATATATACCTGAATAATAACGTCTTAATTATTACAAAGGCTCCTCGCTACGTTTCGGAGTGACAATTGTTCAGTGGTGGATTAGGAAGAAGAGGCTTGATTTTTTCAATGGCAAGATCAAGACTTTTCTTCCATTCAATCATCATCTAATGTATTGTCATTCTGAACGAATGCAAGGAAGTGAAGAATCTTTTTTTTAAAATGAAATTGTATTGGACAATATTGATATTTGAAAATTGAATAAAATGTTTTTAGAGACAGTTTAGAATTCCATATATTTGCTGCAAAATTGTAAATATATGACCAATACTGAGCTCTCTATACTAGGATCTAAAGTAGCAAACAAAAACCCTGAAGAAGTAATCGAATGGTTCCTAAAGGAATACGAAGGAAAAATTGCTTTATCAAATAGCATGGGTGCCGAAGACCAAGTACTAACTCATATGATTTGTCAAATCGATTCCTCAACTCCTATCTTTACTTTAGATACTGGAAGAATATTTCCTGAAACTTATGATTTAATTGATAGAACGAATCAAAGATATGGAATTAACATTCAAGTATATTTCCCAAAGCATGAGGCTGTTCAAAAAATGGTGAATGAGAAAGGTGTCAACCTGTTTTTCAGCAGCATAGAAAACCGTAAACAATGTTGTAATACGAGAAAAATAGAACCATTAAAACGAGCCTTCAAAGGTTTAGATGTATGGATTTGTGGTCTTAGAAAAGAACAATCTGTTACAAGAACCAATATGCAAGTTGTAGTATGGGATGAAAATAACGGGCTTCTAAAACTCAACCCATTAATCAATTGGACTGAAGAACAAATGTGGGATTATATTAAGAAAAACAAAATCCCTTATAACAAATTACACGATAAAGGATTCCCTAGTATTGGATGTCAGCCATGTACAAGAGCTATCATTGAAGGAGAAGATGTTAGAGCAGGCCGATGGTGGTGGGAAAACCCAGATTCTAAAGAATGTGGTCTACATGCAAAATAAGATAAAGTAAAGGGAGCAATTTCTATTGAATATCATCTTTCTATTACACCAGACTTTCAAGTATTTTTTTTAACTCAATGGTTTGATATGGTTTATAGATAAAATATTCACAACCTAAACTGAGTAACCTTTCTTTATAGTCAATATCAGGTGATGCCATTAAAAAAACAACCTTAGACCTTAAAGCAGATTGAATTAGAGTTTCTTGAATTTGACTTAACAACTCACAAGCATCACTTTCTTTCGCAGGTGATTCCGCAAGAACATAATCATACTTTTCTGATTTCAAAAGGCTTACAGCATGATTTTTATTATTTGCAAATTTTATTGAAACTCCAATCTGATTAAACTGGCTTAAATATATAGGCTCTAAACTGGAATCTTCAACAACAAATAAAGCTGTTTTTTTACTCAACTTTTTAGAATTTAAATTCTTAGCCAGCACACGGGGTTTTAAATTCATTTCTTTAGAAAACACCCCTTTATTCAACTTTATTTGTAGAGAGAATGTTGTTCCTTTTGTTTTTATACTATCTATTTTAATCTTTCCATTTATTACGTCTGCTAATTGCTCTAATAAAGTGACTTCAACTCCTTTATTTTGCCAAGCTTCAAATTCTAAAACATCTTCACCTTCAAAATCTCTGATTTGCTCGTTGAATATTCCTACACCATTATCTTCAACCTCTATTGAGATATTTGCAGACGTTTCAAAATCTTCTATCAATACAATACGAATTATTATTTTACCATCATTGGAATAATAAATAGAATTTTCAACGAATTGCTCTACAATTAAACGAATCTTATCTTCATCTCCTATTACATAATCTGGCACATGATCCCCTTTTTCAAAGACTAGCTCCAAGCCCTTAGTAGAGGAATTTTGAATATTTGCATTAATAATCGATTTTAAGGTTTTTACAATGTTAAAAACGGAATAAGAACTCTCATTTTTCTGCAACACAGTTCCTGTTTCTTCAAAATGTTTTCTTAACCTCTTGTTGATTAACAAACTAGAATCCAATAACTGAGCTATAATATCCTTTTGATCTAAAGATTTATTCATTCGAGACAATAATTCAACATTAGATTGTATACTTTGAAAAGGAGAACGGATTTCAAAATTAAAAGCATTAAAATAGTTTTGTCTTTCTAAAGCTACTTCGTGTGTTAAGCCTTTACAGCGTTTCACTTCTTTTGTTAATACTTGAGTTTGTCTTAACAATTGCCTAACTGTATCTTCCCTTTTGTAATTTATCTCTTTAATATCTTGCTTGAGTACTTTTAATGCATTAAAAATATCAATATAGTCATCACTAGGATTTTGGAGCTTATCATCTAATTCATAATCATTAGCCCACAAAACTCCCCCTATAGCTTCTAATAGTTTTTTCTTTCCTAATTGATTAATAGCTTTTAGTTCTTCATTTTCTTTTTGAACTTTCCTTAATTCAATTAATACATCTCCATTAGAAATTTGCTTTTCCTCTACATCAGCACTAGTTTTAAAATAATTTTGTCCATACTTATGATTTAAAACTAAACTCATAGCCTCTTCAAAGGAATCTGCAATTTTTACTTTATAAAACTTTGGATGAATTAGCTTTCCAAACTTTACTATGGCCTTCATAAAAGAATTCAAACCATAAAAAACCATCAAGTCAATTCTATTTATATTATTGATAATATAGTTGGTAAAATCACGGCGAGCAGCTAAACTACTACTCATTACTTCTGTATAATCTTGAATCCTATAATAATGGTTGTTTTTACTTAACAACTTAAAGACTACTTTATCAAAAAGAACATTTGCAGAAAGTGAATTTTCTAATTCAATATAACCAGCAGGTCTAGAAACTAAAATATTGGCATCTATAAGATCTATTTTGTAATAATAAGTCTTATCAGGATGTTTATAATTCCAGCTTTTATCATGGATCATGGTATAAGACTTATCTTTAACCTTGATATTCGTCTTTATAATTCCAGTAAAAGAAGACGGGCCAATGGCAAGTATATCCATTTTTGCCTTATTGGTAAGTTCTTTGGCTTTTAATAACGCTTGGGTTTCATTCTCAAATTCGAATACATTAATATTAGAATCATTATGACACAATAAATGTAAATTGGCTATAAATTCTGGCTTTAAACCATAGATTAACAAATCAAAAAACTTTTCTTGGGTAAAATTCTTTTCGTGAATGAATTGTTTAGCCTCAAACTCTAGAGAAATGAAATTTGTAAAATCCAGAATAAAAAAGGATAAGTGATCCTTTTGATTTAAGACTGTAAAATATTTCTCAACTTCAATGACAGAATTCAAAGAAACATTACCAGAAATATGAATTTTTGCCGAATATGGATTAAGCTCTACAATCTCAAAATTGCTATTTTTAGAATTAATTAGATTTTGATCATTCATATTTTAGAATCTTCGAGATAAGTTTTTTTCAAAACATAAAATTACTTCAAATAAAAAAAACAAAATCAGTAATTGAACAAAGCTACCTTTATCAGGGATGAATGTACGAGGGTATTGATTAAACGTATTAGATTCGTTTAATTTTAGCACCTAGCTGATTAAGACGTTTATCTATGTTTTGGTAACCTCTATCAATCTGCTCTATATTATCTATGATAGAATTTCCTTCAGCAGAAAGTGCAGCTATCAGCAATGCAACTCCAGCTCTAATATCTGGCGAAGTCATTCTAATACCATGCAATTTATTCTGGTGATTACTACCTATTACAGTGGCTCTATGTGGATCACAAAGAATGATCTGTGCACCCATATCTATCAATTTATCAACAAAGAACAATCTGCTTTCGAACATTTTCTGATGTACTAAGACGCTGCCTTTTGCTTGTAT
>JADGDY010000083.1 GCA_016744655.1 Bacteroidales bacterium | reverse complement strand
GTAGTAAAATTGACAAATAATATGATTTTTTATACTAAAGTTCTACCTTTGTGCCTATTAAAATAGGAATCAAATTACTTAAATAAACAAATATGAAAAATTCAATTAAAATTCTTTTCAGCTTAGCATTGGTTTTACCTATTATGGCATTTGCTATGATTAATAACCCTAATGATGAAGTAATCACTAGCCCTGTTGGTGATGACGTTGAAGCTGGAAAAGCTCTATTCCAAGCAAAAGCATGTTTTGCATGTCATGGAATGAATGCTGAAGGTAACGCATTAGGCCCAAACCTAACTGATAATTTCACTAAATCAGGTTGTAGCGAAGAAGACATTATTAAGGTAATCAACAAAGGTGTTGCTGGAACAGCAATGGTTCCTTACGAAGCACAATTAAAGCCAGAAGAAGTAAAAGCATTGGCACAATTTATCCTTAGCATTAAAGGATCTAACCCTGCAAATGCTAAAGCTGCAGAAGGTAACGAGTGTAAATAATTGATTTATAATATACCAAAGGCGAATATGTTTATCATGAACGTATTCGCTTTTTTTGTTCATGGCAAAGGAAAACCAAAAATGTATTCACTGCGGCGAAGACTGCGGTAAATACCCCATAATTTGGGATGATAAACCATTCTGTTGTAATGGTTGTAAAACAGTTTATCAATTACTCAACGAGAACAAGCTCTATACTTACTATGAGATGGAGAAGAGTCCTGGTGTGAGAGTTGATGAGCATGAATTTGGAACTAAATTTGCCTACTTAGAAGAGGAGGAGATAAAGGCTAAACTTTTGGAGTTTAAAGATGGAGATTATTCTAAAATCACACTTTATATTCCAGCTATACATTGTAGTTCATGTATTTGGCTCCTCGAACATTTAAATACATTAAACAAAGGTATTACTCACTCTATAGTGAATTTCGTAAAGAAAGAAGTGAGTGTTACATTTAAGGAAGAAGAGATTAGCCTACGACAATTAGTTGAACTTTTGGCCAGTATTCATTACACTCCAATGATTACATTGGATAATATGGATGGTAAATCAGCTAAAAAAGAAGATAGAAAACTTCTGTTTAAATTAGGAGTTGCAGGTTTTGTCTTTGGAAATATCATGATGTTGAGTTTTCCAGATTATTTAGCCGGAGAACAAGGCGTAGAACCAGCCTTACAACGATTCTTTAATTTTTTAAATCTAATTTTGGCACTTCCTGTACTATTATATAGTGCTCGAGACTATTTGCTTTCTGCGTATAAAAATCTCATTCATGGTGTCATAAATACAGATTTGCCCATTTCAATTGGTATCGTAGCACTTTTTAGTCAGTCAGCGTATGAGATTTTAAGTAATTCGGGTACTGGCTATATGGATTCATTTTCCGGCTTCGTTTTCTTTTTGTTGATAGGGAAGTGGTACCAAAATAAAACTTATCAAGCTTTGGCTTTCGATAGAGATTATAAATCATATTTCCCTATTGCGATCACTAAAATTGTTGACGAAAAAGAAGAAATAACTCAGATAAAAGATTTAGAGGAGGGCGATAGAATATTAGTTCGTCATCATGAACTCATTCCTGTTGATGCAACTTTAGTAAAAGGGATTGCAAATATCGATTATAGTTTTGTTACCGGTGAGTCGAATGCAGTTAACAAGTTGGTAGGAGAGCCTGTATATGCTGGAGGAAAACAGATGGGTGCAGCCATTGAGATGACCGTTAATAAATCGGTAGACCAGAGTAGTTTAACAAAACTTTGGAATCAGACTGAAGGAGGGATAGTTCCAAAGAAAACACTAAACAATATGGTGGATAGAACCAGCAAATGGTTTACCATTATTGTGATTAGTTTGGCATTAATTACAATGCTTGTTTGGTTTTTTATTGACCCACCAAGAGCCATATCTATTTTTACTGCTGTACTTATTGTTGCTTGTCCATGTGCTTTGGCCTTGTCCATCCCATTTACCTATGGGAATAGCATGCGAATATATGGTAAAAGAGGTTTTTATATCAAAAACAGCCAAGTCATTGAAAATCTATCGAAAGTAGATACGGTAGTTTTTGATAAAACAGGAACCATTACACAGAGCAATGCTCTTGATATTAATTTCAACGGTAAAGAAGAGCCTAATAGAGAACAATTGTCATTCATTAAAAGTCTGGCCCGTCAATCTACGCATCCTCTGAGTGTTTCTTTATATCAACATTTGAGTAATTTAGATTCGCATTATGTGGAGTCCTATAAAGAAGTTGCTGGAAAAGGAGTAGAAGGGTACATAAATCAGGTAAAGATAAAAATTGGTTCTGCTTTATATGTTGGTGCACAAGTGAATCAAGAGGAGGAGTTTATGTCTCGAGTATATGTTTCCATTGATGAGGATTATTTAGGATTCTTTAGCTTAGAGAATAAATATAGAGATGGACTTACAACTTTAATCAAACAACTGAAAAAGAAATATGAAGTACACTTGATTTCAGGTGATAATGAAGGAGAGCGAAATAAACTACTTCAATGGTTTGGAGAAAATAAGTTTATGCATTTCAATCAAAAACCAGCGGATAAATTTGAGTATATAAAACAACTTCAAGCTCAAGGTAAAAATGTACTCATGATCGGGGATGGATTAAACGATGCCGGAGCCTTAAATAAAAGTAATGTGGGTATTACTATTGCCGATGATATTTATAATTTTTCTCCGGCCTGTGATGGTATTATGGAGTCAGGAAAGTTCAAATCCCTTTATCGATTTATCAGATTCTCAAAAAGTAGTATACGTGTGGTGAAATTTAGCTTTCTCATATCTTTACTCTACAATACAATTGGTTTAGGATTTGCTGTAAATGGTCTTTTAACACCTATTGTAGCGGCTATTTTGATGCCTGTAAGCTCAGTTACTGTTGTCGTTTTTGTGACTTTAGCTACTAATATTAGTGCTTTGATTTCAGATAATAAATAAATGCTTGACTATATTTAGTCTAAATAAAAGGCTGCGTTTCAAATAAATACATCTTTAACTATATTCTAGCTATTTAAGTACCGAATTTATTTTTTGCAGAAATGGAATAGGTATGATAAATTTTTGTTATTTTTAACAAAATATTTATACATTTGCGATTCAGGAATTCAAATACCTAAATTATTTATGACCATATTATTTGTTCTTATTACTGCAAGTTCATTTGTGGCTGTGATATTTCTCATAGCCTTTATTTGGTCTGTTAAAACGGGTCAATTCGACGACTCTTATACTCCATCTGTCAGAGCTCTTTTTGACGACGACACTATTCCTGAAAATCCAAGTCCAGAAATTAAAGAATCATCAAATAATGAAAATGAATGAATATGGAAAATCAAAGATTTAGCTATGACAACAAGATAGTGAGGCTGTTTATGCATGCCACTATCATTTGGGGTATAGTCGGGGTTTTGGTAGGCTTGCTTATTGCCTTACAACTTCCTTTTCCCGCATTTAATTTTGAATTGTCGTTTTTGACATACGGTAGGGTTAGACCTATCCATACCAATGCAATTATCTTTGCATTTGTTGGTAATGCCATCTTTACGGGAGTTTATTATTCAATGCAAAGGCTATTAAAAACTAGAATGTTCAGCGATGCGCTTGGACGTTTCCATTTTTGGGGTTGGCAGTTGATTATTGTTGCTGCTGCAATTACACTTGCTCTTGGATATACCATGAGTAAAGAATATGCAGAATTAGAGTGGCCAATCGATTTAGCCATAGCAATAGTTTGGGTAGCCTTCGGTATTAATATCACGGGGACTATGATTAAAAGAAGAACCAAGCACATTTATGTTGCCATCTGGTTCTATATTGCTACATGGACTGCTATTGCACTTCTTCACGTAGTAAATTCTATTGAAATTCCTGTTTCATTATTTAAATCATATCCTGTGTATGCCGGTGTCCAAGATGCTGTGGTACAATGGTGGTATGGTCACAATGCAGTTGCATTTTTCTTAACAACTCCTTTCTTAGGGTTAATGTATTATTTCTTACCAAAAGCGGCTAATCGTCCAGTTTATTCTTATAAACTATCAATTATCCACTTCTGGTCCTTAATATTCCTTTATATGTGGGCTGGTCCTCACCACCTTTTATATCAAGCTTTACCAGATTGGGCTCAAACTTTAGGTGTAGTATTTAGTATCATGTTGATTGCACCATCTTGGGGAGGTATGATCAATGGTCTATTAACACTTCGTGGTGTTTGGGATAAAGTTAGAGAAGAACCAATCTTGAAATTCTTCGTTGTTGCTGTAACAGCTTATGGTATGGCTACATTTGAAGGGCCAATGCTTTCTTTAAAAAATGTAAATGCGATTAGTCACTTTACAGATTGGACTCCTGCACATACTCACATTGGTGGTATGGGATGGAATGGTTTATTAACATTCGGTATGCTTTATTGGTTAGTTCCGAGAATGTATGGTGTTAAAATATTTAGCAAGAAATTAGCTAATACTCACTTTTGGATTGCTACTATTGGTATGTTATTCTGGGCTATCCCAATGTATTGGGCTGGTGTAACACAAAGTTTAATGTGGAAAGAATTTAATGAGGATGGTATGTTAGCTTATCCTAACTTCCTTGAAACTGTAATTCAAATTGTACCTATGTATATCACCAGAGTTGTAGGTGGTAGTTTATATGTGGTTGGATTCTTAATGATGATGTACAATTTGTACAAGACTATGGCTATTGGTAACTTCATTGGTGATGAAGAAACTAGTGCTCCTGCATTGCATGTAGAATCAGAAAAAAGAGCTGCTGGAGAATCCGTTCATGGTTGGTTAGAAAGAAAACCTGTTCAGTTTACTATTTGGGCTGTAATTGCTGTTGCTATTGGAGGTGCTGTAGAAATCATTCCTATGATTACAGTAAAATCTAATATTCCAACAATTGAAACTGTTACTCCTTATTCTCCTCTGGAATTACAAGGTAGAGATATTTACATTAGAGAAGGTTGTTATAACTGTCACTCTCAGCAAGTAAGACCTTTCCGTTCGGAAGTAGAGCGTTATGGAGACTACTCAAAAGCTGGTGAATTTGTATACGACTTCCCATTCCAGTGGGGTTCTAAACGAACTGGTCCGGATTTGGCTCGTACAGGTGATATGAACAGTAAAATGTATAAATCAGCTGCATGGCATTATAACCATATGTTAGATCCATCAAGTACTTCTCCAGGTTCTTTAATGCCATCTTATCCTTGGTTATATGATACTAAGATAGATAACAATAGTTTAGAGCGCAAAATTGAAGTGATGCAGTTCTTAGGAGTACCATATCCAGAAGGATTTGCTCAAGAAGCTATCGGAAATCTCCAAACTCAAGCTGAGCAAGTTGCTAAAGAAATTCCTGGAGCAAAAGCAGATACTGAAATCATCGCTTTAATTGCATACATGCATAAAGTAGGAAGTGGTATTTCTCCAAAAAAATAATTAAAAATCAATTGGGAGAAGAATAAACTTCTCCCAGTTTTAATTGAATACAATATGAAACTTGCAATAAAATACTTAAGTGACATTGATGGAATCGGAATAACACAATCCATCTCTTTTGTGTTCTTCTTTGCTATATTTTTAGCTATTACATATTATGTTTTTAAAATGAAAAACTCGTATTATACTAATATTAGCGAAATGCCACTTGAAGATGATGTTGATTCATATTCAGATAATGAAATGATTAAAGAATAATAAAGACTTATAGATATGAGTGACGATGTAAAATATGAACAAGGAAAAGTGATTGAAGGCCATGAGTTTGATGGTATTCAAGAATTAGATAATCCGCCTCCGCCGTGGATCATGTATTTATTTTATCTTACTGTATTGTTCTCAATCGGTTATTGGATTTATTACCATATGACTGATGCAGGACCACTGCAAGAAGATGAATTCAAACAAGAAATGGCAATTGTTGCCAAAGCAGAAGCCAAACGTGTCGCTGATGCTCCTCCGGTATCTACAACCGCTTCTACTGATCCAGCTGACATTGTAGCAGGAAAAGAACTATATACTGGCAAAGCATGTTTTGCTTGCCATGGTATGAATGGCGAAGGTAATGCCATTGGACCTAACTTAACTGATAATTTCTCCATTCATGGTTGTGATTTTACAAACACAATCAAAGTGATTAAAAATGGAGTTCCTGCTAAAGGAATGACTCCTTATAAAGATCAAATGAACCAAAAGCAGACAGAACAATTAGCTAGTTATGTATTAAGCCTAGTTGGTTCAAACCCTGCAAATGCCAAAGATGCACAAGGGATCGAATGTAAGTAGTATTCCTGTTAAATAGGTGTTAAAGTCCAAGCGGATGAACAAGCTTTTTTGTTCATCCGTTTTTTTTTGCATTTCTTTGTAATGTTTATTTAGTCTAAATAATCGCATATATAGAATAAAAACTAAAACTGAATGAAAATCAAACTAATAGGCTTCGTTATTTTTGCCTTATTTTTTAATTTTCTAAATGCTCAAGAAAAAATAGCCCTTGAAAATACCACTCAGATTGGTATTTACGAGCATTTAGACACTCTAATGTCGAATGATATCTATCTGGTCGATATGGATAGTAATAAGGTCCAATTGACTAGCCTCATCGACAAACCCACCGTTTTTTGTTTTATCTACTATAACTGCCCTGGTTTATGTTCGCCTTTATTAGGTGGTGTAGCTGATGTAATTAATAAGGCCGATTTAACTTTAGGTGAAGATTACCAAGTGATTACTATAAGTATGAATCCTGATGATTATCCATCACTTGGAATGAAGAAAAAAGATAATTACGTGAAATCATTCACCAAAGAAGTAAATGATGACGCATGGATATGGTTAACTGGAGACAGTTTAAACATAGCTAGAGCTAGTGATAATCTAGGTTTTAAATTTAAGCGAGAAGGAAAAGATTTTGTTCATGCTGCAGCTATAATGGTTACAAGCCCTGAGGGAAAAGTAACTAGGTATCTACATGGAACTTATTTCCTCCCATTTGATTTAAAGATGGCAATTGTTGAAGCCAGTCAAGGAATATCAGGACCTACAATTAACAAAGTCCTTGAGTTTTGTTTTAGTTACGATCCTCAAGGAAAGAAGTATGTATTTAACATTACCAAAATATCAGGAAGTATCATTATGGCCTTAGCCTTATTGCTATTTCTAGTATTAGCATTTAAAAAGAAAAAACCTAAATCAGAACAGTAATATGGATGACAATGTTACATCAAACCCTCAAAAAAACTTTTTTGAGGAAACCGAGGGCCGAAAAGGAATCTTTAAATGGATTCTCTCCACGGACCACAAACGAATAGGACTGCTGTATTTCTATTCCATTATCTCCTTCTTTATGGTAGGAGTTGCGCTTGGTCTCTTAATGAGACTTGAATTATTAGAACCAGGGGGACAATATATCGATGCCAATACCTATAACAGTGCATTTACTTTGCATGGTGTGATCATGATTTTCCTTTTTATCATCCCTGGGATTCCAGCAGTTTTTGGAAACTTAATCCTTCCTATTATCATTGGGGCAAAGGATGTCGCATTCCCTAAAGTTAATCTTTTATCTTGGTACCTTTATATCATTGGTGCTTTCTTTGCACTTTCTACATTGGTATTTGGAGATGGACCAGCTGATACTGGTTGGACTTTTTATGCACCTTATAGCGTAAATACAAGCACCAATGTGAGTATGTCTGTATTGGCAGCCTTTATATTAGGGTTCTCATCTATTCTTACTGGTCTTAACTTCTTAGTTACAATGCATAGGATGCGTGCTCCAGGAATGACATGGATGCGTATGCCATTATTTGCTTGGGGATTATATGCTACAGCTTGGATTCAGCTTTTAGCTACTCCAATTGTGGGAATTACATTGTTAATGATTGTAGCAGAAAGATTTTTAGGAGTTGGTTTATTCGATCCCTCTTTAGGTGGAGATCCTATTTTATATCAACATATGTTCTGGATATATTCACATCCTGCCGTATATGTAATGATACTACCAGCTATGGGTGTGATTTCTGAAATTATCCCAACTTTCTCACAAAGAAAAATATTTGGTTATAAAGCCATTGCTTATTCTAGTTTATTTATTGCCTTTGTAGGATACACCGTTTGGGGACACCATATGTTTACTTCAGGAATGAGTGGTCCAGCTAGAATTATATTTTCAATACTTACATTTATTGTAGCCATACCTAGTGCGATTAAGGTGTTTAACTGGTTGGCTACCATGTATGGTGGTTCTATCGATTTGAAACCTCCCATGCTATTTGCTCTTGGTTTTATCTTCCTTTTCCTTATTGGTGGATTAACTGGACTAGTGGTAGGAGCCTTAGCCACAGATGTTCACCTACATGATACCTATTTTGTGGTGGGACACTTTCATTATGTAATGTTTGGAGGAACTGGATTTGCATTTCTTGCTGCATTGTATTATTGGTATCCCAAAATATATGGTAAAATGTATAATGTAAAACAAGCTACTATAGCATTCTGGGTAATGTTTGTAGGATTTAATATTCTATACTTTCCGATGTTAGTAGTTGGAATTATGGGGATGCCTCGTAGATATTATGACTATTTACCTCAATTTCATGTGCCTAATATCATTTCTACAGTTGGTAGTTGGATTTTGGTAACGGGATTGATTATGGTGATTATCAATTTCATAAAAGCTAAGAAAATTAGTGCCAAAGAAGCTAAAAACCCTTGGGGAGGCTTAACATTAGAATGGACAGTACAATCTCCTCCAACATTATTTAACTTTGATGAGATTCCAACAGTTACAAGTGGTCCTTACGAGTATCAAGATAAGGAGGAAAGATAATGAGTGAAGAAGCTTTACAACACGCTCATGATGAGCATCGCGACGATGCAGCTTCCAAATTAGGGATGTGGTTATTCCTTTTTACTGAGCTGCTCTTATTTGGCGGACTATTTCTAGTCTATTCTATCTACCGAAACCTGAACATGGAAGATTTCCATGCAGGGTCGGCACACCTTGATATTTTTATTGGTGCAATTAATACTGTAGTACTGATTACAAGTTCTGCAACTGTAGCTATATCAATAACAGCTATTCAAAAGAAACATTACCGTCTAGCTAAAAACCTTCTTTGGTTTACAATTATTGCTGCTGGTATTTTTATGGTGAACAAGTATTTTGAGTGGGGACATAAATTTGAAATTGGTTTGTATCCTGGAGGTGAAATGTTTGAAGCAATGCCAGGTGGAGAACGTCTATTTTTTGTTCTTTATTACTTTATGACTGGTCTTCACGGCTTACACGTGATTATTGGAGCTATAATTCTTGGTTTCGTAATTAAAGAAATCAATCAAGGAAAACAAACTCACGACAATTTTGCCTTTCATGAAAATGCAGGATTATACTGGCACTTAGTCGATTTAATCTGGATATTCTTATTCCCATTAATGTACTTAATTATCTAATTATGGAAAACGATAAAAACAATCACGAAGAAGAACATCATATCGTAAGCTATGCGGCAAATTTGAAGATATGGGTGGTATTATTGGTATTAACTTGGTTAACCATAACGGTAGCTTATTTAGACTTTGGAAATTTAGCTGTTGCTGTTGCATTGCTAATTGCAACTTTTAAAGCCGGTGTGGTATTGACTTATTATATGCACTTAAAATTTGATAGTAAGTTGCTTACTATTTTGTTACTGATTACAGTAGCCGTGTTTAGCACCTTCATCATATTAACGTTTTTCGATTACGCATTTAGGTAGAGAATCAATAAAGAAATAGAAAGAATTATGAATAATGTTTCAAATTTTGTAGAAGGTGTTGATATGGCATTTATTGTCATATTGGGGATTTCACTTTTCTTCTTAGTAGCTATCACAGTGGTGATGGTATATTTTGTTATCAAATTCAGTAAGAAAAACAATCCTAAACCACGCGATGTTAAAGAAGACATGCGTTTAGAGGTTTTGTGGACTGTAATTCCAACCATATTGGTATTTGTTATGTTTTATTATGGCTGGGTAGGTTATAAAGGAATGAGAGAGTTTCCTGATGATGCCATTCATATTAAAGCTACAGGAAGAATGTGGAGTTGGTCTTTTGAATACGATAATGGAAAAGTAAGCCCAAATTTAATTATGCCAACCAATAAACCAGTTGTTTTGGATTTATTTTCACCTGATGTATTGCACAGTCTTTATATTCCTGCTTTTAGAGTCAAGGAAGATGTGGTGCCAGGAGTGAATAATAAAATGTGGTTTGAAGCCTATGAGGAGGGTTCTTATGATATTTTGTGTGCTGAATATTGTGGAGAGCGTCATAGTTTTATGTTGAGTAAAGCTGAAGTGGTGAGTCCAGAAAAGTACGAAGAGTGGTATGGTGAGGATTTGAGTGGCGCGAGTCCGGTGGAAGCGGGTTTACAAGTATTGACAGCAAATGGCTGTATTGCTTGTCACAGTTTAGATGGAAAACGCTTAGTAGGTCCAAGTTTTGAGGGTTTATGGGGAGCAGAAAGAAATATTACTTTAGCTGATGGTAGTAAAAAGACAGTTACTGCAGATGCGGAATATTTAAAGAAGGCTATTTATGACCCAAATTCAGAAATAGTTGATTCATACCCTAAGGTGATGATTTCTTATAAGCAAACTATTAGCGAAGATCAACTTAAACAAATCAATGCTTATCTTGAAAGCATAAAGTAAAGCTTATGAAAAAGTATCTTAAATTATATATGGAGTTGGCAAAAGTGAGAATTACTTTTGCAGTAACCTTGACCACTTTTGTGGGTTATTATATGGTGGATGCACAAGTTGACTCTACCTTGTGGTGGGTTTTATTGGGAATATTCCTTTTAGCAAGTGGTTCGGCAGCTTTGAATCAGTATCAGGAACATGAGCATGATGCAAAAATGGATAGGACTAAAAGCCGTCCAATTCCGTCTGGAGCTATTTCTCCAACTCATGGATTACTCGTTGCGCTCATTCTTTCTGGCCTTGGCTCATATTTACTATTTTGGGCTTCGGGAATTGAAACAATGCAACTCGGATTATTAGCATTAATCTGGTATAATGCTTTCTACACTCCTCTAAAAAGAAAGTCAGCTTTTGCAGTTGTTCCAGGTTCAGTAATAGGAGCCATCCCTCCAATGGTTGGTTATGTCGCTGCAGGTGGTTCGCTTTTAGATCCTCAAATTATAGCTTTTGGATTCTTTATGTTTATGTGGCAAATTCCACATTTCTGGTTATTGATTATGAAAAATGGAGCAGACTATAGCAAGGCTGGATTTCCAACTATTTCAGATATTTATAATGAAAAACAACTAAAAGGCATCCTTTATGTCTGGACAGTAGCTACAGTAGTATCTAGTTTATTATTGCCGTTGATGCATGTATTTAATAGTGCTACTTTAATGATTCTTCTATCATTATCATTAGTAGCTATGCTCTTTGGTTTTGCAAGAATTTTCAAACAACAAATTTCAAGAAAATTGATTTTTAAATATTTTATGGGAATAAATGTTTATCTGCTATTTATCTTAGGATTAATTATTGCGGGAGTAGCTTAAAAGAATTATAAGTTTAAAAGATTTGAAACCCATGACTTGTGTTGTGGGTTTTTGTTTTCCTATAGCTTTTTGAAAAAATAGTTTTTTAGTAATTACTTACTCTATCCGATTTGTTAATCTAACTATATATGTGCCTTTAGAATATAGGTTTAGATTGAAAATTAGAACAAGATTATTTTTGATTTCTTTCAATAAGCTGCCCATCCATATCTGTTATTTCAATGGTTTTAGACCGCGAGAGCTTTTAATAAATGTTATAGCATTTATTGAGTTTGGGTAAACATCAATATCATGCAACTTATATGAATATGTTTTGGTAACAATGCTAACTGTTAGTAGAAGAATGAACCTGTCCAGCCATATTGCATCAGAATCAACAGAAATTGTATCGTTATTAGAGTACTCCTAAGTTAGTTTGTTTAGCTCTTTAGGAATCCTTACTTTTTTAGGATGATATCCGAAAAGTGATAATTTTCTCCCAATACAGTTTTTTCAATCATTGATATAAAAGTTTAATCTGTCATCCTGATATTCATAGATTTTCTGGTCTGAAAACAACATAAAATAGTCTTTTTCAAAATATCAATCTAACTCAAGCTTTGCGCTTGCTCATAAATCATTGATATCAATGATTTTAACAAATGATGAATTATGATAACTTATAGAATATTAAGAACATTATAAATCCAAATTAGATAGATTCAATCTTTATAATCACTAAATTCCATTGATATTTTTTAAGTTTCCGGTTTAAAAAATTATAGGGTAAGTTTGAAATTCAAGAAATTATACTATACAAAAAGCTTGTTTGTGAATGGTATTTTATAAAGTAGAAATGCTATAATGGTACTCAATATAAAAGTGAATAAAAACAAAATTAGTATACCAAAATAGGGGAGTACATCGTTTCCAAGAAAACTGTGTGAGCAGATGATGAAGCCATACTTTCCAGACCTAAAAAAGTTAAGAACCATTACATGATTTAAAAAGATTCCATAACTTATAATACTTAATGTGGATATGGTTTTTTTAACTTTTGAATTTTCTTTGAGCCTAAGATTCAAAGAGTTGAAAAATATAAAAATGAAAATTGAATTAAGAATATTAGTAGCATTTAATCGCGAAAAGAAGAAATAATCATTATATCCATTTTCATTTGATAAATAGTAAGTTCCATATGCATTAACCAATGAAAGTATAATGAAGCCAAAGAATAACAACCATTTACGTTTTACAATATGGTTTTTTAGCATATATCCTAGGATATAAAATCCGGAATACTTTGTTATCTCTAAATAGTACTGAGCTCCTATTTGTAATCCCATAAACTTGTCTATATAATCTGGGATAAAAAAAATAAAAAACCACACCGCTACGAAATAGTAAGGAAGTTTTTTATTAGGGTGATGAACAATTGCACTAAAAACAGGAGTGAGGATATATAAGATTGATAACATGTATATAAACCAAAGGTGATATTCTACATTTCCTGTGTAGATATCAAATACAAAGTTTTTCAGCATATAAGCTTTGAAATTTAGGATGTCCTGTGGGTTTTCAATGATTTTATAAATGAGTGCCCAAGTAATAAAAGGTATTACAATTCTAATAATTCTATTCTTAAGGAACTTCCAAATATCTTTTGATTTATCTTCTCTTAGTAAAAATGCTCCACTTAGCATAACAAATACTCCTGTAGCCCATTTAAAAGTACTGCTATAAATAACGCTAACAATCCACCAATGCGCACCATTGTTAAAAGCATTATAAATTAAAAAACCACCAGAAGCGTGTATTAGAATAATTGCACTAATGGCAACAATTCTTAGTATGTCAAGATTTATATTTCTTTCTTTATGAATGAGGTGTTCCATCAATATTCAAATTTGTTTGATTACTCTATAATTAGTTTGTCGGTAAATACTTCATCATTTGAAGATCTCATTGTTATGATGTAACATCCTTTAGGTAACGTAGATAAGTTGAGAATTGAGAAGGAATTAGGCGAAATGTTTTTCGTAAACTGATGAATCAATTGGCCATCTAAAGCTATTATTTCGATCATTTTAATTGTGGAGGAAAGATTATTTTTCACGGTAACCATTCCCATAGTTGGGTTTGGAGAGATAGTGAGGTGTTTTTTGTTCTCAACATTATTGAACGCTAAGCCTGGAATACTATCTATTGGTGGAAGAATTATTCTATCTAACCAAACGGCATTGTGAAAACCTGAAACAATACTATCTTTCGAAAACTCCCATGTTAGTTTGTTTTGCCCTTTAGGAATAGGTATGCAAAAATTGGAGTCAAAACCGAAGAAGATGACAGGAGACCAAGTTTGTATAAGGCTATCATTAAGATAAAAGTTTAAAATGTCATTTTTATTAGATAAGAATTGCATTGAGAATCTAAGATTGAAATCTAAACCAAAATAATAGTCTAGATTAATAGATGCTTTTTGATAGGTTTCAAGGTCAGATATTTTAGCTGAATATTCACCTTCTCCAGGAAAGTCATTAGCAATTTCCCAATCTTTATCGCCTTCAAAATACCAATCGAATTTATTCAGATCTCCTGTTTCGAAATCTTCGATTAACAGGTTGGTTATAAAATACTGATCTTGTGTAAATGGTATGGTTTCGTTATCTAAATAATAGATAACCTTATGAATAGTATTACTATCTGTATTTTGCGACAATAGAATCTGATAATCTAGATAAACAGTATCATTGATATCCATTTCTGGTATTTGAAAATTAGTAGATATGATTTGTATATTTGATGATGTTGATTCGATTGAAAATTCACTACTTGGAAAACTTGCATGGCCAATATTACAATATTGAACATGTACATCTAAGGTCTCTCCTGGATTTGGATTATTATCATTATTACCTATAATTTCAGTGAAAGTTGCCATGGAAAAATCAAATTTAGGAGAATTCACTAAAACTGGGATCCTTATATTTGCAAATACCTCTTCATTATCTGAATTTACTTCTATAAAAAACTTTGTTTGGTCTGGGGTATATATATCGGTTTTAAATTCGATAAGGTCATTAAGAATAATCTCTTGGTTTGGTTGTAATTCATTAATTACATAGTTTTGTTCCGATGTAAATTGATAGTATTGTTCGTTGCCACTAATATGTAATTTAATGATTTCGGATGCTTGGTTTCCAAAATTTTTAATGCGAAATTTAACTTGTGTTGTTTCGTTATAATCAACATTTCCATTATTATTTTGGTCAACTAGTTTAATCTCTTCAACTATCAAATAAGGACCATTTTCTGGTATCACATAAATAAATTCATCATATCTTAAATAGTTTTGTTTGGTTACAACTATTTTTAATTTTGATCCTGATTCCACTGGATTGAACTCTAAGTTTGTTTTCCCATCTTCATTTGTGAAAGCCTTTGCTATAATCTCACCATTTAAAGATAAACAGACTAATGAAAGAGGTTCGGTGTAAACTTCTAAACGAGTTGAATAATTAAATAAAAAATTTTCATACTCCACCGAATTAACCATTGGTACTGCTGTATATACTATATTAAATGGATCTCCAAATGAATGCCAGATTTTATTTGTAACTATTTTTTTAATATCTGATTCAATCCAATTTGAATTATACATATAATATTTACCAGCCGCCAAGCCAAATGCAGGTCTAAATTCCCTGAAAGGAATTTCTGAACTACCATAATCTGGTAAAAAACCTTGCCAAAGATTATCAATTGACCCCCAAAGTAAACAATCATTGTAAAAGGACCATGACCATGTTGACGAAGCTATTCCACTAATGATTCCTCCATTTTTATGAAGCATCAATTCTTCTATAAAACTATTATAAGGATAATTAAAGGATCCATTATAACAAGCATAAGAAAACAAATGAGTGGGGAAGTTTTCATTTTCTAATTCAGTTAAATGTTCTGAAACAAAAAAAGGGGCACCAAGACCTTGGCTACCTCCATGATCTCTAAAAATACTAAGAAAAGAGCCTGATTCTAATTGAGCTAAAATGTCCTCTGCAGTTCCATTGCCCCATGGACCACAATCTTTAGGAGCATTTGGAATATATCCAAGTCCAGTCACTCCAAAATAATTGTTCGGGAGCTCTGTGTTTGGAGCAGTAGACCAAGGATCTGTCATTGGGTTAGATTGTGGATGAGAAAATAATTCATCTATTCTAACAGGTTCTTTTCCTAATGCTTGTCGCATGTATCCTGATATACTTTCGGTACACATTTGAAACCATCTATTGGATTGATAACCACAAGCTAATAAGGGAGTTTTATAGTAATGATTAGCAGTAGGTGGGCTTTTCTCATAAGTAATAAACTTATTGACCATTATTTCAAGTTCTTCATCATTTTTAGCAGGTATTCTACTTAATATAATATCAGGTAATGAATTGTTATTCATATCAGAGTAATAATTGTCACCTACATATGGATCCCCAAATTCAGGATGATCTGAGTATTTTGGAGATAGAATTTCATTGTCATCGTATCCATAATCAGCCAATATTAACATGGCAGATGGAACGAGATTCCAATTATTATAGACATCACTTACATATTCTTTAATTATATCAGGTTGATTTCCACCTATTTCTTCAATGGTAACAATACGAGTATTAATTCCTTGTTCATTTCTAAATCTTTTAATAGTATCTGCCCATTGTATAAATGATTCTTTGTTTGGACAAATTATAAGTAAATCGCAGCCATCTTGATTTCTTGGATTTGAGTTACTGTAATTAACATGGGGAAGGTCTTCGTAATTAAATAGGATATCAGCAAGAATTTGATCCCAATAAATAGAACGATACCTTTGGTCGGCATATTTATAATTCTTTGACTTTATTTTTAAATCAAAATCAAGATTTTTATGAATTAGTAGCTCTTTTGTAACTGGGTTATACTGAAATGGAATTATGCTGACACGAGCTATTCTCTGTCCTCTAATTTCAGTATAACTAATTTGTATTGGAGATACAGGATAGAAAGAATCTTCAATATAGATCTTTCCTCTTTGAGCTTCAAAAGTATGCTGAAGTTCTCCAGGTGTTTTAGCTGTAGGATGTACAATTATATTTGGTAGTATTTCAATTGATTTAAAAGTTGTTTCTAATTCTAAACTTGCATCCTTAGGAATAACAATGTTTTTTGTGACTGAAGGTAATTCTGGGTATCCTTCTTTACCGGGCAAAAAAGCAGAACCCCATATGATTTTCGTCATCAATATGTCTTCAACATTAATATCCATCAGCTCAAATTCACTTATTCCAAATGAAAGTTTTACTAAGTCAGATTTAGATTCAACTATTCTTAATCCATTATTATTTTGATTATTTTCGTATGAATAGCTTTGACAATAACTTTGAGAAATTGTAACTATAGTTAAAAATAAAACGATAATATATTTATTCATATTGGGAGATATTGAATTAGTTAGTAAAGATATTTAGAAGAAACCATACAATGGAAAATTGTAAGGTAGCCTCTTAATAGGGCGATGAACAATAGCACTAAAAATAGGAGTGAGGATATATAGTATCGCAATCATATAAATAACCCATAGGTGATACTCTATCTTACCTGTATATAAATCGAATATAAAATTCTTAAACATAAATGCTTTAAAATTAAGTATGACCTGTGGGGATTCTATTATTTTGTAAACTAAAGCCCAAACGAAGAATGGAATAAATATCCGGAAAAATCTTTTTCTGAGAGATTTCCAAATGTTATAGAATTTATCCAGTGTTAATAAAAAGGCGCCACTTAACATAACAAATACTCCAGTTGCCCACTTGAAAAAACTAGTATAGAACACACTAACTATCCACCAATGTGCTCCATTATTAAATGAATTATATATGAGATATCCTGCAGATGTATGAATGAGAATGATAGCACTAATAGCCACAACCCTTAATAAATCAAGATTGAGATTGCGATCAGTATATGTAGTTTTACTAAGCATTTCTTCAATTTATTTTTTAATGATTAATTTATCGGTAAATACATCATCATCCGTGCAAATAAACTTAATGATATAAAAGCCGGATTTTAGGCTTTCAATATTTACAATTGTGGTATTATAAGGCTTAATATATTGATAATAGTATCTTGATGTTTTACTATCAATACTAATTATTTCTATTTCATTTATTGTTTCACTATAATTATTGGTAATAGATATCGTAGATTTAGCAGGGCTAGGTGAAAATGTAATATTCTTTTCAATTCTATTCTCTTTTATTCCTAAGCTAGGAATGCTATCTATAGGAGGAAGGATTAAATTATCTAACCAAATAGCATCTAATCCACCAGAACCACTTTCATCTTTTGTATATTTCCAAGTCAGTTTATTTAGACCTTTTGGTACAAAAACTTTGTTTTTGGCACTCAATCCGAATAGTTGAAATTGGGAGATAGTTTGGTATAAACTATCATTTACCCAAAAAGTTAAGTTGTCATGTCCAAAGTCTGTAGAAACTTGAGCTGAAAAGTAAATGTGATAATCTGCTCCAAAATAGTAATCTAGGTTTAATGATGCTTCTTCATTGTCGTTGAGTCCAGATATTTTTGCAGCATATTCGCCACTTTCTACATAATCAGAAGTTATCTCCCAATCCTTCTCGCCATCAAGATACCAAGGGTATTTTTCAAAATCTCCTGTTTCAAAATCTTCAATAACTTTTCCAGTAAAGAAAAATTGTTGATCGTGTTTAGGTAGAATTTCATTATTAAGCCAGTGATCTATTTGAAATAAACTAACACTATCAGCAGATAAAGAAACTTCTGTTTGATAGATTAAAGTAGTTTCTGCACCATTAATCAATTCAGGAATATGGTTATCTTCAAGGACTATATTAATATGCTCTGAAGGACTAGTACATTCCAAGGTACTTATAGGAAAGGATGAATGACCATTGTTTTTAACAATTAATTGCATCTCATAAGATTCTCCTGGATCAATAAACAAGTTTCCATTTCCTTCAACCTCAATAAATTCTAAAGGAGAAAAACTAATTTTAGGAGCATTTACAATAATTGGAACAGTTAGATTTGGTAAGTTAGATTGATTTTGAATGTTAATGTTTATGTTAGAGCTTAGCTGGTCTGGAACATCAATGTCTGTCTTAAATGTTATAAGATTTGATAATATAACTTGTTGATTTTGTGAAATACTGTCAATTTCAATTTGTAAATCACTTAGTATTTTATAATGTTCTTCATTTCCTGATACAGTTATATGCATAGGCTCTGATGTGCTGTTTCCGTAATTTCTAATCCTTAAATCAATATTAACTAATTCATTATAATCTATTTGATTATTACCATTCTCATCACGAATAATGATGTCTTTGATAGCTAAAAAAGAACCTTCCTCAGGAACTACATATAAATCTTCTTCATATCTAAAAAAGTTATGTTTGGTTATGACTAGTTTGAGTTTAGTACTTAAGTCTTGAGGAGGAAAACATAATTCTGCCTTGCCAATTTCGTTCGTAAATGCTCGATCAAATATCTCACCATCTTTTGAAAGACATACAAGAGAGTATGGTTCTGCTTCAACATCTAATTTATCAGAGTTTGTACTTAATGAAAATAAATGATTAACAGAGTTGTTGGAGGGAAGTGCAGTGTGAACTGTTGTAAATGGATCTCCAAAATGATGCCATATTCTACTAGTAATTAATATCTCGGCACTACCATTCACCCAATTCAAAGTATTAATATAATATTTGCTTGATGCTAGTGCAAAAGCTGGGAAATAAGAATTGTTTTTGAATTGTGTATTTCCATAATCTGGGAGAAAACCTGGCCAAATAAAATCGGTCATTCCCCACATTAAGCAATCATTAAAGTAGGAAAAGGTAACTTCAGTTGATGCAGTACCACTTAATATTCCTCCATTCTTTTTTACTAGAAGAGCTTCAATAAAGCATTTATCTTCCCAATTAAATGCTCCATTAGAACAAGCAATTGAAAAAAGGTGTGTCGGATATCTTTTATTGTTCAATTTCGGGATGTGACGTGTTTCAAACCTTGGCACCCAATAGCCTGAAGAAGTTCCGTGATCTCGTAAAAAAATCATAAAACTTCCTTTGTTAAATGCATTTATAATATCCTGACTTCCACCATTTCCCAACGGACCAACACTATTTGGAGAAGGAGGTAAGTATCCTAGGTTATCTTGTCCGAAATAAGATTCAACCAAATGGGAGTTGGGCGCAAATGACCATGGATCTGTTGCAGGATTATTTGGACTAAGATAGGAGTATAATGAATCAATTCTATAAGGTTTTTTTCCTAGAGCAGAGCGAAGATAGCCTGAAATACTCTCAGAATTCATTTGAAACCATCTGTCCGATTGATAACCGACTACAAAAGCTGGCTCTTCGTAAAAATTTTCTTCTATCGGAGGATTTCTTTCATATTCCATTATTTTATTCACAACATCTTTAAGTTCGAATTCTTCTCGAACTGATATCCTCCCAATTGCAAAATCTGGGAACTCATTTCCAGTCATATCAGTATAGTAATTGTCACTAAGGAATGCCATACTAAACGAGGGGTAATCTTTATGTATTTTTGAAACTACTCCAAGATCATCTGGTCGATGATCTCCTATTATTAAAATTCCAGATGGAACAGGGTCCCATGTTTGATATACATTTTCAAAATAGGATTTGATTACTTCTTCTTCATTTCCACCAATTTCTTCAGTTGTAACAATCTTAGAACGAATGCCCTGTTCATCTCTGAATCTCTTGAGTGTATCCGCCCATGAAAGAAAATCTGGATTATTAGGTGTTAGAATTACTAAATCACAACCATTGAGATTTTGGGATTTTGTTTTATTATAACCAACTGTTGGCAGATCTTTAAAATTGCAAATGATATTAGAAATGATTTCGTCCCAATACACAGAACGAAATCTTTGATCTGCATATTTAAAATTCGATGATTTTATATTTAACTCAAAATCGAGGTTTTTGTGAATGAGCAGTTCTTTTGTAACTGGGTTGTATTGAAAGGGAACGATACTCACTCTTGCTATTTTGTGCCCTCTGATTTCTGAATAACTTACAAGAATTGGAGATTTTGGATAAAAAGAATTTTCTGAATAAACAGTACCTCTTTTTGCATCATAAGATAATTCTAGTTCTCCCGGCGTTTTGGCAGCAGGGTGTACTATAATATCATTAAGAGTTTCCTCTGCATTGATTTTATACTGTACTTCAATTTTTGCATCATTTGGAATAACAAAGTTTTTAGTGATAGAGGGTAATTCAGGAAAGCCTTCTTTACCTGGAAGAAATGCATCTCCCCAAATAATCTTTGACATCATAGTTTTTTCAACTTCAATATCTTTAAGCTCAAATTCTTCAATAGCAAAAGATAGTTTAATAAGATCATTTTTGCTTTCCAACAGGGTTAAACCATCCTGTCCTTTATTATCATTGTATCTATAATTCTGACTTGTGCAATTTGATATTATGAATATATAAGATATTAATATTATAAAATATTTATTCATATTAATAGTTTTTCATGTGACTAGCAAATATATGAAATATTGCTATTACCTATTAATGTTAAGGTGGTTTTATTTTATACAATTAGTGATATTTATTAGTAGAATAAGACATTTATTAATTTCCCATTATTTATTAACTTGCATATTATTTTCACCATCGCAAAATTTGTATGAAACCCACCACTAAAAAATTAATGCAAGTATTTGTTTTATTTACTTGTGTGTTCATTAACTCACTTTATGCTCAAGTTCTTTTCGTAAATATTGATATAGAGCCTATTGATGCAAAGGTTTATATTGATAATCAATTATGTCACCCTCAAAAAGGACCAGTTGAACTGACAAAGGGCAAACACAATTTGAGGATTAAGAAATCTGGTTATCAGGCTATTGATGAAGAGATAAAGGTAAATAAGAAGAGTGTATATTTTAATTACAGACTTATTAAGAATCAAGATGAAATTGTTATTCAAGAAGTTGATAACTCAATTGGCTTTCTTAAAATAATGATTCCAGCTAATGCTAACCTGATAATCAATGATTCCAATGTATCAATAAAAAAGGTTTTTAAATTTGAGAAGCAAACTTTAGATGTTTTAGTATGGGATACTGGTGCAGATACGCTATCTCAGAAAATCGAGATCATTCCTAATGATACAGTTGTAGTACATATGTATCCTAATAGAATATTCAATATAGAAAATATAAATATAGAAATGATTCCAGTAAATGGTGGTGCATTTATGATGGGAAGAGAAGGGAATAAAGAAGATGCTCGATTACATTCTGTTGAATTAGATGATTTTCTCATAGGTAAATATGAAGTTATGCAATATCAATGGGAAATAGTGATGGGAAACAATCCAAGTCAAGTAAAAGGTGATAGCTTACCGGTTGAGAATGTGAGTTGGGAAGATGTACATGAGTTTATAAAAAGATTAAACGAAGCCACAAATGGAAGTTATAGACTACCCACAGAAGCAGAATGGGAATACGCATGTAGAGGAGGCCATAAAATGAGATTAGAATCTAGTAAATATAGCGGTGGAAATCAGTTAATAGATTTGGCTTGGTATTGGCGAAATTCGGGTGATTCAGTTTTACGAGTTCGTTATGATAATGAGCTGGTCAAAAATAATAATTGTAGGACAAGGCTTGCTGGTCAATTGCAAGCAAATGAACTTGATTTGTTCGATATGAATGGCAATGTTTGGGAGTGGTGTAGCGATTGGTATACTAAGGATTATTATTTAGAATCGCCCCTTAATAATCCAAAAGGTCCTGATCAAGGAAAATTAAAAGTATGTAGGGGAGGAGGCTATACC
>JADGDY010000082.1 GCA_016744655.1 Bacteroidales bacterium | reverse complement strand
CATCTAGGTCGTCTGGGTGTATATTTTGCAATAAAAAATCTGGATTTGATTGATAATCCTCAGCTGTGTATCCAAAAAGATCAGTTATTTTTTTCGAAACATATAGAATTTTCTTTTCGGGTAAATAGCTGATTTTGAAGATGTGTTTTCCTTGGCTTTCTATATATTCTTGGTAAAGTGAATAGTTTAATTGTTCATCAGAATTGATATCATATAGTTCGGATACATCTTTTAGTGTAGAAACAATTTCTACTATTTGATTCTTGGTATCGTAAATAGCTTGTGATGTTATAGAATACCATTTAACACTTTTGGGATTTTTACACCATAATCCAACTATAAGATGGTCTTCAGTTTTAGAGCCGTTGAAAATTCTAAAAATGCTTAAGTCATCCTCTTTTAAAGGGATGAAATCCTTATTTATTAAGTAAACGTTTTTTTTATCGCCGATAAGCTTTTTTAGGCTATCTATTTCATTAAATATTTTTTTGAAATGAGTATTACTGTATGTAATATCATATTTGCTATTAGTTTTAATAACGCAAAAAGGTAATTGGTCTGAAATGCGGTTATCCTGATATTGCATAATTAATATTTTAAGTGGTTTTTTATATAAAATACAATAGAGTATAGGCCAAATTCGAATTGGGTTATACCGGTTTTTTTAATAATTTTCTACATTACAAATGAACTAAATATTAATGCATTAGTAAAGTAAAACTCTCTTTTGTTCGTATCCTTATATCTTTGATAAGTGAATGTTATTCTATGACAAATAACTGTAGCTTTTTTCTGACACAAAAAGGACAATACAGCGGTTAAATCTGATGTGGATTGAAAGGATTTTACCTTATTTTGTTCTTGATCGAGAAAAAAACAATCAATTGTGAAATTTTAGACACTTACAATATTATTATTTGTAACTTGCTTAATAAACCAAGTTATTATGAAGCTCAAATATAAACTCTCTGATTTTACGCTAAAGGAAAGTACCGATTTTTGGATTATGGTATTTAATTCCTTGGTGTATTATATGTTGGCTATTTTCACTGTAATAATGTCTTCCAATTTATTTGCTCTTTTATTGGGATCTTATAATGAGTTTTATGGAAAGCTATTTTATTACGGGTTTTTAATCTTCCCTAGTGATGGCCATTGGAGCCACGATGATGTTGCATTGATTTTTATGTTCGGAACCATGTATACTCTGTTTTTTGCCATATTATTTGAGAGACTTTATAAATGGCGAAGAAAACATAGAGGGAATATTAAACTATATTTTTTATGGTGCTATATATTAGCAATCACATGGTTTTTAGGAAATATAATAGTGGGTGCTTTTTCAAATTATAGCGTTGGAGCTGTATTAGATGTAATGAGAATTCCGATGGCCATAAGAATAATGATTGCCATTGCATTTGGTTTTCTTTTGTTTTTCTTAGGTAGAATCTCAAGAAAACATGTGTTAATTACTGGAAGCATGTATCTTAGACATTTACATTCTGATAAAAATGTATTTCTCGTAAAAGCACAATTATTATTTCCTGCAGCTTTAGGTATTATTGCCTACTTTTTATATCGAACACCACATCAGGCAGATTATCAGTTTAGAGACACATTGGTTCATATGACTGTTTTTGTTTTTATACTTGGTGTGTTTTGGGGAATTCTGCAACCCACTTCCATTGGGTTTAAAAGAAAACGCGATTGGGTTGATTTCGACTATTGGGCATTGGGGATTTTAATAGTAGTTTCAATTTTTATTCGCATATATTTAAATAGTGGTTTTAGTATCTAAACTTCCTATATTTACAGCTTTTACCAAAATATTTAATGATGAAAAAGTCTTTTTGGATTATTAACCTATTCCTAGTATTTGCTCTTAATTCTTATGGTCAAAATATAGTTCAATCTTCGCCTAATAAAGAGTTTAGGATAGAATTGAAAATAGAGAATGAAATAAGTATCAATGTTTTTCATCTCGATGAGGACTTAATTCAAAATTTAAATATTGGTTTGTTAATTGAAGATTTAGAAATCAATTACGGAAAGTATAAAATAAAAAAGAAAACCCAATCTTCATTTTTAGTTAATGACCCTATACCAGTAAAGTTTTCCAATCAGGAAGTCGATTTTTCTCAAACAATCATAGAGTTCTCAAAAAAAATAAAACTTGAGTTGATGATGACTAACGAAGGATTTGCCTATCGTTGGTTATTAAATAACAAGAAAGATGTAATTATTGAGGATGAGTTATTAGAGTTTCACCTGAAGAGTAACGATATAAGCTACTTCCCTAAAGAGGAGTCTATGATTTCACATTATGAACGTACTTATTTAAAGAGGAAAATAAGTAAAATCGAATCCAAAGACTTTTGCTCATTACCTGTATTGTTTCAGAAAGAAGAGGGTGGCAATATATTGTTTTCAGAAGCTGATTTATATGATTACCCATGCTTATTTCTAGAAAAACAAGATGAGGATGGCATGTTTAAAGCCATTTTTCCTAACCTTGTTCTTGAGACAAGAGCAAAGGAAAAAGGCGCAGATAGAAATCAAGTAATTCAAAAAGAAGCAGAGTATATTGCAAGTACAAGTGGAATAAGAACTCTACCTTGGAGGGTATTTGGTTTAGCAAAAGATGACAAACAATTGGCCATAAACAATATGGTTTATCAGCTCTCATCACCTTCAAAAATTGATGATATCAGTTGGATAAAACCTGGTAAAGTAGCCTGGGATTGGTGGAATGCCAATAATATTATTGGAGTAGATTTTGAATCAGGAATAAATAATGACTCCTATAAGTATTATATCGATTTTGCCTCTGAATATGGCCTAGAATATATCATTTTAGATGAGGGCTGGTCTAAAACCACCACAAATATTTTAGAATGTCAAAAGGATATAAATATAGAGGAGCTTGTTGAATATGGTGAGGAGCGAAATGTGGGAATCATCCTCTGGACTTTATGGGAGCCTTTAGATAAGAAGATGGACGAGGTGATGAGTTTATATGAGTCGTGGGGAGTAAAAGGAGTGAAGGTAGATTTTATGCAGCGAGCCGATCAGTATATGGTGAATTATTATGAACGAGTTGCCAAAACTGCAGCTAAGCATCGTTTATTGGTGGATTATCATGGAGCTTTTAAACCAGCTGGTTTAAGAAGAGCCTATCCCAATGTAGTGAGTTATGAGGGCTTAAAAGGTTTGGAAAATGTGAAATGGAGCAAGATAATAACTCCAGAACATAACCTTACTCTTCCTTTTATCAGGATGGTTTCTGGCCCTATGGATTATACTCCTGGAGCTATGGGTAATGCTCATGAGGACTATTTTAATATCCGTTGGAACCGTCCAATGAGTATGGGAACAAGGAGCCATCAAGTGGCCATGTATGTGATATATGAATCGCCTTTGCAAATGCTCTGCGACAATCCTTCTAGCTATTATCGTGAGAGAGAAACCACAGAGTTCATTTCCAAAATCCCCACAACATGGGACGAAACCTTAGTATTAGAAGCAAAAGTTGGTTCTTATATTTTAATGGCTCGTAGAAATGGTGAAATTTGGTATATTGGCGGAATGACAGTAAATGCTCAGGAATTCGATATAGAACTCGACTTTCTCGATCCAACTCCTTACCAACTCGAAATCCTTCATGACGGAATTAATAGTGATAAGAATGCTCAAGATTATAAGCGTATTTCTTCATCAATAACATCCTCAGAAAAGATGAAAGTGAAAATGAATAAAGGTGGAGGTTATACCGCTATTTTGACTAAAAAATAGTTGCTATTCGTTCTGCTTTGAGAATAATTTCATAATTCTTTCAAAACTTCCTAAATCCTCTTATTTTTGTGGGAATTATATTTTACACAAACACACTACTCTATGATTAATACTAAACGATTATTAGCAATATTTGCTTTTATTGCTGTAGCTTTTGGCGTTTCTTTTCTATTGCATGATAAAGAAGAACTCGACCAACCTAAATTACTTCCTGGTGAATGGATGGGCCAACAAAGAATGTATCCCTATTCTGAAATTAAAACTGATGTTTATATAGCAGAGATGAAGAAAGCTCATCAAATGAATACACAAAGCAGAAGTCAGGATTATATATGGGAATTTGTTGGGCCAACAAATATTGGTGGTAGGATTACAGATATTGAAATGCCATTAGGCCAGTCAGATGTTATTTATATTGGAGCAGCAACCGGCGGTATCTTAAAAACGGAGGATGCTGGCGAGAACTGGGATCAACTTTTCGAAGGAATTCCTACTGTATCCATTGGTGATATTGTAATAGACCCTAATAATTCAGATGTAATTTATGCTGGAACTGGTGAAGCCAATTCTAGTAGTTTTAGTTTCTTGGGTAGTGGAGTTTATAAATCGGTTGATGCTGGTGAAACATGGAATTTCTCTGGACTTGAAAATTCAGCTTATATCGCAAGAATGATTGTTGACCATTCTAATTCTCAAAGAGTATTTGCTGCCGCAAGTGGCAATTTATTCTCTCCAAGCGATGACAGAGGAATCTATAGAAGTGAAGATGGAGGTGCCAATTGGGAACAAGTTCTTTTTGTTACGGACACAACTGCTGCCATCGATTTAGTTCAAAATCCAGAAAATCCAGAAATACTTTATGCAGGCTTTTGGGAAAGAACTAGAGGATTTACCACTCGTCGTTCTTTTGGTGTGACTACAGGAATTTATAGAACTACAGATGGTGGTGATAACTGGGAAGAATTAGCTGAAGGACTTCCTCATGAATTATTAGATAAAGGTAGAGTTGGAATTACCATCTCAGAATCTAATCCAGAGGTATTGTATGCTACTTACGACATGCCAGACCAAGAAGTATGGGCATTTAAAACTGAGGATGGTGGAGATAATTGGACTCGTCTAAATGATGGAAGCCTTGCTGGAATGGGTAGTAGTTTTGGTTGGTATTTTGGTCAGGTGAGAGTACATCCAGAAGACGAGGAAGTGGTTTTTGCTTTAGGCCAAACCATGTATAGAACTACAAATTCAGGTAGTTCTTGGACCAATGTTGATAATTCTGGAGTTCATGTGGATCACCATGCTATGTTTTTCGATCAGGAATCAGATAGAGTTTATTTAGGCAATGATGGAGGTTTATACTATTCCACTAACCTAGGTTCTAGCTGGATTAAAATTAACAATTTGGGAATTACACAATTTTATGCCTACGATGTGAGTGAAACCAATCAGAATTTTCAAGTAGGAGGGACTCAAGATAATAATTCCATAAGAACTATAGAAGGTGATTCTCCCGATACATGGGAGGCTGTTTTAGGTGGCGATGGAATGTACAATAGAATCAATCAGCAAGACAACGACATTGCTTGGGCAGAATATCAATATGGTGAGTTATACAGAAGCTATAATGCACAAAGTAATAGTCCTTATTATGATTATGTAGCATACGATATGTCTGAAGATAGAAAAAACTGGTCTGCTCCTTTAGAATTAACTCCTGGGCAAAATGAAATTGCTTATTTTGGAACCCATAGAGTTTGGAAAACAACAAATAATGGAGATAACTGGACGGCTGTGAGTCCAGACTTAACGCAAGGAGGCGATAATTATTTCCACTCCCTAACTTGTTTAGCAGTATCCTCCGTGAATGCGTCTTTTGTAATGTCTGGTTCAGCTGATGGACGAGTAAATATCTCAACCAATGGGGGTATGTTTTGGAATGATATTTCAGAGGGTTTACCAGAAAGGTGGATTACAGATGTATATTTTGATCATCAAGTTGCCAATACTATCTATGCTACTGTTTCAGGTTTTCGTTGGGATGAAGCTTTACCCCATATTTATAAATCAGTAGATTTAGGGGAGACATGGGAAAGTATTTCAGGAAATTTACCAGAGCTGCCAGTTAACCAGATGGTGGTTGATTATGAGAATTCTGACGAAATAATAGTAGGCACAGATGCTGGAATTTATATGACAGTTAATGGTGGAGAACATTGGGAAAGCATCACTGGAAACCTACCTATGGTTCCAGTTGTTTCTTTTAAATTAATTCCAGAAACCAAAGATTTATACGCCGCTACTTATGGAATCTCCACATATAAGATTAATTTAAATGATGTTGGGGTAGGAGTTAATGATGTTGTGAATACTAATATCGATTTTTCTGTGAAGTGGATAAATTCAAACAACAGCTATATTCAATTAGAAAACTCTTCTACATCTGATTTTGAGATGAAAATCTATAATTTAGCTGGACAACTTGTATACAATTCTAATTTAGGAATTGTGAATAGTGGAAAGCATCAAATCGAGATACCTTCTCATCTGAAAGAAAATTCTATGTATATCATTGAGTTTTCCACCAACTCATTTAAAGAGACAGTGAAGATTAGCATCTAAAGCTTAATGTTTTAGATGAACCTGAAGGTTTAAATCCTTGTTTATGAAAATGTGATATACGTTTTTATATGCAAGGATTTTTTTGTACATTTAATATATGCAAAAGAAAAGCCCACTTATCTTAGTATTAATTATAGCATTAGTTTGTAGTAACTTGGCAATTAAATCTTGTTTCTCGAGCTTAGAAACTAATGAATTTTCAATCAAAAAGGTTGAGCATCAGAAACCTCTTTTAGAGCTGATTAAAAAGCATATCCCAGCAAAGCTAGATTCATCAAAGATATTACTTGATTCTGCACAAAAACAATATCTAAATTCTGATGATGAGTATAAAATTAGCTTGACAAGCCTATGGGCTATCTATTATATGCATGTTGGAAAAAGAGATAGCTCCTTAAAACTGCATAAACAGGCATTAAAACATAGTTTAAAAGCCAATAATGAGGTTTGGCAACTACGTCAATTATCTAGAATAGGTAGAGTGTATGTTGAAATAGGTCAACTAGACAGCGCATTGGTTTATTTAAATAATGGATTAATACTTGCACCCCAATTAGAACAACCTGATGTTGTGGCAATGATTAATTATGATTTGGCTTGGGTAAATATCCGTAGGAATTTTAGTGATCAAGCTTTGGAATATATACAGCGATCTGAAGGGTATTATTTATCTACTAATGATAGCTTAAATTTAGTAAATGTTTATAACGCATATTTTTCCCTTTATAAGAATAATGGAGATTTCGAAACCGCATCATCCTATTCTAGGAAAGCAATTAAACTTGCAATAGAAAGTAACAATACTCAAACTTTATCGAATTTGTATAATAACCTTGGGGTGGCTTATTGGTTAATAATAAATGATTATGATAGTTCGAGGTACTTTTTATTAAAAGCAAATGCTCTTTACGATTTAGATATTAAATCTTCAAATTATTATTTAACAAACTTGATCAATTTGGGTGGAATGGAGATTCAAGCAGGAAATCCACAAAAAGGATTAGAGTATTTAAATAGTGCATTAGAAATAGTGTATCCTCTAGAAGATCAATTTAAAATTTGTGCTTTAACCATAAATATTGGTTTGGCTTATGTGCAATTATATGAAACTGATTCGGTGAATCTATATCTGGAAAAAGGGATTCAAATAGCAGAAGATATAGAAGCCTGGGAGTTTATGAAAAATGCTTATTATGGTTTATACGAAATGGATTCAATAAATGGGGATTTTTACGGGGCATTGAAAAATTATAAAGACTATCAGTCTGTCCATAGTAAGATCGCAAGTGAAAATATAAAAAACAGAATAGCAGAGTTGGAAATTATTCATGAAACAACAAAGAAAGAAACGGAAAACCAGTTTTTAATAAGCGAAAATGCTCTACATGAAAAACTAATTATTAAGCAGAGATTTGTATATACTGTTATTATAATTAGTTTGATGATACTTGTTGTTTTTATGAGTTTATTATTGAGAAACAAAAGAAAATTGAGGAGATTAAATGATGAGTTAAACCTTAAAAACCTAGAAGTTACAAAGAAGAATTTAATCATTGAAGAAAAGAATGATAACTTGGAGCTTCAGAAAGGTGAATTGATTATTTTAAATCAAACAAAAGATAAATTTTTCACCATTATCTCACACGATTTACGTGGTCCTTTCAACAGTTTATTGGGTTTACTTAATTTATTGGAAGAAGATTTTAACGAATTGAGTGACTCAGAGAAGTTAAAAATTATCAGTAGACTACATTCCAATAGCCGGAATACTTATAATATGCTCGTCAACCTATTGGAATGGTCAAGAACTCAAAGAGGCTTAATAAAACCTGAGTTTCTTTCTATTCCTCTATTTGGCTCTGCGGACTCCTCTATTACTTTCCTTCGTCAGCGTATTGATGATAAGAAACATAAAGTTATTAATGAAATTGATAAACACTTTAAAGTATTTGCTGATATCAATCTACTCTTAAATATTTTCAATAACCTTATTAATAATGCCATTAAATTTACACCAGAAGGGGGTGAAATATTTGTTTCAGCAAAAAGGATAGGTGATTTAATAGAAATTGAAGTACGAGATAATGGTATTGGAATTCCAATTGATCAACAAGAAAAAATATTTAAAATGGATTCCTCCTTTAGTAGAAAAGGAACTAATGATGAGTTAGGAACAGGTTTAGGTTTGTTGACTTGTAAGGAATTTGTGACATTAATGAATGGAAGCTGCAGACTAGAGAGTAAAGAGGGGCAGGGAACGAGTTTCTTCATAAGCTTGAAGTCCGCATAATTGATTTATTTGCCTTTTTAAGAGTTTCAAAATCATTCATCTTGAAAGAAAGAATTACCTTTGTTTTATAAACACATACTAAATGCAGATTAAAACTTTTGGATTTGTAGTTTTTCTTTTATTGATTAGTGGTCCAGGTTTTGGAATGAAACCCAAAGCTGATACTGCTGTTATTAATCGATGGATTAAAAGTAGTGACAAAGTCAAATATACCCAGCCTGAAGTAGCATATCTCTATATTGATTCAATACTGGAAATGTCTACACAAGAGAATTATCAATTTGGTTTATACTCAGCTTATAATAGAAGAGGTATTTATTATTTTATGACTGGTGATTATAAAAAATCAATTAGTGAGTATAAAAAGGCATTAGAATATACTGATGAAAATACTCCTTATCAAGAAGTTCGGTTGTATAGTAATATTGCATACTCTTTGCGTATATTGAATTTGAATGATAGTGCATTAGGTTATAATAAAAAGGTAATTGATTTAGCGGATAAATATGGCTTGGAAACTATATATCAACAAACCATATTAGACTTAGCTTCAGTGTATTTGAATCAGGAGGACTATACCGAATCAGCAAAGTATTATCACCTTGTTGAATTGGATACTGAGTCATCTAATGATGAAGAATATTTGATAAAAGCGTATAGCTCATTAGCTATGTTTTATTATCGTGTTGGGAATTTTGATAAATCATACAATCTTTTTAAACTGGCAATCAAAATTGATGAAGAATATGAAAGTATAGATTTTATCGGAATAAATCATGCAAATTTGGGTTTGTTGTATCAAGATGTCGCTCAAGACTATGATTCTGCAATTTATTTTTTTAGAAAATCAACAGGGTTATTTTCTACTTATGTTCGGCCTAGAAAGTATCTAATGGCCAATATCAATATTGGCAATGCATTCATTGATCGTAATGTTTTAGATTCAGCTTATTACTATTATAACTTGGCTTATCAGGATACTCTACTGGAAGATTTTCCAGTATATAAAGCTGCGGTTTATACAAATTTAGGAATGTATCATCTAAGAAATGAAGAGTTGATTAAAGCTCGTAAGTTTTTAAATGATGGTTTAAGTTTGTCCATGGAATATGAGCTATTAAGATTCCAAAGAAATGCACATAGAGAGCTTTCTAGTCTTGATTCTATTCAGGGTAAGCATGAAGATGCATTAAAACATTTTCATTTATTTCATCAAATATCAGAATCTTTAAAACTGATGGAAGCGAATAATCAAATGGCCATATTGGAATATGAGAAATTTGCAGCCAAAGAAAAATACAATAATGAACTCTTGACAAAGGAAAATGAAAACCAAAATCAAGAAATTATCATTCAAAGAGCCATCATAGGACTTGTGTTTTTAATGGTTTTGGTATTGATTGTAATCGTATTAATAGTTAGTAAAAATAGGAGGAGGGTAAAATCCTTAAACACGAATTTAAAAAACAGTAATAGGAGTCTAGAGGAACTAAATTATGATTTAAAACTCCAGAAAAACGAGATGAAAGAGTTGTTGATGAGTAAGGATAGGTTTGTATCTATTTTAGGTCACGACTTAAAAAATCCATTTACTGGTTTATTAGGGCTTCTAGAGTTAATAGAAATGGATTGGGACGATATGCCAGACGAGGAGAAAAGAGAAGGAATTCGTCAACTAAACCAATCATCAATTCAAACATATCAACTCTTGGAGGATTTATTAGATTGGGGTAAAACTCAACAAGGCTTAATTAAAGCTGAGAAATTGGATTTTAAACTCTATAATTTATTCTTTGAAGTAAAAACCATTTATAGTTTACCTATCAAGAAAAAGGAAATAGATGTTATTTTGGATATTGATGAGAATTGTATGGTGAACTCGGATAGAAAACTATGTTCTCAAATCTTACAAAACCTATTGGGAAATGCAATAAAGTATAGCCATTCAGGAGGGAAAATTATCCTTTCTGCTGAGCAAAATAGTCAGAATACTTCTATTTGCATAAAAGACCAAGGAATTGGAATTCCAAATGATAAGATTGAATCCTTGTTTAAATTAGATAGCAATTATAATCGCCCAGGAACTCATAATGAGAAAAGTACAGGAATGGGATTGTTATTGTGTAAAGAGTATGCCAATATAATGGATGCTGAACTTTCTGTTCAAAGTATAAATGAAAAGGGTAGTACGTTTTGTTTAGTCATAAATAACCAGGACTAAGCTACATTATGCATTTCGAATTATTACTTAAAATTTGACCGCTAGCTTTACATTCAATTGACGCGGAGTTAAATAATTTGGCACCAAATAAACATAATTTTGACTGTCTTTAACCCAAAGATAACTAACCACATTTTTAATATCCAAAAGATTTAATATTTCTAATGTCAAATCCATATTGGTAAAGTGTCTGAATACTCCTGTTGGTTTTTTGGTTTTTGGTCCAATGATTTCATATGCAAAACCAATATCCACACGTCGATACATTGGAGTTCTTGTGATTACCGTATTGTATTCAGTATTGGGGTAAAAAACAGGAAGACCAGAGCCAAAACCAAGGTTCATATTCATTTTGAAATTTGGGAGCATGGGTAGATAATCTTGGAAGAAGATATTTACTGTAACTCTTTGATCTGTTGGTCTTGGAACCCATACATTTTCAACTGCAGCATTAGGGTCTCCATTAAAAATATCATTATAAAAATTATCACGAAAAATTTCATTGGTTTTCATGATACCCACACTCATCCAACTTTCTACTCCTGGTACAAATTCTCCATTAATTTTAAAATCGAGACCAGTTGCGTATCCTCTTGAACTATTCTCCCCACTATATACAATCCTCACATTCTCAACATAGAATGGAATCAAGTTTTCCATATACTTATAATAGGCTTCTGAGGTTAACTTAAATGGTCTATCCCACATAATAAAATTATAATCTGAACCAACCACAAAATGATAGGATGCTTGAGCCTTAATTCCTGGATTTAGAGAACCATCGGGTCTACGTAGTTCTTTATAGAAGGGTGGTTGATAATAAACTCCTGCGGCAGCTCTAAATAAAACATCTTTTTCCCATTCTGGTTTATAGCTAAAAGCAGCTCTTGGACTAACCAAAAACTGTTCATTATAGGTCCAGTAGTTAAATCTAGCACCAACAGTTAAAGACATTTGGTTTTTCGGATGAAAGAAATCCCAACTGTTCTGAATATATCCTGTAATTCTATTGGAGGCGATTTTATTATTAGTCATCACTGTATCAAACATAGTGAAAGGAATAACTGGTTGCACACCAGGGTTAGTGTAACCCAAAGAATCTGAGGGGTTTGGTGTGGAGTATCCTGCAGAATCTACCATTTCCCACTCTCTTAATCTATCATCGAAAGCTTCATGCTGGAATTTTAATCCCCATTGAAGTATGCTTAAGTCATTCTCCTTAATACCTTGATGCTCGATACTATAAACAGTAGCATCTAGTCTGTTTCTAGCATGGTTTAAATAGGTTCCAATTCCTTTACTTTCTGTGATTTCTCCAAAATCATCCTGTCCTAAATCTGTAGATAATTTCCCTATCCAATATTGTCCTTGCAAATCAAAATTTTCTCTTTCATAGCTCTGGAATCCACTACCTATAAGCTTTAGTTGTATGTTTTCTTTTGGAGTGAATGTAGTGGTTACAGCTCCAAACCAAGTATCAAATCTATTTACTTCTTGACCATCGTAAAATATTTTTAATTGATAAGCTTCTTTAATGTGGCCAAAAGACGTCGTTCTTATTCCTGGTGTTAGTTTATAAGAATTACGAGCATAGTTTCCTAAAACCTCAACTTTCCATTTGGGGTGGATTTGATAGCCTATTAAGGCCTGTAAATCTGTAAAGCTAGGTTTATAGTCCCCTTCAGTATCCAAGGAATTGAGGAGGTATTGGTTTGATTTTTGTCTAAAACCTGCGATATAGGTTAATTTTTTATTAGCAGCAACACCTTCAAAATGGAATGAACCACCCAGTAAATTAATATCTGCAGAACCAGCAAACTTTGTGGGTTTACGATATTTAATATCTAAAACCGAAGACATCTTATCTCCATATTTCGCATCGAAACCACCAGCAGAGAATAGAATAGAAGAAACCAAATTACTATTGATCACACTTAAACCTTCTTGTTGACCACTTCTTGTTAAAATGGGTCTGTATACTTCAATTCCATTAATATAAACCAGATTTTCATCGAAATTCCCTCCTCTAACAGAGTATTGGGAGCTTAATTCATTATTTGAACTCACACCAGGCATGGTTTTTACCAAGGCTTCAATCCCACCAGTAACTGTAGGAATAGATAATGCGGCTTGAGGATCGATTCTAGTAAGAGTAGACTTTCTAACTTCTTTGTCCTCTACAATAACATCGCTAAGTTGCTTCGCGGTAGTAAAAAGAGTCATGTTCACTACTTTTTCTTTCGCCTCTTTCATATCAATGTCAACCATTTCGGTTTTATAACCAATAAAGGAAAAGACAAGTGTAATTTGGGAGTTGGTAGGAATAGAAATACTATAGTTTCCATAATCATCAGTGGAGGTTCCTCCAGCTTGACCCTTGATACTAACATTTGCAAGAGGAATGGACAGTCGATTTTCATCAATCACTTTACCTGATATTTTTGCCATCTTATTTTGTGCCTGCAATCCAATGCTCAAAAATGCAAATAGGATGATAATTGGGAAAGTATATATTTTCATCAGTTTATAATTCGTTTTCATTTGTCAGATGGAACTCTCGATGAATTTTAATCATTCTCGTGTGTATTTTAGAATGATAAAATTCATGTTCGGTTCATATTATTTATTCTTCTTTTTAAAATCGCCTCTTCTCCAGGCTTTCACAAATTTATACCAAGCAATGGGATCCAATACTGTTAATGGAGGACTCTGACCATTATAATACATTTCGTAGGAAACGCGTTTCATGTCTTCATCAAAATTATAAGCAGCACTAGTTTCATGAAAAATAACTTGCTTTGGCTGTTGTATAGCGCTAATCTGTAAATTTTTCTTTGCTTGAACTACTTCGTCATCTTCTATATCATCGTGAATAAAAGACTCCTTAAAATCCCTTTCGTTTGCAGGCCAAGGATAAATAATTGTTTCGGCGAGTTCCAATGTATCTCTACCTAAAACCTGAATAATGGAATACCTTTCTGTTTCCACCATTTCGGGTATGATATAAGTAGAAGGCTCAAAACCCATTGCACTAAAACGAATCGTATCCTGTTCCTGAGCATAGAACGCAAAATATCCTTCTATAGTACTCATGGTACCTAAATTTTTATTGACAATTACGATATTGGCATAGGATACCGGTTTAAGACTATCATTTTCAACTATAACACCTGAAAATAAAACTTTACTTCTATCTTGAGCGAGTGCTGAAGAACCGAATAAGGCGATAAACAATAATAAGATTAAATATCTCTGTCTCATGGCTGGCAAATATAGAAAATATTGAACAGAGCTAAGCTAGATAAAGACTCTAGTTCTTAGATTTAAGAATGATTAAGAAGTGAATGTATGAAACTTTGAAATTATGCAAGAATTTAATGCTAAACAACAAAAAAAGTGCTGTTTGAATAAACAAACAGCACGATTTAAAATATCTTTACAGGATATTATCCTTGATAAAATCCTTTTACTTTTGCATCTCTTAAAGCAACGCTTATACCTTTTTTGTCGATAATGCGCATTCCTTTAGCAGATACTTTCAATGTAATGAATTTATCTTCCTCTGGAACATAGAACTTTTTAGTATGAAGATTTACTTGAAATCTTCTTCTTGTTTTATGATGAGAGTGAGAAACATGATTCCCTGTAATAACCTTCTTACCTGTAATTTCACAAATTTTAGACATCGCTTTAAATTTAATTCTTGTTTCCTAAAAACGGACTGCAAAATAAGTGATTTTTTCCCAAATAAGCAAAGCATTTTCTAAAAAAGATTATTTAATTATTTGAATGAATAGTGTGGTTTTAAGTATCAGTATATCAGTTAGATCTGGGGTTTTTTCCTAATATGGTTTATATCTCGGCAAAATTAATTATTTTTGATTAGATAATATCTAAATACCTTTTTTTAATTAAAAGTAGGAACCTAAAAGATTGTTTGTGCAAATTCTGTGCATAAGAGTCGGGTTTATAGCTATTATAAAACATTACTAAAATGAAAAATAACGCAGATGAATAATAAATACATTTTTAAATTGATGTCATTGTTTGTTGTATTAGGGATTTTAGCCACATTTAATTCCTGTGCTACAATTTTAGATGGACGTAAAAATACCATAAAAGTGCAAGCTGGCTCTCCCGTGGCTGCAAAAGTATATCTTGATGGAGAATTTATTGGTGAAGCCCCTTTTAAGATTCGCATTGAAAAACGAAAAATCCAAGAAGGTAGTTTAATAGAAGTCAAGAAAGAAGGATATGAGACTTTGAGATATGAAGTGATTCGCTTTCCACATGTGGGATACGTGATGTTAGATATTGTTACTGGTGTGATTCCATTGATTATTGATATTGCTGATGGAAATATCTATCGTCCTAATACACGAAATATTGAATATCAATTAATGCCAATTGGAGCACAAAAAGCACTTCAAGAAAGTAATTCTGAAACCAGTAAACATTAAGCTCATGAAAAAAGTTATACTAATACTCGTATCCCTCTTTTTGTTCAATGGGCTATTTGCTCAGGATTATCAAAAGAGATTAGAAGATAAAAGAAACACAAAAAACTATGGTTTCAATAATGTGATAGATGTAAAATATCATCATGGTAGGTTTTTGAAAAACTCAGGAACTCTAGATGATATTATGGATAATCCCTATGATGCTTATGATATAAGGGTTGGGTTTCAATCCAACGGTAAACGTCAGAAATGGGATCAGCTTTATGGTTTCCCTGTTTATGGCGTAGGTTTTTGGTCTGCATTTTTTGATGGTGGAGAGCTCGGAAATCCAAACGCTGTATATATGTTTATGCGTTCTCCAGTAATTCAAGGAGGAAAACTTAAATGGAATTGGGAGTTAGGAGTTGGTTTGTCCTATGGTTTTACTAAATATGATCCAAATACTAACCCCGATCAACAAGTTATCGGTTCAGAGCAAAACGTATATTTTAATGCTGCTACAGGACTCACTTATGAAATAGGTCAACGATGGGATATTACTTTTGATTTAGACGTATCACATATGTCTAATGGCTCTACAAGAACACCTAATTTAGGTATCAACCTTATGGGGCTAGCTCTTGGTGGTCGTTATAACTTTAACCCTGTAAAGAATTATACAAAGGGATTAGATGGTGAATATAAGCCTAATACAAGACCAGAATTTGAGAGAAAACATATTCCTAAATTTCATAGACATTCAGAAATTATATTATTTGGTAGCATGGGAGGTAAAACTACTACTACGCAAATTTATGATGGTCCCACTTATTTTATAGCATCAGCATCTGTTGATTATGCTTGGTGTTATCATCACGTTGGGAAAGTGGGTGTTGGTTTTGATGGTTTTTATGAGTCGGCATTAAGAGATTATCCAGAGAAAATTGAGGATGCTACATTTGGGGATCTAACCTATGCCGGATTCCATATTTCTCATTACTTAAGAATCTATAAGTTGACATTAGTTACTCAAGTAGGATTTAACTTGTCTTCTCATGTGAGCCATAAAGGAAATACCTATTTTCAAGTTGGAGGAAGTTATGATTTAACTGAAAAGTTATTTTTTAGAGCTGCTCTAAAGACCAGAAATGGTGCTGTGGCTGATTTTATTGAGTGGGGTTTGGGTTATAGAATTCCATTTGCTTATGGCAAGATGAGGTAAAGGGTTTAGATGAATTTGTGATTCAAAATAATTTCAAGTAATCGCAAATAAAAAAATCAAGATTGAATAAAGCAAATATGATTAAATATGTGATTTCACTATCATTAATTCTCAGTTTAATTTCATGTAGCTACAAAAATAGCTTTACTCTTTATACGGAAAAACCAATACAGACTACAAGTAAATCATTAAGAATTGATGGAGTTTTTATAAATAATAATATAGAACGCCCAGACTCATTATTCTTTTACAAAGATGGAATAATAGGAATTGAAAGTTTTGGATATGGTGGGAACTCTGTCCCAATTGGACATTTCATCATAAGAGGAGACTCATTATTAGGACAATATTTTGGAAGAGATGCAGGTGGCTCAACACAGAGATTTATTTACGAAATATATGGAAAAATAACTAATGATACGACGATTTTTATTTACGCCAAAAAGTGTGATTTTTGTGTTGGAGTTTATGCTGGATGGGAAAAGTCGCCATTCAAATACCATAACCCACCTTTGGAATATAATTTCTATGAGCTTATTAAAACTGATAGTTCAGCAGCATGGTTTAAAAAAAGAAAATGGTATTCAAAGAATGTTTGGTATAATAATGAATAAGAATTATTTGTGTTAACTAAAAACTATAGTTATTTGAAAATTAAAGTAATAGATGAAGATATTAGCTACTAATAAAGTGAATGGATAATTGAAAAATAAAGGTTTCAAAAATCTAAATGCACCATTTTCAACTAGCTGTTGAATATCCTAATGATCAGACAACTCATTAAGCATATTTCGATATGCAGTAAAAATATTAGCTCTACTCACAAAACCAATATACTTGCCTTTATCCACCACGGGGAGATTGTAATAGCCTGTATTTTTAAACTTTTGCATTACCGTTTCCATGGCATCTTTAGTTGAAACATGTTCTTTCGATTGCATCATGTAATCTTCAATAGGGCAGCCATATTTTTCAGAATGAAACATCACTTCTCTTACATCGTCCATGTCTATAAGTCCATAATAGTTGTTGTCTTTGTCAACTACCGGAAATAGGTTTCTTTTGGATTTGGAGATGAGTTTGGTTAAGTCACCAAGTGTACATTTGGGCCTAATAGTCAATAAATCCTTATCGATAACATGATTCACCTGAAGCAAAGTAAGAACAGTATTGTCTTTGTGGTGAGTGATTAAATTCCCTTGTTCAGCTAATTGTTTGGTGAAGATGGAATGGCTATTAAAAGTTCTATTGGTCACATAAGCTATGGCTGTGGTGAGCATCAAAGGAACAATAAGTCCATAACCATTGGTCATTTCCACCACAAGGAAAATTGCAGTGAGTGGAGCATGGAGGACTGCTGCCAAAATAGTCGACATTCCAACTAAGGTAAAGTTATCCTCGTTGAGTTGTGTATTTGGAGAAAAGGTATTAATCACTCTACTGAATAAGAATCCTAATAGTCCTCCTGTTACAGCTGCTGGCGCAAAAATACCACCAATTCCACCAGCCTCAATAGTAATACTTGTGGCTATGGTTTTTAATAGAATCAACAGAATTATATATCCGAAGAAAACATAAGGAACATGACGGTAATCAAACACATAACTATGGGTAAGTATTAGATCAGACTCACCATTCATAATGTGTCTAATCATTTCATAACCTTCACTATAAAGCGCAGGAAATAAGAAAATCAAAATACCCAATGAGAGGACGGCAACAATAATCTTTAGTCTAAAGCTTTCAAATTTCCCAAATATCGTTGCTACTCTAAAGTGCATATGAGAAAAATAGAGTGATACGAGTCCTCCTAATACTCCAAAAATGAGGTAGAATGGTAGATCTATCACATCGAAAGGGGAGTTGCTCGAGAAATTGAAAAGTAAGGCCTCATCGGTTAGGATTTTTGCTGTGATAGCTCCTGTTGCCGAAGCAACTAATAATGGAATGATAGAAGCAATGGTTAAGTCTAGCATTAAAACCTCTAAAGCAAATACAATAGCTGCAACAGGTGTGGTAAAGATAGAAGCCATAGCTCCAGCTGCTCCACAACCTATGAGCAAGGTTTTAGTTTTGAAGTTAAGTTTGAGAATCTGACCAATTCCTGACCCAAAAGACGAACCACTACTGATTATCGGAGACTCCAGCCCAATACTACCTCCAAATCCTGCTGTTAAAGCTCCTCCGAGCATGGAAGAGAAGGCTTTATGGTATTTCATTTTACCATCTAAGCGGCTAATTACAAATAAAATTCTGGGGATTCCATGTTTGGTTTCATCCTTAATTACATATTTGAACAATACCCACGTGAGGAAGATTCCTATTCCGGGAGCTATTAAATAGAGGTAATCAATTTCATTTTCAATACTGAAATTGGTCACAAACTGATCAATTTTGTAAACGAAAGTTTTGAGAAGTGAGGCAGAAATTCCTGCTAGAATTCCTATGAGGATGGCAAGTATTAAAATGAAAACATCAGGACGCAATTTTTTTTGCAACCAAACAAAAAGCTGTTCTAATAACCTGATGAAAAACACTTTATTTCTTTTCCTTTCTAAATAGTTCTATGGCTTTTAAAAGTTGATCTAATGCTGTTTTTACAGTGCTTAGTGGACAAGCAATATTCATTCTCATATAACCATTGCCACCAGGTCCAAATATGCTTCCGTTATTTAACCCAAGTCCAGCTTCTTTGATAAAGAATTTCTGTAATTCTTTTTCCTTTAAACCTAATTGTTTGCAATTTAACCAAAGTAAATATGTTGCTTCTGGTTTAAGGAAATTAATTTCCGGAATGTTGTTCTCTAAAAAATCAAAAACATAGTTGGTATTACTCGTCAAATACTCGTTTAACTTTTCCAACCATTCTTCACCATGGGTGTAGGCAGCTTCTAATGCTTCATTACCAAACACATTTCCTAATCCTAAATGATAAGCCTGAAGAACATCCTCATATTTTTTCTTGAGTTCTTCATTTTGTATCACTAAAAATGAGGTAGATAAACCAGCCATATTAAAAGTCTTGCTGGGTGCCATAAAGGTAATGCATAAATCTTTAGCATCTTCAGAAATTGAAGCTGTTGGTAGGTGCTGATGTCCTTTGAAAACTAAATCCGAATGAATTTCGTCTGTTAACATCAAAACATCATGTTTTTTACACAATGTAACCATCTGCTCCAATTCTTCTTTATTCCATACTCTTCCGACAGGGTTATGTGGGCTCGAAATTAAAAGAATTTTAGTTTTAGGGTCACTTAGCTTAGTCTCTAAATCTTCGAAATCTATGGTATAATAATTATCTTTTTCAATCAGTTGATTGTATAATAATTCTCGCCCATTATCCTCCACGCTTTGAAAGAATGGAAAATAAACTGGGGGCTGTGTGACTATTTTATCACCAGGTTGAGTATAAGCCATTATAGCCAATGTGAAACCAGGGACTACACCTGGACTAAATAAAACGTCTTCTTTTATAACATCCCAACTGAAACGCTTTTTAAGCCAATTGGTAATAGAATGAAAATAAGAATCAGGTTTTATACTATATCCATAAATAGGATGTTCAGCCCTCTTTTGTATGGCTTCCCTAATAAATATAGGAGTTTCAAAATCCATATCAGCAACCCACAATGGAATTACATCTTTATCTTTAAAGAAAAACTCTCTCAAATCATATTTGAGAGAATTAGTATTTGTTCTATCGACAATTTTATCGAAATCGTACATATAGCTTGTGTTTTATTAAAAAAAGTATAGACGGGTTTACTTCTCGTCTTTTATGCCCACTGTTTTAGCTATAAGATAATGGTTTTTGTCGTGAGAAGATCTAGAGATTAGTTCTCCTAAGAAACCGGCCATAAATAATTGCACTCCAACAACCATTGCTAACAGTCCGAAATAGAAAAGAGGTCTGTCTGTCATCTTATATCCATCCATAAAAAACTTAGCATAAGCTAAATACATAGCAATTATGAATCCAGCAAAGAAAACTAAGGTTCCCATAAATCCAAAGAAATGCATTGGTCGTTTTCCGAATCTACCGACAAAACTAATGCTCAATAAATCGAGGAATCCATTTACGTATCTTTCAATACCAAATTTAGTTACCCCAAACTGACGAGGATAGTGAGTAACTACCTTTTCTCCAATTTTATTAAATCCAGCCCATTTAGCAATTACAGGAATATATCGATGCATTTCGCCATATACTTCAATGGACTTAATCACATCGGAATGATAGGCTTTTAAACCACAATTAAAATCGTGAAGTTTAATACCAGTCATCATACCTGTTGCACCATTAAAAAACTTGGAGGGGATGGTTTTATTTAAAGGATCGTTCCTTTTCTTTTTCCAACCAGATACCAAATCAAATTTATCCTTCATTATCATGGCATAGAGGCCAGGAATTTCATCGGGACTATCTTGTAAATCGGCATCCATGGTTATCACTACATCACCTTGGCATTCGCTAAAGCCTTGATTTAAGGCAGCTGATTTGCCATAGTTTCTTTGGAACTTAATTCCTTTCAAACGGAAATTTCTATCTGAAAGTTCCTCTATGATTTTCCAGGAGCCATCGCGGCTTCCATCGTCTACAAAAAGGACTTCATAAGAGAACTTATTTTCGTCCATTACCTTCTCTATCCATTCAGCTAATTTGGGTAGAGATTCTACTTCATTGTAGACAGGTACAATAACTGATATATCCATTCGGCAAATTTATGAAATCTCTGCTTGAGTAGTATCTTTTTTTATAGAAGCAGCAACAATAAGTGAAACTATGATTGACATAATTGCTCCGCTTTTTAATGAGCTTAGTGTCATGCCTATAGGAGTCATTTGTTCTTTAAAGTCTTCAACCGCTTTGTCTAATGCTTCATCAGGTAAACCAAAACTTTCCATCCAATTATAAAAACCTTCCACTTGATTTGGTCCCCATTCAGGTGCAATAAATGCATTAAAAACATAATTATAAATGGCAACAATTACATATCCAATGATACCTATTGTTAATCCTTGTAGAAATGCTTGACCAAATGTGATTTTCCCACCCAAGCCTTTGTCTCTAAAGGCTTTTATACCAATAACAAATGCCATAACGACAATGAATAACCCAAATACCATATTCCCAATCATAGCAGTTGTATTAAACATCTCTATATCAAAAATATAAAATACAAGGGATGTCAAAATAGAGATGATACTAATGATCAATCCATACTTAATTGCATTATTTGCAAAACTAACTTTTTCCATTTTAAATAATTTTAAGGTTGAATTGCAAACTTAAGCTTTTTTGCTGGAAATTTTTAAGATAACAGTTAATAGTAAAAAACGAACTGTTAAATATAATTAGGCTATTTCTAATTGAGGAAATTCGAATGTATATACTACAAGTATATCATTCATTACAGAGCATAAGTTTATTCTAAAAAGTATTAAATTACTGATCAGAGGCAAACCATTCCGCATAGCTGGTCACAGTTTCGCGGAGTAACATATGGTGTAGATTGATGTGTTTTGGTAGTCTAGGTTTTATTCTATCAGCAAAATCTACTAGCATCATTTCGCTAGTAGGCTGATAAGGCACTGTAACTACTCTTTCAAACATCTCGTCGCTCTGTTTAAGAGCTTCGGCTTTTGTTCCTTTTTCGTTTAGGATCAGACAGTGATCCATCTTGTCCACTATTTGTTCTTTTACGATCTTTTTCAAGTCACCAAAATCCATTACCATACCTAGTTTTGGATTGTTTTCATCCTCAATAGGTTTACCTATTACGGTCACTAATAACTCATAGGAATGTCCGTGAATATGTTTACACAAACCATCGTAGCCCATTAGTGCATGAGCGGTTTCAAATTTAAACTCTTTGGTTAATCTAATATTTGCCACTATTTGATAAATTTAAAGTGATAC
>JADGDY010000081.1 GCA_016744655.1 Bacteroidales bacterium | reverse complement strand
AAATGGAGTATAACGAAGTATTAGGGAATTATTTAAAAGAATACGATAGAAAAAAACATAAGAAATCAGCTTTGAGAAAAATGAGATAAGACGAGGCTTGGGAGTTTTTAAATGATGAGTTTACTCTTGTAAATGAAGAGTTTAAAAAAGAGCATAACGAAGTATTAGTTCATTTTTTATCAAAGAATAAATAGTCAAAGAAAATGGATGTAAAAATAGAAAAGAAAAAGGGTTTAAAGAAGAAGCACATCATAATAGCATTAGCAGGAGCTTTGTTCCTCACATTGATATATTTTGCTTTTTTCGCAACCAACCTTTCCACCTACAGGGCCGATAAAGATAAACTCAGCATAGCGAAAGTTGAGGAGGGTATATTTCACGATTATATCACTATAAATGGAAATGTAGAGCCTATTTCAACCATTTATCTGGATGCACGAGAAGGTGGAAGAGTAGAGGAGAAGGTAGCCGAAGAAGGTCAAATGGTGCAAAAAGGTGAGGTGATTCTTCGATTAAGCAATACCGATTTGAGTTTAAGCATCCTCAATAGTGAAGCTCAGTTGGCCGAGAAAAGCAATTTCCTTAGAAATACCATGGTGACCATGGAGCAGGAGAAGCTCCAAATTAAAAGAGAATTGCTCAACCTGGAATTCGATATCATCAGAAAGAAGAGAACTTTTGAGCAAAATAAAAGTTTAATCGCTGACCAATTAATTTCCCAAGAGGAATATATTCTATCGGAGGAAGATTATCAGTTTTCAAAACGTAGTTTCGATTTGTATATGGAACGTCAGAAGCAAGATTCTATTTACCGCTCCATTCAGGTGAAGCAAATGGAAGATAATTTGAGAAATATGGAGCTGAATTTAACTTTAGTTCGTCAGCGACAAGACCATTTAAATGTAAAATCTCCCATTGATGGGCAGCTCACTATTCTTGATGCTGAGCTTGGTCAGTCTATTCCAAAAGGCGGTAGATTAGGACAGATTCATGTCTTAACCTCTTATAAAGTGGTTGCAGAAATCGATGAGCATTATATCGATAAAGTAAGAGTTGGCTTGTCTGCAATTCTAGAGCGTCAAGGACAAGAGTTTGAACTCAGTATAAGAAAAGTATTCCCTGATGTGAGAAGCGGACGATTTTCTGTGGAATTAGTTTTCAATGGAGATTCTCCAAAAAATATGAGAACAGGCCAGACTTATTATTCTCGTCTACAACTAGGAAACCCGAAAAATGCCATGCTTTTACCCAAAGGAACTTTCTTTCAGAAAACTGGCGGACAATGGATATTCGTTTTATCGGAGGATGGTCATTCTGCAGAGAAACGCTATATAAAAATCGGAAATCAGAATCCTCAGTATTACGAAGTACTAGAAGGTTTACAAGCCGGTGAGCAAGTGATAGTGTCTGGTTATGATAGCTTTGGTGAAAGTGAAAGAATCGTTTTTTAGGGTGTTAATGGGTTAATGGTTGAATGGGAATTTCTTTGCATCTCTACGGCTTTGCGTGAGTTTTTTAGTAAAGAAGTAGTAAGAAATTGTAAAGGATAGTAATATAATTGTAAAGGGTAATCTTAACGCCTCTGGGTGAATCATTTGTTTTAAGGTTCAAAAGGCAAAAAAGCGAAAACCAATAACTATCATCATGACCTTGGGATAGAAGATGTAAAAACAAAATTGATTACTGAATATTAATGAAGTCCTTATTTCACATACTAGGAACGCTATCCTTAGCATTGATGAATGTTCTAACCGACCCTCAGGTTGATTCCTGCATTGGTCAAGTTTTAGAATTGAATCAACAACAATTGGAGCAGATTGGTTTTGAATTTCAAAATGATGAAATCTTGTTTCAATTCTCCATCGACGATTTAAAACAAGAGTTTCATTTGGCTAATGGGGAACATTGGACCACCATCAATAGGTTTGATATGAAAGAAGAATCTAACGATTTAAGCTATGCTCGACACTACCTTCCAATGGTGATTATCAATGGAAATTGTGAGGTATTGTATGCTTCGAGTCTAATAAATAAGAAAAGAGATTTATTACCCATTTTAGTGAAATCATCAGGTGAAAATGGCGAAGAGGAATTTGTTTATTTCTTTCTCTACAACAAGAGCCTAGCTCAATTGCTACCGGAATATATTAATGAAGAAGAGTATTTAATTAGCTCAGAAGAATTTAACCAAACCAAACAAAGCACAGACAATGAATGAATTTAAACTCAAACCATTTTTAAAACACCTCCAAAAAAACAAGCAGTTTACTATGGTTACACTTTTGGGATTTAGTATCTCATTGACCTTTGTTTTATTGCTCAGTGGATATGTGAAACAGGAATTGTCTGTTGACCATTTTCACCTAAAGAAAGATAGAATCTATCGTGTGGCAAATGGAACAGGTTCAACTTTCAGCCCGCCAATTGGTAATTGGTTGAAGGACTTATACCCAGAGATAGAGACCTATACTCGATTATTTGACAATACCGGAATTTTAGCAGATTCAAAAGGCGAAAAGCATCAAATAAGATACCTTTTAGCTGACACTTCTTTCTTTGATATTTTTTCATATCCATTGATAGAAGGAAATGCTGAATCTTGCTTAAAAACAAAAGGACAAATTCTGTTGAGCAAATCATTTGCTGCTAAGATATTCCCAGGTCAATCTCCAATGGGGGAAGTAATGCAGATGGGTGAAGATTCTTACACGGTTTCTGGTGTGATAGAAGACTTAGGAGGAAATACCCAGCTTTTTCCTTGCGATGCAATTATGGATTTCAGAGCATTAGCTGATATTTGGGGTTCTCCAAAATTGATGGAAAACTGGGGAAACTGTTCTTTTCCTCTCTATGTTTTGGAAAAAGAAAATGCGAATATAGTAGCACGAGAGGCAGATGTTTTGGCCGAATTCAAAGAACACTTCTGGATGTATACAAAGGAATACGCCAAAATTGTAAAATTTGAAAAGCTCACCGATGCCTATTTCAGTGATTTTACTGGATATGATAAGCTGAGGCAGAACAGTAAAACCACGGTGATGATTTTATTATCCATTGTTGCCTTTATCTTGATTTTATCCATCATCAACTATATCAATTTAGCCGTCGCTCAAACTTCTTTTAGAGCAAAAGAAACAGCCATAAAAAAACTAATGGGAGGAACTAGAATAGGATTGTTCAATCAACTAATTTTAGAATCTGTGGTACTCACATTTATGGCCGCCATCATCGCATTTTTATTGGCATTAATGGTGGAGCCTTGGTTTAATCAGCTGATAGCGACCGAATTGAACATTCTAGATATGTTGACATTCGATGTGATAATGATATTTGTTGGAACTATTCTTTTTATTGGAATATTCTCTGGTCTATTTCCTGCTATGATTCTTTCTCGTTTCAATCCTCTGGATATTGTGAAAGGAACATTCAAAAGAACCAGTAAGGGAATTTATACCAAAGCATTAATCTCTTTTCAATATGTGGTGGTGATTGTGTTATTGGTGTCCACATACATTGTATATGAGCAAAGTAGCTTTTTATTGAATTATGATATTGGCTATGAAAAAGAAAATATTCTGGTAATAGAAAATACAATACCTGGTTCCAAGAAAGATATCTTGAGGGAGGAGTGGATGAAGATACCTGGAGTTGAGGATGTTTCATTTGTAGCTGGAAGTCCTTTAGATGGAGGAAATAACCATAGCTTTAATTATTACGAACGTCCGGTGAGTTTCCAAGTTTTTAAGGTCGATAGTGCATTCTACGATATTTTTGACATAAGCTATAGAAGAACACCATCGGCTTTGGCGAAAGAAGGAATTCTGCTCAATCAAAAGACAATAGAAAACCTAGAATTAGATTCTTTGCCCAATTCATTTAGATATTACGATAAAGATATTCCTGTTTTAGGAGTGGTTGATAATTTTCATTTCCGCGATTTACACGAAGAGTTAGGTATGATGATGATTGAGCCTTTGGGTGATGATGAATGGCCTTGGCAAATCCTCATTAAAATCACTGGTGATAATCAAGTGGAAGTAATTAAAAGAGTTAGAGGAGTCTATTCAGGTTTATCCAATGGTGACCCTGTTGATATCAGGTTTGCCGAGGAAGAAATAGAAAAATGGTATCAGTCTGAGAAAAATGCTGTGAAAATTGTAGGCTATTTCGCCTTGCTAAGTATTATCCTTTCTGTGATGGGACTCATGGCAATCTCTACCTATTTCATTCAGCAAAGAGTTAAAGAAATAGGAGTAAGAAAGGTAAATGGAGCTACCATTGGTGAGATAATATTTATGCTCAACTGGTCATTTATTAAATGGGTGTTGATAGCAGTAGTTGTTGCAGTGCCACTCACCTTTTGGATGATGAACGAATGGCTACAAAATTTTGTTTATCGCATCGATTTAAGCTGGTGGCTTTTTATTCCAGCTACCATCCTCGCCATACTAATTGCCTTAACCACCATTAGTTTTCAAACCAGGGCAGCAGCCAGAAGAAATCCTGTTGAATCTTTGAGATATGAGTAAATGAATGATACAATGATTGAATTAAAGAATGATTGAATAATATAGTAGTTGAGTTGGAATTCCTTTGCGTCTCTGCGGCTTCGCGTGAAATTTAATAAAGGGGTGAAAGGAGAGTTGGAGAAGAAGAGAGATGAGAGAATGGGAGAATGAGAGAATGTGAATTTCTTTGCGGCTTTGCTGCATCGCGAGATAATAAAAGAAGGACTAAGGTTTAAATGAAGAGATTCAAACTATTGTATCATTCAAGCATTAAATCATTGATTCCTTGAGAAGAAAAATTGATATTATAAACACTTTGTATATCTGCGACTTAGCTTGAGTTTCAGAAAAATGATTAAAATAGAAAAACAAAAAAATGATAACACATTATATAAAATCAGCATTTAAAAACCTGAAGAAATCAGGAAAAGTAACTCTGTTTAATCTCATTGGTTTATCGGTTTCTTTTGCCGCATTTTTACTTCTTTCTATTTATATTTATGATGAGCTTACTTATGATAGGCATAACGAGCATTTTGATGATATTTATCGATTGAATATTACCATAGAAAGAGATGGTAAAATAGATTCTTCCCATTATTTGCCCAATCCTTTAGCCGATTTAATTGGTGAAAACATACCTGAAGCATTGGCCTATTGTTCGTTTGCACACGGGCCAGGAGTATATAGTATGCCTGATGACCCATCAACAAGTTTCGACCTTTATACTCGAGCAGTAGATTCTTCTTTTATTGATGTTTTTACCCTCAAAATTAAAAGTGGTTCTACTAGCCCATTAACTGGTAAAAATAGGTTGATGATTTCTGAAAGAACTGCAGAACGAATTTTTGGTGACGAAGACCCTGTGGGAAAAACCTTAATGGCTTATTATTCTCAGCCTTATGTAATTGATGCAGTTTATTATGATATGCCTGAAAATTCGAGCGTGAGATATGAGGCATTTAGTACCTATCCAACTGATGATTGGGTGAATGATTGGTCTGAGTATAGCTTTTTTCATTATTATAGATTTCCTGAAAATGTTGATTTGGAATTAATTAATCTAAAGATAAAGGCGATATCAGCATTACAAGAGCAATTCGAAGAATCTGATAACTTCAAAATTCACTATGGATTCACACCATTGAGTGAAGTTCATTTCTTTCCCCAATATGGAACAGGAAATATGGTATTTGTGAAAACCTTAATCCTTGTGGCCATATTATTACTCGTGATGGCTTTTGTGAACTTCGTGAACTTTGCTGTTGCGAATGCTCCGAGACTCATAAAATCTGCAAATATGAGAAGAGTAGTTGGGGAGTCTAAAAAACGACTATTGGCTTTATCAAGTCTAGAATCGGCTTTAATCATTAGCATGTCCTTTATTGTCGCCCTCCTCTTTTCAGCTTTGATTTTACAATTCTGGCCTGATATTTTTGGATATGAAATCTATTTATTCAATTACAGTCATATCATATTATATGTTTATTTTCTAGTAGTGATTTTAGGCATACTATTCTCTTTCTATCCAGCAAGGTTAATTGTAAATGTAAAGCCAGCATTAGCGCTTAAAGGAGTGATGGCTTTTTCTGCTAAAAATGGAACCTCAGGTAAGGTATTAACTGTGATACAATACACCATTTCTATGATGCTCATCATTGGAGTATTATTTATAGAAAGACAAGTTTCCTTTCTTAAAAACTATGATTTAGGTTTCGAAAAAGAGAACGTTCTCGTTTTAGGAACTACTCCTGATATTCAGAAACAAGAGGAGGCTTTTGCAACTGAATTACTTAAGAATATAAATATTTCCGACTATGCATATTCGCAGTTTGTTCCGGGAGGAGTTGGAATGGGTTGGGGACGAGATATTGATGGTAAAAATGTGAATTTTAAATGTTGGCCAGTCGACGAGCGCTACCTCAACTTTATGGGCTTCGATGTGATTGAAGGCAGAACTTTCTCAAGCAATATAGAAGCCGATGAGGATAAGTTTATCTTCAATAAAAAGGCCATAGAGGAATTTGGTTGGCAGGAGAGTTTCTTAGGGAAAAGTATTCCTTTTTTTGGTAAAGAAGGTGAGTTGATTGGAGTTGTAGGGGATATGAAATATGCTTCCCTACATGAGGAGGTTCAGCCTATGGCATTTTGGCTCACTACAACTCGTCATAACAAATTAAGCTTAAAAATTAGTGGCAATAATGTATCTGAAACCATCGCATTTATCCAATCCGTTTACGATAAGTTTGAGACTAAATACTCCATGGATTATTCTTTCTTAGACGAGAAACTCGATAGACTTTATAAAGCAGAAGAGAAGCAAGCCCAACTGATTTTGATATTCTGCTTGGTGTCTATTTTAATCTCCATAGTTGGAGCTTTGGGATTAATCATATTCATGTGCGAATACAGAGTGAAAGAAATAGGAATCAGAAAGGTAAATGGCGCAAAAGTTGGCGAAATAGTAAGCTTATTGAACTTTAGTTTTATAAAATGGATAGTGATTTCCTTCATAATAGCAACACCACTTTCTTATTATTTCATGAGCATCTGGCTCAAAGGTTTTGCTTATAGAATAGAGTTAAGTTGGTGGGTTTTCTTATTGGCTGGTGTGATAGCACTCTTAATCTCAATGCTGACGGTGAGTTGGCAAAGTTTTAAAGCAGCTAGAAAGAATCCGGTTGAGGCTCTTAGGTATGAGTAGGAGTATGGGAGAGTGGGAGAAATGGAGAATGGGAGAGTAGGAGATAGGGAGAATAAAAATTTCTTTGCGACTTAGCGGCTTAGCGTGATTTTTAAATTATCAAAGGGTAAAGTCAAGAAGAATATAAAAATAATAGAATGATAGAATAAATGAATTGGAATTCCTTTGTGACTTAGCGGCTTTGTGTGAATTAATAACGAGAATGGAATATAAAAGCACTAAACAATATAGAATAAGTTTTGAAAAGAAAGAAAATCAGTTTTGCCCCAACCCGAAAGGGAGTCTGATTTTTGCGTAAAATGAGGATTTAGAGTAGATATGTATTAAAAGTTGAAATTAAAATAAGAGACAAAAAACTTTTCAATGGGCTCCCTTTAGGGCAGGGGAAGACCATAGAAAAGTAAATAACAAAAGAATAATTGTAAAACCACAACCAAATAATTAATAATGAAAAAATAGATTGAAAATGTTAAAACTAAAAGCATCCATAGTAAAGATTAAAAGAAGTCCGATTGTATTTGTAGTAAATACCATTGGTTTGTCTTTGGCTATCACCATTCTTATCATTTTAGGATTACATATTAATAGTGAGTTAAGCGTGGATAAGTTTCAGGAGAATAGAGATAGAATAGTGAGAATTCACCATGGAAATGGCTCTATTACTCCATCTGCTTTTGGTACTTTTTTAACTCAACAAATTCCAGAAGTTAAATCTTACTTGAGATTATATACCGAAGAACAACAAATTACCTATAAGCCCTCCTCTGAGCAACCCAAAATGTTTAATCTCGAAACCATTTTTGCTGATTCAACTTGGAGTCGATTTTTTCATACAGAAATGGTTTATGGTGATAAGAAAACTTGCTTAAATGGCAAACGTTCGGTGGTGATTACAGAATCTACTGCACGGAGGTTATTTGGTAAGGAAGACCCCATGGATAAGATTTTATACTTATCTGCTGACCTTCCATTGGTGGTTAGTGGTGTAATAAAAGATTATCCTGAAGAATCCATGTTCGATTTTGATTTATTGATTAATCTAAATGTATTAGTAGAAGATTGGAGTAGCCCTAAATTGCTAGAAAGATATGATGCCTATAACTTTGAAACATTTCTATTGTTATCTACAACAGAAAATCTACACGAAATAGAACAGCGCTGTGATACTGAGATTTTCAATAGGCTTTCAAACCTTTTTGTTAGTTCTGATTATTATAAGGATACTAAGCTCGAAATGGCTCCTTTTTCAGACTTGTATTTCATGGAAGTAGAATATTCCAGGTTTAAAAGAGGTAATAAAAAGAGTATCCAGTTTTATACCATCATCGCTTTCTTTATACTCTTGATTGCCATCATCAATTATATCAATATTGCTACTGTTCGTTCCTTCGAATACATGAAATCCATTAATATAAAGCGCATTTTTGGTGCCAAAGGATTTGCGATAGCATTTGAGATTATTATAGAAGGAGTTTTAGTGGTTTTTATTTCGTCGGTATTAGCCATATTACTAACATCTTTGGTTCTACCTTATTATTCTAATGTGATTAATCGAAGCATCACTATTCCAAATTCATTGGGCTTTTATATGTTCATCACTGTCATTGTCCCTTTAGTGGTGGGTATTTTGGTGAGTTTCTTTCCTGCAATTTATTTATCGCGACAAAAAGTGCATAGCGACCAACATCAGCAAAAGAGGAGGGTAGGAAAACTTAGAAACCTACTATCGTTTTTACAATTCTCAGGAACTATAATCTTAATGATTGCAATAGCTGTGATTTATTTGCAGAATGATTATATGCTCAACTATGACACCGGTATTAATAAAGAAAACATCCTCAAAGTATCCGGAAATTACAAGGCCTTAAAAAAAGCTGATGTATTTAGGCAGCAACTCAATGATTTAACTGGAGTTGAGGAGGTGAGTTTTTCAAAAGAAAATCCAATTAATGTTGGAGAGTTTACTACGTTTAGGTTTTCAGGTCAAGACGAACAGATATATTCTAAAATCATCTATACCGATTGTCATTTGGTGGATGTATTTGATATTCAAATGCAAAATGGGCAAGGATTCGATTGTAATCATGCAAATAATAAGGGGAAATGTATCATTAACCAAGCCGCAGCCGATTTGTATGTAAATGGTGATGTGTTAAATGCTAAAGTGTTTTCTTGGGATGTGATTGGCGTGGTTGAAGATTTTAATTTTTCATCATTACATAATGATGTATCGCCACTTATTCTTGCTCCAGCTCGATACAATGCAGGTAATTATTATGTAAAGCTTAATGGAACTAATGTTTTAGAAACGGTAGAGGCTATTGAAGCTATTTACAAAGGAATTTTCCCAGAATATATATATCAATACCAATTTGTTGATGAGCAATATAATAACTTATATAAAGGGGAAATTGAATTGCAGAAATTGCTACCCTATCTTGGATTATTTGCCATTATTATTTCATGTCTGGGTCTGTTTTCATTGTCTATTTATACCACAATGAAAAGAACTAAAGAAATAGGAATTCTTAAGGTAAATGGCGCTTCTGTTTTCGAAATCATATTAAAACTTGCAAAAAGCACCTTTGTCTTGATTGTAGTTGCTTTTATTATAGCAGTCCCTTTTGCTTATTTGATAATGAATATATGGTTAGAAAACTTTGCTTATAAGATATCTCTAAGTTGGTGGGTGTTTATAGGAGCTGGAATTATTACAGTATTCCTAGCCATGTTGTCGGTGAGTTGGCAAGTATTTAAAGCAGCAAGAAGAAATCCAGTGGAGGCTTTGAGGTATGAGTAGCTATTGAGTCATAGACTTTATTAATGAACAATAAAGCCTGTGAAGGAGAATAAGAAGTATGATAAAGTGTAAAACAAAAGCCTAATTAAGAAAATTTTGAAAAATGATAAGATTTATAAAAACATATAGTAAACAATTTAAAAAGCAATGGTTAATTCATACACTAAGTATTTTAGGCCTGTCAATAGGGATGTCAGTAGCATTACTATTGGGTTGGTGGAGTATAAACGAGTTTAGTTTTGATAACTTTATCAAGGATGGTGATCGGGTTTATAGAGTCGGAAGAGAAGGATATATCAATAACGAAACCGTAAAGATTGCCTCTTGTTTTGCACCTTTGGCTCGTGAATCTAAATCTAATTTTCCAGAAATAGAGTCTTCTATGAAAGTTGTTTTTCGTTCACAGGTTGAATTAAATGTGGATGATAAAAGTGTATTTAAAACGGTAATTATCGCAGATTCAAATTTCTTTGATATTCTTAATTATCCCATAATTGAAGGCAATTTAGAGCAATGTATGAATAAGCCAAATGCCATTGTTATAAGCGAAAACCTAGCACTGAATCTGTTTTTTGGGGAAAATGCCATCGGACAGATAATTAATTATAATGATACTCCAAAAGAAGTCATGGCGATTTTACGAGATATACCTGCCAATTCTCATCTTCAGTTTGATGCCATTTTACCCATGAGTGATTTTGATCATATCAACAATCGTCCTTGGCTTTCAAATGATGAATACATGACCTACTTTAAACTTTATGAGGGGGTGGATGTGGAAGATTTAGCGGCTAAAATAACTCTATTAACTCAGGAACAAGCTCCAGTATTAAAAGAAATTCCAATTCACCATTTTATTCAACCATTAGGCGATATACATTTTGGTTCCACCAACTTTAGATTTGATAGAGCTGTTTCAGGAAATATGGATTTGGTATTGGTGCTTCTATTTATGGGAATAATCATTTTGGTTATTGCTTGCATCAATTTCACAAATTTATTTATTTCAACTGCATTTTTAAGAGCTAAATCTCTAGCCATTAAAAAGACCAATGGGGCAGAACAATGGCACTTGATAAGAGACTTTTATCTAGAAACAACATTTTCTGTTTTCATTGCTTTAGTTTTAGGAGTTTTAATGGCCGTTATTGCTCTTCCAATGTTTAATACCTTATCTCAATCAAGTATTGAGTTTTCTATGAGTGATTTAAGACTTCATATTTTGATTTTGGGGACTGCATTTCTCACTATCATTTTTGCCGGAACTGTTCCTGCTTTTAGCATGTCGAGAATGGATTTAATTGAATCCTTAAAAGGTGGAATAAAAGGAAGGTCGGTCTCTTTATTTCAAAAAGCATTAATTATTCTTCAATTTACTGCTTCTATCATATTACTAACTGTTGTGTTTGGGATTCAAAAGCAAATCATCTTTATGAAGAACTTCGATTTAGGTTTTGATACAGAACAGGTTGTTTATATTCAAGCAAATGAGGGCTTTAGTGAAAATTATGAAGCTGTTAAAGCTGAATTAGAAAGAAACTCAGCTATCATTCAAGTTACTGCCAAGAATAGTCTACCTATGAATTGGAATAATGGTAATGCCGTTAGTGTTCCCGGATTCAGCGATGACCCATATATTATGGAAATCTGTTATGCAAAATCTAACTATTTCAATATGATGGATATGGCTATCGTTGATGGTGAAAGAATGGAGGACCGACATGAAGGGAAAAATTATGTGTGGTTAAATGAACAAGCAGTAAAAGTTCTTGGTTTAACAGATCCGATTGGAAAGCAAGTACAGCTCGATGAATTAATGGAAGTGAAGGGTGTTGTGGAGAATGTGAAAACTAAATCTCTGCATTTAAATATAGATCCTCAGGTATACATAGCTGATAATAGAGTTCCAGATTATTATTCAGTAATGATAAAAACCAGTGGTGATGATGAAAATGCCATAACGAAACTAAAAGAGCTTTGGGAGAAATACAATCCAGAAGTAGATTTTGATTATGGCTTCCTTGATCAAGCATATGCTAATCTGTACCAGTCAGAAGAACGAGCAGGTAAAATTGTTGGCTTAGGAATGATCGTTGCAATTATATTAACCATAATCGGAACTTTTGCAATGGCAACTTATGCTGCTGAGCGTAGAACAAAGGAAATTGGGATTAGAAAGGTAAACGGAGCTAAAGTAATTGAGATATTAATCCTATTGAATAAAGATTTCTTCATTTTTATATTAATTGCATTCGTTTTGGCAATCCCAGTAGCCTTTTACTTCATGACCAATTGGTTAGAGAGTTTTGCATTTAGAACCACAATGACTTGGTGGCTATTCGGAATGTCTGGCCTTGTCGTGATACTTATTTCACTAGTTACAATTAGTTGGAGAAGTTTTAGAGCAGCAAGAAAGAATCCAGTAAAAGCATTAAGGTATGAGTAATATTATGATGTGAATTTGGATTAATACCATTAAAATATCAATATGCTATTTAAATGGCATAAAAGAGTAAACAAGATGTTGATGAAAAAAGAATTGCTTGGCAAAGCCTTTATAAAAATTGCCTTAGACGAGGCTTTCGATATTATTTAATGACGATTTTACTAATCGTAAATGAGAAAGTAAATAATGGAGAGTAACGAAGTATAAGGCTATTAATTAAAAAGATAAAAAGGAAAAGAACAATGAACATAGGAAAAATCATAAGAAGAATAAAGAAAAACAAACTCTGGTTTGCCTTGAATGCATTGGGCTTAACCATAGCATTTGCTTGCTTGATACTGGTCTATTCTTTTATAAAAATGGAATTTTCTTATGATAAGTTTCATGAAAAAGCCGATAGAATATACCGTGTAACAGAAAATAGCAACACTGGTATTACCTCAATGATAGATGCTCGTTTACAAACAGGGCTAAGTCAAGATTTAGATAAGGGATTTCCTGAGATTGAAAGCATGGTTCGAATCAATTCTTACCGAAATGCCATAGTTTCCATTGGAGAAGAATCATTTTATTCGAAAAAGGTATTTGCAGTAGATTCTACTTTCATGCAGATTTTTAGCTTCGAATTACTGGTTGGGAATCAAGAAACAATATTTAACAGACCTAAACATGTGGTTCTTAGTGAATCTATGGCGATAAAATACTTTGGGAACCTAGATGTACTCGGTGAGAAGATAGAAATTATTCATCAGAAATCTGGTTTGGCCGAAGAGTATACCATTGAAGGCGTCATTCAAGATGCACCACAAAACTCTCATTTTAAATATGATATTCTTACTTCAAGAGCTGTTCAAGCTGGAAATTCACTCGATTTTACCTACCTCTTACTCAGTCCACAAAGTTCACCGGAGAAATTATTAGAGTCATTACAGAATAATTGGGATATTAGATATGAAGAATATGATTACCATCCTCTAGTAGAATTACAATCATTAACCGATATCCATTTAAAAAGTGATAAAACACGCGAAATGGAGAGGAATGGAAACTATAGGTCTATTTGGCTATTATTAAGTGGTATTCTCATCATTCTCATCATCTCATTTATCAATTATTCCAATCTAAATTTTGTGCAATTTATCAATGACAATAAAATGCACAAAATAAAAATGGTGAATGGAGCAAATAGATTAAACCTAGTTCTCGATTCCATAAAAGAATCAGCATTTTTAATCATTCTAGTAGTGATATTAGCTTTTGGAATGGCACAACAATTTGCCAATGAATATCAGTTCATAGCCTTCCTAAATATACCTCTAATCGATTTATTAGTGTTGATTATTATCTTTTTAAGTTTCGTCATTATCAATGCCATTTGGCCATTTTTTACCTATGGATTCAAACAAGTCTCAGGGCAAAATAACTTAAAACAGAGAAAATCATATCGAGTATTTGTCATCTTTCAATTGTCCTTGGCATTTATCGCTTTAAGCTCCATCATCATCCTGCAAAAACAGCTCAATCATATCAATGAACTCCATCCTGAAGGAAATAGTTTGAATATGATAGCCATGCCTGATAATTCATATGATGTGGTAAAAGATTATGATGTTTATAAGCAACGCTTATTGAAATATCCAGATATTTATGATGTTACCGCGGTGATGGAAGAGCCAGCAGGTACGGTAACGGATAATTTCCCATTTACCATAGAAGGTAGAGAATCTGAGTCAAATGCTACAGTTAATATTCTTAGTGTGGATTCTAATTTCTTCTCTTTCTTTAAGATAAATCCTATTGCCGGAAGAGCCAATTTCACCAGCCAAAGCAATCTCGATTGGGAAATTCAAAATATGCGAAGATGGAGAAGAGGACCAGATGCAGTAGAAGAAACTGGGGAGGCTATTGATTTTAAAATTGAGTATATCATTAATAAAACTGCTCTTTCGCATTTGGGTTTCGAGAGTCCTGAGGAGGCCATTGGTAGAAATTTCCGCTTCGATTTTATGGGAGATATGTTCCCATTTGGAGAGATTATCGCTGTAGTCGACGATTTCCATTATACCAATTTATATGCCAAGGAAAAACCTTTGGTAGTAGTGAATAGAAGAATGTTTACTCACTGTTTCCTCATTAAAATAAATGGGGAGAATAAAATGAAAGTTTTAGAAATTTTACAGCAGGAATGGGAAAAACTAAACCCCAACTTTCCATTCAATTACGAATTTGTTTCCGATGCCTATCAAAAAGTATATGCCAAAGAATTTCAATTAGCCAGAGTTTTAAGCCTATTTACCATCATCTCTATTATTTTGGCCGCAATGGGATTATTTGCCATGGTATCTTTTAATCTCGAAAGAAGAACCAAAGAAATAGGATTAAGAAAAATCAGTGGAGCCACTATTTCAGAAGTATTGTATTTGCTTTTAAAATCCTATTCAAAATGGATGCTAATAGCTTTTGCCCTTGGAACTCCCATTACCTATTTAATGATGAATAAATGGTTAGAAAGCTTTGCTTATAAAACCACCATAGATATTTATGTTTTTCTACTAGCAGGACTATTAACCTGGACGATTTCCATTTTAACAGTAGGCTTAATAAGTTATAACACAGCTAGGAAAAATCCGGTGGAATCCATTAGGTATGAGTAGGAGGGAAGAGAATGAATGAATAAGGAAACAGTGATAACTACAATATTACTCTGTTTTTATTTCAATAGAAGAAATCTAAGTCTTTAATTAATTGTAAAATATATAGACAAGCATTGTAAAATAAATTTACACTCAGTTCTTTTTGAATCGATTATTAATTATGTAAATATCAGATAATTAGATTGTTATTCTTTGCGGCACAAAGCTTGGTTCTATGGAGATAGAAAATGAGTATAAACTTGAGGAATATTAAGAAAAAAATATAAGCTTTTAAATGAGTTCCATTTAGGAGAAGTGCAAAGCCATAGAAAGGAATGAAAACCAGTTTTTCCCCAGCCCAAAAGGGAGTCTGGTTTTCGGGTAAAAAGAAGAGACTAGGGTAGAAAAATGAGTATAGTTTGAGGATTTAAAATTAAGAAATAAGAGCCTATCAATGGGCTCCCTTTAGAACCATTGAAAGGAATATAAAAGAGCAGAAAACATAAAAATAATAGTCATGATTAAACTTTTCTTAAAAACAGCAATTTATCGCTTACAAAAGAATAAGTTTCATTCTTTTTTGAATATTGGAGGATTGGCCCTTGGTCTTCTAGCATTCCTGTATATCGTCACATTTACTTTTCATGAACTTAGTTACGATAGCTTTCATTCAAAAGCAGATAGGATATCTCGTTGTGTTGCTCATATAAAATTGGGAGAAACAGCTCTATATATTCCAAGATCTGAAACTCCACTGGCTGCAGCGGCTAAAAATGACTTCCCAGAAATAGAAGAGGCTATAAGATTATATCCTGTCACAGAAATAACCACAAACTATAATGATAAAAAATTTGTTGAAAGTGAAATATGTTACGCCGATGCCGAATTGTTTGAAGTGTTTGATTTCAAGTTGCTTGAAGGGAATCCTAAAACAGCATTGAGGGAATCCAATACCATTGTTTTGGGGAAAGAGGTGGCTCTTAAATATTTTGGAGATGAAAATCCAATGGGAAAATCAATTTTATTAAGCGCTAATAAAGTGCCATATAAAGTAACTGGAATTCTCGAAAAAATTCCGGGAAACTCAAGTTTGCAAAGCAATATATATGCGTCTTTTTGTACTTTACCCGAAAGCAGACGCATGGATAATTGGGGCGGTTTTAATAATACCTATACTTATATTGTCACAAAAGAAGGTGTTAATATTGAAGAATTTGAATCAAAATTTGATGCATCAATAAGAAAGTATGAGGATGCAATGATACAAAGAGAAATGGGTATTTCATTGTCAGAATTTGAAAGTCAAGGGAATTTTTTCATTCATAAACTTCAAGCTTTAAGGGATATACATTTAAACTCGACCTATTCTGAAAATTTTTCTACCTACGGAAATAAGCGATTTCTTATTATTTTTGGGATAACAGGATTATTAATATTGATTATTGCGGGTTTTAATTTTGTTAACCTCACCACTTCAAGGGCATCCTTAAGGGCAAAAGAGATTGGTCTTAAAAAAATACTTGGTTCAAAACGGAAATCAATCATCTTACAGATTTTAATAGAGATTTTTATTCACATATTGATTGCACTTATCATCTCAATTCTTATTCTTTTACTTATTCTTCCTTTTCTGAATAATTTTTCAGGAATTATAATTGAGCCTGAGTTTTTTCTAAATCCCTTAGTACTATTAACCATCATTTTTATACCGGTTATCATCACTATTCTAGCAGGTATTTATCCCGCACTTCTAATTACCGCATATCAACCAGTTGAGGTAATGAAAAGGACTTTCAATGAAGGAAATTCAAAATCCTTAACCAGAACTGGCTTAGTTATAATGCAATTTGTTGTATTTATATGTTTGGTGTTTTGTACACTTGTTATACGCCTACAAATTGCTCATATGCAAACACAAAATCCTGGATTCGAAAAAGAGAATGTATTGGTTATTGATAACATGGAAAGCTTAAAGAATAATCGAAACAGTTTTAAGTTGGAAGCTCTTAAAAACCCTTCAGTTCTATCGGCATCATATTCATCTGTAGTACCATCTGTAGATGACTATGGCGGCAATATATTTAGTGAAAAAGGGAGTGATAAGACTCATTCATTTAACAGGATGAACGTTGATTGTTATTTTCAAAAAACGCTAAAAGTTCAACTATTCGCAGGTAGTTTTTTTACCGAAAATGAGGCTGTTGAAAAAAATAATGCAATAATAAATGAAGCAGCAGCGAATCTTCTCGGATGGAGAGATTGTAATGAAAAATATATTTATGATTACAACTATAGTAAAGAATTTAAAGTCATAGGAATAGTTAAAGATTTTCACATGAAATCCTTACGTGATAATTCGGAACCTTTGATTTTAAAATATAGAAATACAAGTCAATATTTATCATTAAAAATACAAACTACAGATTTACCAGCACTCATAAATTCCATAGAATCTGAATGGAAAAAATTCAATATGGAAAAAACATTTGAATACTTTTTCCTCGATGAATCCTTCAACGCTCAATACAAATCGGAAGAAAGTTTGGCAAAAGTAATTGGTCTGTTTACAATTCTCGCAATCATGATTTCTTGTATTGGATTGTTGGGTTTGGTATCGTATGTGGCAACTCAGAGACAAAAGGAAATTGGCGTTCGCAAAGTAAATGGAGCCACAATCTCTGAAATATTAATCATGCTCAACAAAGACTTTATAAAATGGGTGGGTATCGCATTTATTCTTGCTGTTCCAATATCGTTCTATGCCATGAATAAATGGCTTGAAGGCTTTGCTTACAAGACTTCATTAAGTTGGTGGTTATTTGCATTGGCAGGAGCATTTGCTTTAATCATAACTCTGATAACAGTTAGTTTACAAAGTTGGCAAGCCGCAAGAAAGAATCCAGTCGATTCATTAAGAGATGAATAGAGGTAATCTAAAAAAAAGAATAATAAAAATAATAAAACAATAAAAATTAATGTCATGATTAAAATTGAAAAATTAACCAAAGTATTTAGAACAGAAGACATTGAAACATACGCCCTAAATGGTGTAGACATCAATGTGAAAAAAGGAGAATTTGTCGCTATTATGGGGCCTTCTGGTTGTGGTAAATCCACTTTACTAAACATTGTTGGATTATTAGACAATCCTAGTGATGGGAGCTACCAATTTGGTGGTACAGAAGTAGCAAAGCTTCAAGAAAAAGACAGAACCGTTTTCCGAAAAGGAAATATTGGATTCGTATTTCAAAGCTTTAATTTGATTGATGAATTTACCGTATTTGAAAATGTAGAATTGCCTTTAATTTATTTAAAAATGAGTGCTTCTGAAAGAAAGAAAAGAGTAGAGGAGGTTTTACAAAGAATGAAAATCGGACATCGTATCAAGCATTATCCTCAACAATTATCTGGTGGACAGCAGCAAAGAGTAGCCATAGCAAGAGCAGTGGTAGCCAACCCAGACCTAGTTTTAGCCGATGAGCCTACCGGTAACTTAGATACTAAAAATGGTTTAGAAGTGATGAATCTACTCACCGAACTTAATCAAGAAGGTGCTACCATCATTATGGTAACTCACTCCGATAGAGATGCTGGTTTTGCTCACCGTACTATCAATTTATTGGATGGTGAAGTAATCACAGAAGAGAAAAAATAAGCTATCAACAATACCATAAAAGAGTTTTGATAAGGATTGTAATACCATTTAAATATCCGTATGATGGATAAATAAATTGAAATATATTTTTCTTAATTGAGAAATAAATTCTTTGCATAGCCATAGCTACGGAAATCATTTATTTTGAAGAGTAAGAGAAATAGAAACGATTTATATCAATCAATATGGTTTTTAAATGGTATAAACCAATAAATGAGAGGAATATCTACCACGGTAAAACCAAGAAAAATTAATAAGATAATCAATAGGAAGGAAAAAAACTATGTTTAAGCACTTTATTAAAATCACCTTGCGTAGCATTCAGAAAAACAAAATATATACTTTGATAACTTTATTTGGTTTAAGCCTTGGCTTAACCTGTACTATCATTATTGGTTTATGGGTAAAATATGAGTTGAGTTACGACAGGTTTCATGAAAATTCACCAGATTTATATAAAGCGGCATTTACTCATGAGCCATCAGATTTCCATGCTTATATTTTACCAGCTCCAGTAGCCCAGCATTTGAAGGAAGAATATCCAGATATTAAAAACTCCACTGTTTTTTGGAACTGGGGAAGCAAAAAAATAATTCAAGGTGAAAATAGAATTTTGGTTAATGGTAGCTTTGTGGATTCCTCTTTTTTCTCCATGTTTAATTTCCCTTTGGCAATTGGAACCCTTTCTGAAGCTTTCATACATCCCAACTCTATTGTACTCACTCAATCTTTGACTGAAAAGCTTTTTGGAGGTGAAAACCCAATAGGTAAAACAGTAAAAGTGGATGGAGAGGATGAGTATATAGTAACAGCAGTATTAGAAGATATTCCTACAAATTCGGATATTCAATTTGAATTTCTACTTCCTTATAGGTTGGTTTCCAAATATTTTGATACTTGGAATAATAAAACAATGGAAGTTTATGTACAGCTTAATAAAGGAACAGACTATTCAGCTGTAAATATGAAAATAGCTGGTGTAATCAGTAAATTTAAACCTGATTGGAATAATAGATTGTATATCACACCATTAACAGGTTGTCACTTACACGACCTAAAAGGCGGAGGTCGCATACAGTACGTCTACATTCTTTCTATTGTCGCCCTACTTATTTTAATAATTGCAACATTCAATATTGTTAATTTAACTATGGCCACCTCAGATAAAAGAATCAAAGAGATTGGTTTAAGAAGAATTTTAGGCTCCGGTAAGAAATTACTTATTATTCAGTTTCTTTTTGAAGCTCAAATTCTAGCCATGATGGCTTTAGGCTTTGCTCTTATTTTTGTTGAATTGCTTTTACCATCTGTCAATAATCTTCTACAAGTAAATCTAGTACTTAGTTACAATCTTTCTTCAATCGGTATTTTATTGGGTTTTGCGGCGCTTACGGGATTAATCTCAGGAACTTATCCTGCCTCTTTTCTTTCTTCCCTTAGACCAATTGATTTGATTAAGAAAACGATTCAGCCTTTTGGTTCTTCACAAAAGAATAATTCTTCTCCTCATGCACAGAAATTTAAGCTTAGTAGTGGATTGGTTATCTTTCAGTTTGCATTAACAATTGTACTGATAGCTGGAATATTAGTTATTACTCAACAAGTTCAATTTATGAAACAAAAGGATCTTGGATTTAATAAGGAAGATATTCTTATTGTACATATGCAAGATCAACTTAAGAGTAAATATGAAGCAGCGAAAAACGAATTATTACTGATGCCTGAAATTTCAAGTATTAGTGCTTCTAGAACTCCCTTAACCGTTTGGTGGATGTCAGATATGCCTGCATGGGATGGAAAAGAAACGGATGATGTTTTTGATATGGGCTTAAATTTTGTGGATTATGATTTTGATGAAACTATAGGAGTTGAAGTTATTGAAGGAAGATTTCTATCAAAGGAATACTCCAAAGATGCAAGTGATGGATTTGTAATTAATGAGGCTGCTGTAAAAGCAATGGACTTGCAAAATCCTGTGGGGACAAAAATGTCGATTTTCAATGGATCATCTTCTGAGCAAAAAGGAGAGATTATTGGAGTTATTAAAAATATGCATACCGAGTCTTTGCATTCAGAAATTAAACCTTTTGCATTTAGGTATTCTCCAAAGGGTTCTTTTATGTTTATTAAAACGAATTCTGCATCTAATCCAAAGCTTGTTCAAACCATTAAAAAGAAAATAGAAAAAATAGCACCAAACGATCCAATTGAATTAAGCTTTTTAGAAGATGAATTGAATGAATTATATGCCAAAGAACAAACAACTGAGAAACTAATAGGATACAGTTCACTTATTGCTATTCTAATTTCGTGTTTAGGTCTGTTTGGACTTAGCCTTTATGGATTACAGAAAAGGATAAAAGAAATAGGTATCCGCAAAGTAAATGGTGCAATGGTATTCGAAATATTAATCATGCTCAACAAAGACTTTGTAAAATGGATTGCCATTGCTTTTGTTATTGCTGTGCCTATTGCTTGGTATGTTATGGACAGCTGGTTACAGAATTTTGCTTACAAGATTGGATTGAGTTGGTGGATTTTTGCCCTGGCAGGAATTATAGCCTTAATAATAGTATTGATAACTGTAAGTTTTCAGGTTGTTAAACTCGCAAGACGAAATCCTGTTGAAGCTTTGAGATATGAATAATGCCATAGCATTTCGCATGAATTAATTTAAACACACAAAATCTTATAAATATGATTCTACACTATATTAAAATATCAATCAAAAGAATCCTCAAGAATGTATTATTCTCAGGTGTAAATATCTTTGCATTATCTATTGGGATTATTTCATTTTTCATCTTGTTTATTTACGTAACAAATGAAAAAAGCTTCGACAAGCATTTTAAAGATTATAAGAATATACATAGGGTTGTTTCCAGTCCTGCTGGATCGAATACCCAATGGGCAAGAAGTCTGGGTTTTATTAATGGAGCTACAGAAAATATTCCGGAAATTATTGACGCCACTCAATTTACTCATTGTCCTATTGGAACAATAAGCCTTAATGAAGTATCTCTTCAGCAAGAGAACATTATGTCTGTTGACGAAATGTTTATAAAAATGTTTGAAGTAGAATGTTTGGTGGGGGATTTAGAAGCTATTTCGGAGCCCAATACCGCATATATTACAGAAGATTTTGCGAAATTGCATTTTAAGAATGAAAACCCGATTGGTAAAACAATTAATATAGAAGCGTTGCAATATTTTAGAGATGTGGGCGAGTATCAGATCAGAGGGATAGTGAAAAATACGCATCCTAAGACTCATTTCAAATATCAGATTTTACTATCGCAAAAAGGTGCACTAAGCGATCGGTTTAATGGATTGCCAAATAGGAAAATTCACTGGGTTTACAATTATGTTAAACTTAAAAATGATGCTTCACCAGAATTAATTGCGGATAAATTTCTATCTATTTATAATGAAAGCAGCTTGCGCGAAGCTAGAGGGCCCGAGGAGTATCAATTCAGCTTAATAGCATTAGAAGATATTCATTTAAAGTCTGATCACCGATTTGAATTAAAGGAGGGTACAAGCAAGATCAATATTGGTTTGTTTATCATCATTTCCTTGGTAATATTGTTTGTAAGCCTGTTTAATTTTATCAATCTAAGTATTGCTAGACTAATCAAAAAGTCAAAAGAACTTGGTTTGTACCGAGTTGTAGGAGTTAGCAAAAAGCAGATAATAGCACAGGTTTTGGTTGACGTACTGGTGCAATGCTCAGCATCTATTCTACTCTCACTTTTTTTATTGGGAATAATAGGAGCACAAATTAATCAG
>JADGDY010000080.1 GCA_016744655.1 Bacteroidales bacterium | reverse complement strand
ATCTGCTTTTATTTTAGCCATGGTTTAGTTTTTAGTGATTTAATGAAAACAAAATTATTTATATTTTATTGTCAATAACAGCTTTTGTAAAAATAATTGAGGGCATAGCTATCTTTACCATGAAAAACAAGACAATCGCATTCTTTCAGTTCTCATTAAAAAATCAATGATTAATAATAAAGAAATAGAGTCCACTAATTACACTAATTTTCACGGATTATATCTTCAAATAAAATACTGCAAAGCTGTGTTTTGTGTGAAATCTGTGTTAATTTTCGGAAATCCGTGGATCAATTATGATTATTCTATGATTAAAATACATTTTTGAAAATTATTTATCAATATTAATTATATCTATAATTTCAGGATATAGTTGTCATTAAGTTGCATCTGGTATTGTGATTATCTAGTTATGATAAAATGTACATTAGGCAGATTTGTAGAATTTATTTTTTTGTAAAAAGTATCAGAATGGAATTATCGTTTGCATCAAAAGAGAAAAATAACAGAAGAAGAGAAGAGGGATTTTTGCGTCTGAAACCTATAGAACAACTTATGGATTTCATAGATAGGGTTTCTAAACCTACATTAATACCTTCCAAAGATCATATGAGTCATAAGAATGATAAGAATGGAAATTTTGTTCTTTATTCTGAATCATAAAAAGAATATCTACTCAAGAATAAATAAAACCCGTAAAAATTTACTTTTTACGGGTTTTAAAAACTCAATTATCTTGTTGACTATAAGTCTCGTTCTTCTTCGATAAACTGAATTCCCATTCCTTCAAGCTCCTCTAGAACTGGCTCGTAGATGGCTTTTTCAATTGGGATTTTAACTCCTTTAGCAGTGATTTTTCCTGTTAAGATAAGCTTTGTTGCAATCGCAACAGGATATCCAACAGTTTTACTCATAGCTGTATGAACTTGGTCGGATCCTTCAATCACCATACTACTGGTAATCTCTTTTTCTTTCCCATCTTTTTTAGCAATGAATCGGTGTTGCATGGCAATCATATCTTTATCATCTTCATCTAAAACCCATTTCTGAAGTAAGATGTGCTGAAGGATTTGAGCTGGAGTAGCTGCATTTAAACCAATTACTTCATCTTTAAAGATACCTAACCAACGTAATTTGTACATGATTTCGCTGTCTTCTGCAATACCTACATAATCAGCTAATTTCTTTTCAACAGGAATGTTTGGTTCAAATCTTAAGAATGAATTTGTAAATTCACGATATGTCATATTTGCAGAATCCTCTATTACATAGCTGTCATCTGTACAACCTAATTGTACAAAAACATTCCATGCTTTAGAAAAACCAGGACGACGCATGGTACCTCTATACATAGTAGGGATGTCATCTAAACCATAGATTCCACGATACTTTAATGAATCTCTATTTGGATAAATCTCAAACTCACCATAATCTAAAACATTGGTACGGAGAACTCTATCAAATAACTTATTGTAAGGGATATATTTATAACGACCTCTTTTGATGAACATACTGCTACCTTGACCAGCAAGAACAACATTACGAGGATTCCATGTGAATTTATAATTCCAAGGATTGTTATCATATTTTGGAGCAACAAGACCACCAGTTGACGAGTAGAACTCAATTACTTCGCTGCCTTCTTCTCTAATTTTGTCAATCACTTTCATGGCCGACATATGGTCGATACCAGGATCTACTCCAATTTCATTTAAGATAATGATGTCTTTTTCGATAGCTTCATCTTTTAAGCCCTGAATTTCTTTAGAAACATAAGAAGCTGTCACCATGTTTTTAGAATACTTCACACAAGCTTCTGCAACACTAAAGTGCATACTTGCTGGTAGCATACTCACAACAATGTCTGCTTTCTCAACTTCAGCATAACATTGTTCTTGATTTGAAACATCAAACTGGAAGGCCTCGCCATTGGCATGACCACCTATTTTGCGTTCTGCTGTTTCTACAGATAAATCACCAATTCTGATTTTCCAATCGTATTGTTCAGAATGTTCTAATAAATATTTAATGAGTGAAGAGGCTGATAAACCTGCTCCAAGGATTAATATCTTTTGCATGTCTTTTATTTTGGTTTGACACAAGTTTTTTCATTTGAGCTTGTGTTTGTATTTATTTTCTAGTCGATAAATTTTTTCATGTATTCGTATTCAGGAGTAAATTCTCCATTGTGTAGAATTAATGCTTTCTTAATAGGATAAGGAAGAGTTAATTCATCATATTTAGCACTATAATCACATGCAACTATTTCCTCAACATAATCCACCAAAGCATCAGCAAATGCAATGGATGAATCTCTAGGAAGTTCACTAGGTAAAATATCCACTGACATTATTAATACACCATCACCTGAAGCTCCCATTGTTGGAGTATCGGTTTTTGGATTATAAACAAAAATCGGATCTTGAATTTCAGTTCCAATATGTGTAGCTTCAATACTTCCGTCAGGATCGCAAGTAACATCACCTATAACTTTTAACTTAGGCTCAGCATTGGCATACAAATCTTTCAAAAATGCTTTTGTTACGATTCTTGGATAATTGGTATCCCAATACATACAATTCATAAGAATAGTTAGGTGAGGTACATATTGCTCAAAGTTGTTTTCGTATTTCTCTGGGTGATTGTAATAGTCTTGTAATTCAAAGTTTCCACTTCCGTCTTTTAATTTAGAAATATGGTTTTCTTTAAATGTAACTCTATATAATTGATTGTTTAAATCCAATTCTTTTTGAGAAATTTCTGCTAATTCTTCAGGAGTGATTTCTGTGATCGGCAATAGATCGGCAATTTCCATAGCTCCTTTAGCTACATTACCATAACCTGTAATACCAATTACCATTGGGCCAATTTCTTTTGGTAAGCCATTCTTTTTCACTGCTTCTCCAACAGCTTTAATATCATTTTTAGCCTCCTCTAAAGAGTGATACTTATGTGATTGCTTTAAATTGATGAACGGAGTATCAAATCCTTTTTCTTTCATTCTTAAACCAAAACTCCACAGGCTATTAATCATCCCGGCTAAACCAGCAAATCGACCAAAGAAAATTAATCTTCTGTTTTGTTCGTCAGCAATCTTTTCATATTCAATAAGGTTGATTTTCTTCTCAATCATCTTTTTCAATAAAGGCATATTGTACTCTTGACCTTTTATGGTGTGAGAAAAGAAAATATAGGTTTTGTGGTCTTCAAAAATATCCATCGGCATTTCTTTTACACCGAAAACTACCTTGCTAGATCTGATATCTTCCACAACTTTAGCACCAACTGCTTCATATTCATCATGAGTAAATATTCTTTTTTCAGATTTCTCAACCATAATGTCCAAGCCTTTGTCAATCAGTTTTTTGGCGTGGCTGGGAGTGATGGCTGTTCTTCTCTCCATTAAATATTTGTCTTCGTGGCGTATGGCTAAAGTCTTGTTTTTCATCATAATGTGGCAAGTTTTGAATTTCATTGATTTAAGAAAAGCAAACATATAAATTTTTTATGCCTTTTTTAGGCTATTTTTTTAAAATTCAGTAATTCTTGCAGGACTATTAAATAAGTATAGATTCTTAGAATTTATTTAGATTTGCGCCTCGTGAAAATTGAAGCAAAAATTCTTGAAAATGGACTTGGTAAGTATTATAGTTATTGCAATTGGTTTAAGTATGGACAGCTTAGCAGTAAGTATCGTAAATGGTCTAATGATGCCCAAACTCAAGTTTTTCAATGCGGTATATATTGCGCTCTTTCTAGCTTTTTTTCAAGCTGCAATGCCTGTTTTAGGTTATTTGGGTGGAAGTCTAATCGAAAACGAAATTAAAAGCATAGACCATTGGTTAGCCTTTGTTCTACTAGGATTTATTGGAGGTAAAATGATTTACGAAGGCATGCAAACATCCGACTCCATTAAAATAAATGATGAATTCAAACTTAGCTTTTCTAAGCTTATAAGTCAGTCCATAGCTACTAGTATTGATGCTTTGGCGGTAGGAATTAGTTTTGCCTTTCTTGAGATTGAGATATTCTCTGCCGCCTTTGTTATTGGTGTGGTCACTTTCCTATTTTCTATGATTGGCCTAAGGATGGGTAAATCAATAGGAATAAAAATAGGTGGGCGAATGGAAATTATTGGAGGATTGTTTCTGATTGGAATTGGATTAAAGATTCTAATTGAGCATACTTTGATAACTTAAACCTATTGATGAACTAAGCTTAAAGTCATAATGAAGTTGAGTTTCGTATAAGGCAGATAATCAGTAATTAATAGCTTTTGAGTATCCTGGTTTTAATAGATTAAGAAATTCGATCTCTATACAAGAGGATTTAGATTTCTCCTTTGATATCAAACAAATTTCATAGAAACCATGCAGTAATTCTAACTATAAGAATATTTATTCACAATTGTTGAGAAAATATAAACTTAATATTGCTTGTTTTCAGATAATCATAAATTTACACTCGATTTTTGGAACGCATAAAAATTCTGAAAGCATTTTACACATTTTAACTATTAACTAAATAAAACTATGAAAAAAACATTTACTATTTTGGCTACATTGATTTTTGTAGCTAACACATTCGCACAATTATGGGTACCTACCACTGACTTTTCTTGTCCAAAAAATTCTCAAACTATAAATAAACTTGACGATGGTAGAGTTATCCAGATAGGAGGAGATAGAGGATTCAATGCTTATTCTCGTGCAGTTGAAATTTATGATCCAAATACTAATATTTGGACAACTGTAGACTCATTACCATATTCACTGAGGTATCATTCATCATTTTTACTAGAAAACAACAAAGTATTAGTAATGGGAGGAACTTCTGAAAGTGTGAGTACTAATGGCGTTTTAGAATATGATGTGGAGGCTGATTCTTGGGCTATTAAAGCAAATATGCCAGAAGCACTCGAAAATCTTTCAGCTCAAAAATTAATAGATGGAAGAATATTCGTTTGTGGAGGATGGGTTTTTGAAACAGCAGCTGTGAATCAAGATGCTTATATCTACACTCCATCAAATGATTCATGGGAAACTGTGACTCAAATGCCAGTTGGGCTCGTGAATTCTGTTTGTGAAATGATTAGTGATGATGAAGTTTTAATAGTTGGTGGTGTTAAGGCTGATTTTTCTACTTCTCCTAAATCTTATGTTTATGAAATCTCCACAGATAATTGGACTATTAAATCGGACCTTCCATTTTCGATTTCCGGTGGTATGGCGAGTGTAGTATTAAACGATGGGAATGTGTTGGCTGCAGGAGGATTCGATTTTGGTAGCTTTTCCTATTGGGATAAAGTATTGGTTTACGACACAGAATTAGGAGAGTGGAGTGAATTGTCAAGTATTGATGAAGGTTTGTCAAGTATGTCTTTGGTGAATTTAACAGATGGGACATCGTTGTTAGCTGGTGGAAATAGTGGAGGAAAATCTAATGAAAATAAAGAATACTCTATTGCTAATTTTAATGGACTATTTGCTTCAAATTTAAAAACGCCATCTGCTTTAGCTTATTTAGTTGATGCGGAAGGCTTGAATCCAATTGAAGATTTACCAAGAGCTACAACAGGAGCAATGTCAGTGTTACTTAATAATAAAGATGTACTATTGAGCGGAGGATCTGGAGTAGCAATGGCTAGTGATACCTACAGTAATGGGTTAATTTACAATAATCCTGTAACAGTTGGACTTAATAAGGATATTCAAAATAGTTTTTCTATCAACCCAAACCCTGCTAGTACTCATATTGCAATAAGCATCATTGACCCTAGTGTTCATAATGTTTCAATCTTCTCAATCGAAGGACGAGAATTAATAAATCAAGAGATAAACTCTTTAAAGGTGAATATTGATATTAGTTCACTTTCACGTGGAGTTTATATTATAAAGATAGATAATAATACATTTGCTCAAAAACTTATTGTGAGATAATTTGATTTTAACAAACTTGAACGTCTAGAATCAATATGGTTTTAGACGTTTTTTTATTCAATCGCAATAGTATTGATTCCCTCTCTCCATTTTCCTATTTTCAAGAGGAGAACTATCTGATTAGAGTATGATCAATTATCTAATAAAGTAGATGAGGTCATAATTTGGCTATTGTTTATTTTATTATCTACAGGCATCGACAATTAATTTAGGTGTTTTAATATATCTGGAGAACCTTAACACATATGAACAAGTGGTCATTTATGGATAATTTTCTTTCTGTTATCTTTTTAATAGTAAATAATAAGATCCCTTGGGTAGAGATTAAGATATTTTTATGCAAAACAATTTGTGTTAATTACTCATCAGTATAAAGTTATTATTAGATTGTTTTTATTGATATCCATACCGAACTATTTTACTAATTTTACCAAATTGTTAGATGAGGTTATTGAATTTATAATAACTGAATTTAAATTGTAATTTTCATTGAAAATAATAAACGATGAAATTTTTTTTCATATACGAAAAAGTTGACTTTGATGATTAATAATAGATCATGAAAATCGTCCATAACAATAAGTTTCATGACCAAGATGACTTGTATGTTTGGCAAGCTTTAAAAAAAGGGGACTCCCTAGCTTTGAGTTGTTTGTTCAATAGGTTCTATAATGATTTATATTTCTATGGACTGAAATTGGCTGATGATACGGCATTTGTTTCAGATACTATTCAGGATGTCTTCGCTAATATTTGGGAATCTAGAGATCATATTTCTGAAGTTACTCATGTGAAAGCATATTTGTATTCTATCTTTAGAAATAGTCTTTTTAAAACTAATAAAAAGGAGTCACACTTTAAAACGAATTTACAAGCAAACGAATTTCAAAAAAGTAATTTTAATATATCTCCTGAAGATATTTATCTCGATAATGAATCAGAACTTGAGAATAAAAGAATTATTGAAGATTTATTATCAGGTCTATCTTCAAAGCAAAAAGAAATTATTTATTTGAAATTCTATGGTAATTATTCAAATATAGAAATTGCCAAGATTTTAGAAATTAAGCAACAGTCTGTTGCAAATTTGCTTGCACGGACCATTCATTTATTGAAAGAACGTAAAAAAGATCATAATTTACATATTTTTAATATGTTGATATCTAGTCTGATATAAAATAGTTTTATTTTATTTTAGTATTTGTGAGTATAAAGTATCCATTAACGACTCTTAGTTAATGTGAAACACAAGAACAAAGACTATAAAAATTATAATCTGGAAGATTTTATTTGCGATGAATCCTTTAAAGAATTCGCAAACAAAAGCAATCAGATACATATAAATAAATGGGAAGCATGGCTTGCTGAGAATCCCCAGAAAAAAGCAACTGCTACCGAAGCAAAACTGCTTATCCATCATTTGCGCTTTAATAAACAAGAACTCCCTACTGAAGTGATTAGTGAGGAGTGGTTGAAGTTAAGTAAAAGGCTCAAGCTTAATGAGAGTACTCCAATAGTCAAAAAGAAATCGGCTTTTCGACGATTTGCTCCATATGCTGCTGCTGCAAGCATTTTATTATTTCTTTTTAGTGCCTTTTATTTCTTAAATGTGAAGCCCAAAGAAGAAATTATTATTGCTTTTAACGAAATTGTAGTTCCAAAAGGAGAGATTCAACGGATTATACTTCCTGATTCATCCCTTGTATATATTAATTCCGATTCGAAATTATCTTATTCTGAAAACTTCGGTGAAACAACTCGTGACGTTTTTCTTGAAGGGGAAGCTTGGTTTGATGTGAAGCATAGTCCCAACAAAGCATTTGTAGTTCATTCAGGAGAAAATGATATTAAAGTTCTGGGAACAGCTTTCAATGTTTATGCTTATCCAGAGGAGAATATTTATAGAGCATCTTTAGAAAGAGGAAAGATTTCTATTTCCCATAAAAATGAAAAAATTACTGACCTAGATGTGAATCAAAGCTTTACTTTCTTTAAGGATAATAATCAATTTGAAGTTACCAATTCTGAGAATATACAAATGTGTTCCTCCTGGATTAATGGAAGGACGGTGTTCTGTAATCAATCGTTTAATGAAATACTGAGAAAGTTAGGCCGTTCACACAACGTGGTTTTTGATTTGCAAAATGATCAAGTGGGAAAATGTAAATATACAGGTGTATTTTCAAATGAAGATGATATTGAAACCATACTTGGGGTGATAAAACTCCCAACAGCTTTTGAATATGTAAAGGTAAATGATACCATAGTTATAAAATAAATGTGAAATAATATACTCTAATCATGAAAAGGATTTTTTCTTTATCAAGCACATTGGTTCGATACAATTTGCTCCTCAGTTTTCTTATATGTTTTGCTTTATCACCAAATAATTCTGTTGCACAAAACACGGAAACTAGTCATATCAATACTCTCCAACAACTTTTTAAATTTATTGAAAATCAAGGTGAATATACTGTTTTCTATCAAAATGATCAAGTTGATGTTCATACGGAAATAACAGTTGATACTACCCAGAAAGATATTAGCAAACTTCTTACAAAAGCTCTTGAGGATACGGATTTAAGTTTCGAAATCATTAAAAACCACATCGTGATATTGCCAAAAAAGGATACGGCAAAACAAAAAAAGACGCTAAAAGTCAAAGGTCAAATAACCGATGATATTGGAGAGACTTTGATAGGTGTTGCCGTTTTAATTAAAGGTACCTATGTGGGCACAGCTTCAGATCTAGATGGGAATTATGAACTTGAAGTGGAGAGCCTTACCGATACACTTGTTTTTTCTTATGTTGGTTTTGTAGAAAACACTCAAGCTATTAGTGGCCGGACAGAAATAAATGTTGTTATGGAAATGGCAGTTTTTACATTACAAGAAGCGGTTGCCATTGGATATGGAGTGAAAAAGCAGGTTGATATTGTGGGTGCTGTTTCTGTAGTTAACTCTGATGAGATAGCTGCTTTACCTGTAGCAAATGCTGCTTCTGCCCTTCAAGGGAAAGCCACAGGGGTTAGTGTCACTCAAAATAGTGGAGCGCCAGGAGCTGGGACTTCCATTCGAATTAGAGGAACAGGTACCATTAATAATAACTCCCCTCTATTTATTGTCGATGGAATTCCTACCAAAGACATCAATTCATTATCACCTTCAGATGTAGAATCGATGTCAATTCTTAAAGATGCTGCTGCCGCATCAATCTATGGCTCAAGAGCATCAAATGGTGTGGTCATTATCACTACTAAGAAGGGAAAAGAAGGAGGCATGAGTATTAGTCTCAATAGCTATACTGGTTTGCAAGTAGCCAGTAATTTGATAGAAATGGCTGATAAAGATGAATATATTGAGGTATATAATGAAGCAGCTACCAATGATGGTAGAGGGCTTATTACTTCTGCCATGTCAGATACAATGGCGAATACCAACTGGCTAGATGAGATATTTCGACCAGCAGTAATCAGTTCCACTGATTTAAGTATAAGTGGAGGTAGCGAAAATATGAATTATCTGGTTTCTGCAAATTACTTTACTCAAGAAGGAATTATCCTCAACTCAGGATATGATAGGTATTCATTTAGGACTAGCTTAAACAGTAACTTATCAGATAAAGTGGATATCGGAACAAATATTAATTTTTCTCATGCAGTCACTAATGAAGTGGGTAGCTCCGGAGATGGTTATGGCGGAAATGGAGGAAGTGTAGTACGTTACGCTTTGTTCAGAACGCCTCTCTATTCTATTTATGATGATAATGGAGCCTATGTAGATTATTATCCTGAAAGTGCGCAGTACATGGGAGATGGATACAATCCGGTTGGATTTGCAGAAAAATATGATTGGGTGAAAACAGATAATAGACTTTTGGGAAACCTATTTTTAAACTGGAAAATCACCAACAATTTAGCATTTAGGGCAGATTATGGACTTGACTTTTTATCCTATGGTGAGAAACGATTTAACGAGAATTGGGGTTATAATGGTAGAATTAACAATCCAAATTCTTTGGTGCAAACCTCCATTACAAACTCACAACAAACATGGAAAGGTGTATTAACCTATGATAGAAAATTCAATGAGAAACACAATTTTAATGTGTTAGTGGGATTTGAATCCATAAGTAATGTTTTAGAAGGTCAAACGGGATCGGCACAAAACTTTCCCGATCAAATTGAGAGCTTAAGGTATTTATCTAATGGTACGACTAACCAGCAAGTAGATGGTTGGAAATCGCAATGGGCATTGCTATCGTTTTTTGGCCGTATGTCTTATGATTATAAGGGAAAATATTATGCAGAACTAACCTTACGCAAAGATGGCTCTTCTCGTTTTGGAAGCAATAATCCATGGGGATTTTTTCCTGCTGGGGCTTTGGGTTGGCGTATTGATAAGGAATCTTTTTTAAGTGAAGTGAATTTTATATCCTTAATGAAATTACGCGTAAGTGCAGGGGTTTTAGGAAATCAAGAAGTAGGTGATTATAGTTTTGCATCATTTATTACAGCGGGTTCTTACTATCCTTTTGGAGCAACACCCTTAGCAGGTTATTTTTTATCTGATCATGGTAATGAGAATCTAAGATGGGAAAGTCAAACCCAATTAGATTTGGGATTGGATGTAGGCCTATTCGATAATAAACTATTCTTTGTTTTCGATTATTATTATAAACTTACGGATGATGTTTTGGTTAGTGTTCCTCTACCACCGAGTAGTGGAAGTGCAAATGCTCCATTCATAAATGCCGGAAAAATACAAAATAGTGGTATTGAAGTGGAGTTAACCTATAGAAATCAGCTGAATGAACTTAAATATAATGTTGGTCTAGTATTTTCTCATGTGAATAATGAAGTACTTGAATTGTATGATGACCAACCTATTCCTGCTGGTAGAATAGACAATGGAGTATATGGAACCCTTACCGAAGTTGGATATCCAATAGGATCATTCTATTTATACGAAATGGAAGGGATTTTTCAGGATGAAACAGATATTTTCACCCACGCTTTTCAAGGAAATTCAATTAAACCTGGAGATGTTAAATATAAAGATATAAGCGGTCCTAACGGCAGTCCAGATGGTGTTATTGACTCCTATGACCGAGCTCATGTAGGAAGCCCAATTCCCGATTTCACCATAGGACTTAATATGGGATTAAATTATAAAAAATGGGATTTCACTCTTTTTATCGAGGGGGTTTATGGAAATGATATCTATTGGCAAGTTGCAAACGATATTGAAGGCTTTTATAGGGCTTTTAATGTCACTCAAACAGTATATGACGACCGATGGACAGGTGCTGGCACCAGTGATGATCAACCGCGAGTTTCTTGGCAAGGTGCAACGAATAATAAAAAGCCTTCAACGCGTTTTCTATACGATGGTTCTTATTTACGAATAAAGAATATAAATCTTGGATATACCTTTAATAATATTGGGATAAAGAAAGAAGTCATCAAATCGATTCGTGTATACCTAAGTATTCAAAACCTTTTCACGTTTACAAAATATCCTGGCTTAGACCCCGAGATGCAAACTAGCGATAATGCAACATCTGACGGCGATTTAGCCAAAGGTATTGATTGGGGAACATATCCCAGTGCCAGTGTTTATACTATAGGATTTAATATGAGTATCTAAAAATTAGAGAAATGAAAAAATATTTAGCAATCATAATACCCATTCTTTTTTTAGCAACTTCCTGCGAAAAGTTCCTTGATGAACAACCACAAGGAACCTATGCTACCTCCGAATTTTTTAAAACAGAAAGTCATGCAAAGCTGGCTATAAACGGATGCTACGAACCTCTTACTTTTGCAAATTCTGACAATCGTTTGTGGGTAGTTGCAGATGTAGCTTCCGATGATGCTGTAAAAGGCGGGTTTCCTGGTGATCAAGCTGATATAGAGATGATAGATAATTTTCAGATTTATGAAGATAATGGAAACTTGGAAACCATTTGGAGCATCTACTATGAAGGAATTTCGCGTTGTAATATGGTAATAAAACACGTGCCAGATATTGACATGGACAAAGCTCTTCAAGATCGTATTTTAGGGGAAGCTTTCTTCCTTCGAGGACTTTACTATTACTATTTAGGAAATATATTCGGAAATATACCGCTTGTTCTGGAACCTCTGGAACCTGAAGATATGCAAGTGGCTAATTCTCAAAAACAGATGGTATTTGGGCAGATTGGATCTGATTTTGTTTCCGCTTTTACTTTTATGCAGGGTGCCTTGCAAATAGACCCCAGTATATATCCTTCCTCGGAGTTGGGTAGAGCTACTCCTGGTGCTGCAAAAGCGCTTTTGGCAAAAACATACCTCCTTCAAGAGAAATGGAGTGAAGCTGCACAAGCGGCCCAAGAAGTTGCTGCTTTTGGATATTCATTAATGCCTATTTATCAGCATAATTTTAATGCAAATTTCGATAATAATACGGAGCAAATTTTTCAAGTCCAGCATCTTGCGGGTCAAAGTCCAGTACAAGGCAGTAGACTCAATCAATGGCTTGCGCCTCGCTATCAGAATGGATATGGTTTTGATGAACCTACTCAAGATTTTGTAGATGAGTTTGAGTTTACCATTGATAGTGTTTGTGATCCTAGACTTGATTATACCCTGGGGCGTGAAGGCCATATTTGGTTCGACGATATTCCTTATAGCTCATCTTGGTCATCCACAGGTTATAATCAAAAGAAAACATTACAGCCCATCTCGGAAATACCTGTAAATACAAAAGGTGATGCTGATTTAAATTCTACCGTAATTCGTTATGCTGAGATTCTCTTAATTCGGGCTGAGGCTTTAAATGAAATAGGAAATACTACTGAAGCCTTAGTTGCTCTAAATAAAGTGAGGACAAGAGCAAGAGAAAGCTATTTGTATGATAATAATATTTTAGATTATGGTTCAATTCCTGTAGGCTTGTTACCAGATATTACTACTTCTGATCCTATTGTATTAAGAGCAGCTATTCGCCACGAAAGACGTGTGGAACTTGGCTTCGAGAATGTGCGTTATTTCGATATCATCCGATATGGAAAAGAATATGCCGATCGCGCTTTTATCGATAATGATAACTTTAATTACGAAGTCCATAAAGTATATCCTATTCCACAATCTGAAATAGAGACTAATGAAAATATAACCCAAAATAATGGGTATTGATATCGAAAATAAAAAATAATTCAATTACTAACTAAATTTTATTTATTATGAAAAAGATGTTTAATTTTTTAATGCTGTTTTCAGCGATTATGGCATTTAGTATTTTTGCTACAAGCTGTTCAGAAGATGATGATGATGTTGTAGTCCCAGCAGGCGATAAAACTGCTCTGAATTCTTTAGTTACAGACTGTGAAACATTACAAAGTAGTGCCGTAGAAGGTACTTCTATTGGTTTCTTTGAAGTAGGTTCTAAAGCTGTTTTTCAAACATCAATCGATGCTGCAATCGCAGTTCCAACTTCTTCAGCTCAATCTGTAATGGATGCTGCTAAAGTAAATTTAGAAGCTTCTAAGGTGATTTTTGAAGGCAAGCAAATTCAAAATGTTTCAACTGATGGTCTTGTTGCACAATGGTTGTTTGATGGTGATGCTACAGATTATAGCGGTAATGGAAATGATGGTATTACTACAGCTGGTCATGCATCATTTGGAGCAGGAACTCCTGTTCTTACAACTGACCGTTTTGGAAATGAGAATAGCGCTTATTTCTTCAATGAAGGTGCTTTTATTAATGTGCCTTATACATTAGCACTAAATCCAACTAATATTTCTATTGCATTATGGGTAAATGCAACTGAAATTAGAGAAAATAATCGTTTTATGGGATTACAGTCATGGAATGGATTTAAATTTCAATTGCAATCTGCAAATAAATCGTTCTTTACCGTATCTACTTCAGAAGCTATCTATGATAAAGATACTGATCCTCCATTGGATATAAACACTTGGTATCACCTTACTGTTACTTATGAATCTGGAAGCATGGTTTTCTATGTTGATGGTGTTCAGACTCAAGAATATTCTGAGACTATTGGTGATATGGTTAAAGTTGAAGGTCATGACCTTGCCATTGGTGTCGGTTCTAGTAAATATGCAGACAATGCAGATAACTATGATAATGATCATATTATTCCTGCAGAATGGGGTGGATATTTCCATGGATCACTTGACGATATTAGATACTATAACAGAGTTTTAACCTCTTCTGAGGTTGCTTCTATTTATGCGCTTGAAAAAGTTCAATAATAGTTTAGCTTAATTTTCAAGTCCTATAAAAATATTTGGTTTTTATAGGACTTGATTATCATAATATGTTTATATGCATATTCTAAAATCAATCATCTCGATCTGTTAATAGAGTGAAGATACTATTCCTAGCTAATAATATCAAACTGCTCTCTTCATTTGGACTTGTTCCTAGTTGGTTAAACTCAGCAGCTGAAAGTTTCATGTATTAAATTGCTCCGTCCTTTAGCTCGGAGTATAATGTAAACCTATTAGAAATTAATCATTTAGGATTTTATAAACAGCTGAGTTAAGCCTATTTGAAATCGTACTTAATTTTCAATTCTCATCAAGTTATAAGAACAGTAACTCATTAAAATATGAAGTCCTTATTTTTAAATTTCATTCTAATATTTGTTATAGGAAGTATAAGCGCTCAACAGGTTGTTATTGAAAGAATTGCCCAAATGCCAAACAATCCTCAGCCCTATTTGATGAGAAACTGGAAGGTAGTCGCTCAGGATTATGATTCCTTGGTATTTAATGTGGATTTAAATGGTGAATATTTACCTCTTGTGGCAACTAATGACAACGGAATCAATTACCCCAATCATCAAAGCGCCGCAATGGTTACTTATGTTGGGAAAACACTTGGCACATCAGCCGAAGGAATAAATTATCTACCTGCCGTCATAGGAGCCACTTTAGCAGGTATCGATAAAAGCAATCAGTTTGATCAAAACTGGGTTTTAATGAGCGAAAATTTTTTTAATCTCGCCTCAGATGAAAATATTTATCTAAATAATTATTCAGCGAGTTCTGGTCACGATTGGTGGTACGAGACCATGCCTAATATCTTCTTTTATCAACTAAACGATTTATATCCAAACACTGGAGATTTCAACGAGCAGTTTGTGATAGTTGCTGACCGTTGGTTGGAAGCCCTTAAGAGTATGGGTGGAAGCGCAAGTCCTTGGGAGTTTCCTTATATGAATTACAGGGCTTGGAATCTTAAGCAAATGATACCGCTCACCGAAGGAGTTAAGCAGCCTGAAGCCGCTGGAGCCATAGCTTGGATATTATATAATGCCTATCTGGAAACAGAAAATGAGGATTATTTGATCGGTGCCGAATGGGCGCTCGAATTCTTGAATAATTGGGATGATAATCCTTCCTATGAACTCCAATTACCTTATGGAACTTATGTATCAGCCAGAATGAACGCAGAAATAGGAACCAATTACGATATTGAAAAAATGCTCAACTGGAGTTTCGAACGTGGTGATTTGCGAGGTTGGGGAACCATAGTGGGGACCTGGGGTGATTATGATTGTTCAGGACTAATAGGGGAGGCCAATGATAATGGAAACGACTATGCCTTTCTGATGAATGGCTTTCAACATGCGGCTGCTTTATTACCCTTGGTGCGTTACGATGAACGTTTTGCTGATGCAATAGGCAAGTGGATGCTAAATCTAGCAAACGCCTCTCGCCTTTTTTATCCTGGCTTTTTACTCTCCGACCACCAAGATAGCGAAGAATGGGCAATAGAAAATGACCCGAACCATTGTGTGGCTCATGAAGCCATGAAAGAAGTATTTGATGGTAAAAGCCCATTTTCAACTGGGGATGCTATAAGAAACGGCTGGGCTCCAACAAATTTAGCCCTTTATGGGGCGTCACACGTTGGATATTTCGGAAGCCTAATTGATACCACCAATATTGAAGCCATTTTGAAACTTGATCTCACCAAAACAGACTTTTATTCCACCGCTTATCCTACTTTTTTGCTTTGGAATCCATACGCTACCGATACTATAATATCATTAAATGTAGGGGAGGAACAAAAGGATATTTACAATGTCATAGAAAATGAATTTATCCTTAATGAGTTATCAGGCCATGTTGAAATATTAATCCCAGCTCATAAATCCATCATCTTGGTTTATGTGCCTGATGATGCAGAAATAGTTTTAGATGGAAATAAAACATTAGCAAATTCTATTGTCATCGATTTTGATAATGGAGAATTCATCTCAGATCATCCTCCAAGAATTAAAGCCCTCAAGGCCCTTAAAAATCCAGTTGAAATTACTGATTCTATAAAGGTATATTGTACTGCCCAGGATGTTGACCATACAGAAATCACTTATCATTGGACTATGGATGGTAATTCTATTATAGGAAATGAAATACTTAGCATAAAAGCACCTGAGGAAGCTGGCTTTTATCATATTGTTTGTACTGTGAGCTCAGGTTCTGGATTATCAGCTTCCAAGAGTTTGTATGTTGAAGTGAAAGATAGAATTCCATCTATCCCAAAAATAATTTCAATAGAGGGGAGTCCTGGGAAAATTGATATTGGGCAATATACTCAAATCAATTGTCAAGTTGAGGAGGGAAATGGCGACGAATTAAGTTTTGAATGGTCTACGAGTGAAGGAAGTATTATTGGAGATGGAGAAGATATTAAATGGACTGCGCCCAGTACATTTGGTGATTATACCATCTACTGCCAAGTTTCTGATGTTGATGGAAGCGCTAATGATAGCATCATCGTCATGGTTCGAGATTTAAGTAATCTAGAAAAAGGAGATCCTATATTATATCTTCCCTTCAGCGGAAATGCCAACGATTATAGTCTATTTAATCAGCAAACCACTCCATACAACATCACTTTTCAACCAGATGTTAATCATACAACAACTTCTTCAGGAGCTTTCAATGGAGCTACATCTTATATTTCTGTCGATAATAACGATCAATTAAATTTTAGAACGGGATTAACATTGACCGGATGGATCTTTTCTCAGGATGGAGGCGGGGATGAGGCTTATCCTATTTCACATGGAAATTGGGACAATAGATGGAAAGTTTCTATTAGCAATAACATCTTACGATTTACAGTAAGAACCAATCAGGGTATCAGAGATTTAGATGCCAAGACCTTGATAAAAAATGAACAGTGGCAGCATTTTGCTATGGTTTATTCTGGAACTGATTTAGAAATATATCTCGATGGAGAATTAGATTCCTTTGTGCCTTTTACTGGAGATATCGCAAGCACTTCTTATGATTTAGTATTGGGGAGGGCACGTCCTGATCAAGATTTTTACTTCGAAGGAAGACTAGATGAAATATACCTTTTCGATCATCCGCTTTCTCCTACTCATATTAAAGAGGTTTATCATAATACAACATCCATTATAGAACAAAGCAAGCAAGGAAGGATTCATGTTTTTCCAAATCCAGCAAATGAATGTTTATGGATTGATTATAGTCCCTTGACTGAAACAACAATTGATTTTCAGTTAATAGACCTCACAGGAAAGATAATAAAAAGTGGAGCAGGTTTATATAATCATCAATCTCCTCTCTATATAAATACAAGTAAAATGCAAACAGGTATCTATCTATTAAATATGCAAATGGGAGACCTATTCATGAACACGAAAGTTATAATTACACGATAATCAAATCTAATATTTATGGCAGATATAGCAAAACGATATCCAGACAATCCTATCTTATTTCCAAAAGATTTAAAAGCCAGCAACGATAATATGATTATCGAGTGCCTTTTAAATCCAGGTGTATTTGAGTTTAATGAAAAAATATGGATGCTGATTCGGACCGCGGAACGGACCGTTCAAAAAGACGGTGTATTATCAGTTCCAATTTATAATGATGAAGGAAATGTTGAGATTTTAGATTTCGATCTTAATGATCCCAAACTGGATGCTTCAGATGCGCGTGTCATCAATTACGATGGCCTTGATTACCTGACAACCATTTCTCATCTCCGATTGTTGAGTAGTAAAGATGGCACCAGTTTTACAGAAGATCCAGAATATCCTTCCCTTTTTGGAGAAAGGGAATACGAATCCTATGGCATTGAAGATTGCCGAGTATCTAAGATCGATGACACTTATTATCTGACTTATACCATGGTTTCTGCAAATGGGGTGGGCGTTGGATTAAGAATGACTAAAGATTGGAAGCATTTTGAAAAGAAAGGAATGATCTTGAGTCCGCACAATAAAGATAGCGCCATTTTTGAAGAAAAGATTAATGGAAAATATTATGCATTGCACCGTCCTAGCAGTCCTGAATTAGGTGGCAATTATATGTGGTTAGCTGAATCACCCGATGCTATTCACTGGGGAAATCATAAATGTATTGCCAAAACACGAGAAGGGAAATTCGATAGCAATCGTCTGGGTGCTGGTGCGGCTCCCATTAAAACAAAGAAAGGTTGGCTCGAAATTTATCACGGAGCAACAAAAGAAAATAGGTATTGCCTTGGCGCCATTCTTTTGGATCTGAAAGATCCATCCATTGTTTTGGCTCGATCCGAAGAAGCTATCATGGAACCGATAGCCAAATATGAACAAACGGGTTTCTTTGGTAATGTGGTCTTTACCAATGGTCATATTGTGATTGGGGATACAATTCATATGTACTACGGGGCTTCAGATGAATTCGTTTGCCAGGCCAAATTTTCAATCAAAGAAATATTATCAAAACTAGATATCTAATGTTAAAAATTAAAGCAGTAGGTTTTAAGGACTTTACAAGAAGTGCGAAAATATTAATCATCACCAATGTGATTTATGCTTTTGTGTTGCCAGTAATCGATATTTTTGTGGCCTCCTATATCATGAGAAGCTCTAATGATCCAGCAAAAGTAATGTTCTATCAGTTGGCCATCTATACAGGTATTCCTATTACCTTTTTCATCAATGGTTATCTATTGAATAAAATAAACATCAAAAGACTTTTCTCTGCAGGTATGCTATTAAGTGGGGTTTCTATGGTGTTTATGATGTCCTTAAACGAAATCAATTACTATGGCTTGGTAGGTGCGGGCTTAATTATGGGGATGTCTTTTGGATTATACTGGGCCAATAGAGATTATCTGGTTTTAGATACCACGAAAGATAAAACACGAAACTTTTATTATGGTTTAGAGACTTTCTTCTATACCATAATAGCTTCAATAGTACCATTTATGATTGGTTGGTATTTGATAAAGGGAAATGGTCCTACTGATGCTGGAATCAATACGGGATATAAAGTGGTGACCGGTATCGTGTTCCTGATTACCATTTTGGCATCTATCGTATTTCATTTTGGAGAATATGAGAAACCCAAAAGCGAGAAGTTTCTTTTCTTTAAGTTTAATAAACTATGGAATAAAATGTTACAGTTGGCTGTGTTAAAAGGTTTAGCACAGGGCTTTATTGTAACAGCACCAGCAATGCTGATGATGAAATTTTTCGAATCGGAAGGAGCGCTTGGTACAGCGCAATCAATAGGGGCCATTCTTGCAGCTATTGTGATGTTTATTTTAGGCAAAATATCTCAACCAAAACATCGCCTTATCATTTTTAGTTTTGGACTGATCTTCTTTTTCCTTGGCTCCTTTATTAATGGTTTGCTTTTCAATCAGCTCGGGGTTATTATATTTATGTTCCTCCTGTTGATAGCACGACCAGTTCTCGATATTGCTTATTTTCCTATTCAGCTAAAAGTGATTGATTTGCTTTCGAAATTTGAAAACAGAAATGAGTTCTCTTATATTCTAAACCATGAGTTTGGATTATTTGTTGGACGATTTATTGGAGCAGGAACCTTTTTAATTATAGCTTTTTATATCAATGCTGATATTGCCTTAAGATACGCCTTATTAATTATTGGAACCTTGCAATTATTTTCTATATGGATAGCAAAACAACTTCTAAGTCGTCAAAAACAATTTGAGAATGAAAACGCTTAAAATAACAGTCTTAATGGTCACTTTTGCAGTGAGCCTCTTTTTTATTTCTTGTAATAACAGACCTTCACATGAGGAGCCCATTAATACAGTTGAGCAAATAAAGCTGGATCGTGTTGAATTGATGCCAAATTTACCGGAGCCCTTCAAAATAATCGATTTTAAAGGATTGGCCAAAGGATTTGATTCTCTTGTTTATGATACCAGTCAAACAGGAGATTATTGGCCCATGACGTGGTATGATGATTCCCGAAAAAATTTCGATCAAGAAACCTTTGGAATCTACACTGCAATGGGAGATATCAGACAAGGCCCAGAGCATAATAATGGAATATTTCATGAGTCTTTAGCTACTATTGGTTCTGTTTTAGGAGGAAGCCTAGTTGGGATAGATAAGTCAAATCAGAACCATAAAAACTATGTATCCATGTTAAAGAATTATTTCAATTCCGAGACTGAGTGGGATATCGTAATGAACAATACCTGCCCTGAAGTAGCTTTACTGGGAGGAGGTTATGCGAGAGATTGGTGGTACGATGTATATCCCAATGTATTATTCTATGGTGTTGCTGATTTTTATCCCAATGAGCCAGATTATAATATCATATTGAAATCGGTTGCAGATAAATTCTATCTGGCTGACTCCACAATGGCAGGAAATTATCACCATTCATTTTTTAACTATAGAACTGTGGAACCACAAGATAATTGGATTTGCAAACAAGAAGATGCCGCGGCTGGCCATGCCTATGTATTGTATTCAGCCTATCAGAAATTTCAGAATCCCAAATATTTAAAAGGAGCAAAATCTTCTCTTGAAGCTTTGTTGAATCAGCAAGACAACCGTTTCTACGAAATTTTAATGCCATTTGGGGCTTATGTTGCTGCTCGCCTGAATGCCGAAGAAGGAATGAATTATGATTATCATAAAATATTGGACTGGACCTTTAATGGGACTCCCAAGTGTCGTGAAGGTTGGGGAGTCTTAGCCGATAACTGGAATGGATACGATGTCTCAGGTCTAGTAGGAAGTACTATTCATAATGGTGGATATGGCTTTTTAATGAATACCTATGATGCCATGTGGCCTTTGGTTCCCATGATTAGATATGATCAGCGTTATGCGGATGCCATTGGAAAATGGATGCTTAATGCCAGCAATGCTATAAAACTATTTTACCCTTATGAAATTGGAGATGATCATCAAACCATACCAGAATTAAAACAGCATACTAAAGGTGTGATTGGTTATGAGGGCTTGATAAAAAAATCGCTATATACTTCTTCTGCAGATATGGAAGCTCCTATTGCTCTTGGCGATGGTCCACATTGGATAGAAGGAAATCCGGATGTCTCTCAGTTTAGCGTATATGGTAGCGGACATGTAGGTATTGCAGGAGCTATCATTTCAAGAACCAATGTAGACAATATCCTGCAATTAGATCTTTTAGCTACCGATTTCTATCGAGCCAAAGCCTATCCTTCGTATCTATATTATAATCCTAATGTTGAAGCTAAAGAAGTTAGTATTGAAATTGGAGAAAAGGAAGTAAAGATTTATGATGCCATAAAACGAGCTTTTATTGCTGAAAATGTGAAAAACACTTTTGCTTTTAGAGTAGAAAAAGAATCCTCGGCAATCTTGGTCATTATACCGCAAACGACTGTTGTCTCCTCAAGATATGGTAAGTTATATGCGGATGATATTGTTATTGATTTTCGCTATTCTGCGGTGAAGTAATCATTGATCAGATGTTACTAATCTGTCTAATATCAAATTAATAAAATTGCCAATAAGGAATGATTTTTTTGTTTTGCCCTTTCAGCTGACGCTTCGGTTAATGACGATACTATCATTATCGCTACATTCATCGTCGCGAACAGCATCGTTCCAACCCGTGGGGAGCCAAAAAAAATCAGATTTCAGTTTCAAAAATTAAATGATTTCAGAATATCTATTTTTCAATCTAATCATTTACTAAACCTTTTCCCTGAATCCCCATGGACAACTAGGGCAATTAGTGAAAACTAATCATTACCATTTCTTACTGATTAATAATAAAAAAATTATAATACTGCATTTCATTTATAACGAAGATCACAATAAAAACTCATTATAAGGTGCAGAGCACCGCTCAGTATTAAAAGCGCAATCATGATACAAAATCAAGAGGTGCAGAGCACCGGTCTATTCATCTCTTTACCAATCTTTCACATCATCAAAGAACTCAAACAGATATTCATCTTTAAACTCAATATTGAGTTTCTTTAAAATTCCAAGATATTCTTCTTTAAAACTAACTTCGCTATGATGTTCTTCTTGATTTAAAACATAATTAACAACAGAATCAATTTGTGAATGAGAGTGAGTGAAAGCTCCATAACCCTGCTGCCAATGAAAGTCAAATACGATTTTTTATTTGATTTTATCCAATTGTCAGAAGAGGTTTTTATAAGCTGCACTAATTCCGGGGTTTATAGTTTGGGTTATAACCAATAAAAATATGGATAGGTCAGGTTGAGAACCTATAGCTAATCACTTGTGTTTTTTATTTTGAATGATTGCCGTGATGTATTTCTCGAGTTCGTCTTTCCAGTTTTTTTTCAATTAATCGATTCCTATTTCTTACTGCAAATACTAAATGGAAATAGGCTTGTACAAATGCGTCTCCCATGATGCTGATTTTAAATAGGTTTC